>CAJONG010000100.1 GCA_905235845.1 uncultured Lachnospiraceae bacterium
TGTCGGGTGTATCACCATCTACTCTAAGACCGTTAACGCCAAGTCCTCTAGCTGACAGATTGGCTATGTTCATGCTGATCTTGTTATCGTCAGATGAATCTGCACCTACATGGAGACTAAGATCTGCTGCGTTGTTAAGATCTGCAAAGCCCTCTATCTTGATTTCCTGTGTATTGCCTGTCATTGTTGAAGAAACATTCTTGACATCTGATGCAAATGCTGCTCTTATGCCCTTCATGAGACTTGCAAGACTTGTGTATGCTGATACACTGCCTGCCGCAGATACAGCCTTTGCCAACTTCGCACCACCCAGAGCTGCTGTTGCTGTAGAACCTGTCTTCTCAATTGAGCTAACATCTATCAGACGGAATGTCTTGCCGCCAACAGAAATATCACCATACTTGTAACTTGTTCCGTTTACAGAACCGGTGCTGGATAATGCAGGTACGCCCACCTTGCCAAAGCCTGTTGACGCATTAATCTTGCTTAATCCTTCAGCCGCTGTAGAATAACTAAGTTCACCGTTTACACCATTAGATGCATTTCTTCCCTTAAGAAGATATGTCTCGTTGAACTTCGTTGTTGTAGATACACGATCTATCTCAGTTGTAAGCTGATCTATCTCATCCTGAATGGCTGATCTGTCAGACTCTGAGTTAGTTCCGTTAGCTGCCTTAACTGCAAGCTCGTTCATTCTCTGAAGCATATCCTGAACTTCGTTCAGTGCACCTTCTGCTGTCTGTACTGCTGAGATACCGTCCTGAGCATTAGCTGAAGCCTGTGTAAGACCTCTGATCTGCTTTCTCATCTTCTCTGATATAGCAAGCTGCTGCGTCATCTGCTGCACGGTTGATTCTGTAACCGCTTGAGAGCTTCTCAGTGCTCTTAGCCTGTGAGCTTGTTGTGATGCCTAACATTCTGTTAGAGTTCATTGCTGTAAGATTGTGCTGTACTACCATATTTTTTTCCTCCGTGATCTGTTGCCTATCTGATAGGCTGTCCTATTGGTTTCATCCGTTTCTTATTCTTAAGGATCTGCAACGACCTTACCAGTCTGTTGCATCCTTGCCTTACACTTTATATATCGGATGGCACTTCGAAAACTTTAGTACTAATTTGAAAAAAATTCAAAATTTTTCATTTTTCCCATTAAGACCCAATATATAGTGTATGTGGCTTCCGGAATGTCTATATATAGGAATATGATTGGTCTATCGCCGTGAGAAGCAATATCTGAATGCGTTTCTTCCTATATACAGTGTGCGTTTTCAAGAAGCGGATCGGCTAACTTACATCCTTGCAAGTCCGCCAATTTGTGTATTTGAGTTTATTTTATCACATTTCCAGGGGATTTGGTAGTACTAATTTACTGATTTTTTGAAGATTTACCAAAAAGAGTCTGACATCATTATGGTAATGTCAAATAAATCATCTACCGCTTTACACATTTTGGGATTCTCCTCCTTTAATCTTCTCATGTATCTGTCATTAGCAGACAGGAATTATTCTCTTGGGAGTTGAATTATATAATCCGTTATATATCAATCACATGATAACGGTTTCTCTATTCATCTCTTCCATTATCATTTTAACATCATAATCCGGTGCGAATTGTGCCGCTACACTGCATATGCCTTCTATACGCCTTATATCTTCCTCAAGCTCATCAGCGATAACTTCAGTGGATTTGCCCTTCTTAAGTTTCTTGCATATCTTATCTATAAGAAGTTCTTCGCGGCCCTCTTCGCGGCCCTCTTCTCGACCCTCTTCTCGACCTTCATTTCGCATATCCATGAATAGTATTCGTTCTTTCATATATCCCGATCTCCATTTCTCATTGAGTCTCGACATTGCTTAACTCACCTATCGGCTCTTCCAACAGACATTCCAATACCTCACGGCAAAGCTCTGTATCCTCCATTACTTTGCCGAACATAAAGTCGTCACGATATTCAAGCTCATCGTAACTTTTGGTGTATGAAGTTGCATTACCTATCATTAAGTTCTCCTTTCATTGTACAACATTTGTTAATAAAAAAGTAGTGGATTAAGCACGCTTTGTATAAGAATTGGCATAGATGTGCCGATTAATGATACTTCCCTCTTGTGCTTGGGGTGAATATAGCATATGTATAAGACAGATGCAAGTGAAAATCTCACACTACCTTTATAGCATTTTCACATATATAACTATCAAAAGAATAATTCCAAGCATGGAGTCGGATTGATTTTTTCCTTGCCGTATGCTACAGTAGACGGGCTATTACTTCACAATTAAGGGATATATATATGAGATTACGACATATTAAGGGCGCGGAAGAACTTATCGCAAATAACAGGTTCGTAATACAGGAGCCTAAGGCTATGCGCGGAAGCTGGCACAGCGTATTCTCCGATGCGGCATCCGAACAGATTATTAAAGACCCTGCCACACTGCATATGGGTGAGGATTCTTCACGGATAGACGAACCGCTCATACATCCGCTCCATATAGAAGTCGGCACGGGTAAGGGACGGTTCATCACGGAGCTTGCTGCTGCCAATCCTGATATAGATTATATAGGTATAGAGAATCATTCAAGCGTATTACTCAAGGCTGTTAAGAAATTAGAGGACAGAGACCTTCCCAACCTGAGGTTCATATTGATGGATGCCATCGCCATAGAGGAGGTATTCGCTCCGGGTGAGGTGGACAGGATATACCTTAATTTCTCCGATCCATGGCCCAAGGAAAGACATGCCAAGAGACGCCTGCCGTCAAGACAGTTCCTTGCACGCTTCCATAATATACTGCGTGATGAAGGGATCATTGAATTCAAGACGGATAACAGAGAGCTCTTTGATTTTGCCCTGGATGAGCTCAAGTTAAGCGACTTTGTGCTGATAGATAAGACTTACGATCTGCATAATGATGATAGGATGAATGCAGGTAATATAATGACGGAATACGAAGAACGTTTCTCTTCCATAGGCAATCCTATATGTAAGTATGTGATAAGGCGAAGATAAAACCAAAGCCGGCGATATATTTGCCGGCTTTGATATATTCATACTGTAGGTGCATGGACAGTAACGATATATTGTTCCTATCCCATAAGCTGTGCGAATTCTTCCTCCGGAAGCGGCTTATAGAAGTAATATCCCTGTATATAGTCGCAACCGCAGTTGCGAAGGAAATCAAGCTGTTCCTTGGTCTCCACTCCTTCTGCCGTAACCGTGGCACCAAGGGCATGAGACAGTTCTATGGTGGATCTGATGATTATCTCTGCATTATTCTGTATACCTATCTTGCGTATGAAGCCCATGTCAAGCTTCACGATATCGAATGAAAAGTTCTCAAGCGTAGACAATGACGACATACCGCTGCCGTAGTCGTCAAGGAGAATCTTCACGCCTAATGCCTTGAACCTGTTAAGGTAGTCGCTCGCATTTTTCTCAAGATCGGCATATGCGGATTCCGTAACCTCGATCCTAACATAATCCGTTGCAAAAGCATTATTGCTATAGATATCCACAAGATAATCCATAAGGGATGTATTGTAGAAGTCTATGCGCGAGAGGTTGACGGCGCAGGGCACGATCAGTCTGCACTGCTTAGCCCTGTCCATATTGAACTTAAGTATCTGCTCTATCATGAATCTGTCGAGAGCAGATATCTGTCCGCCGCTTTCGAAGGCAGGTATGAACTCACCCGGCGATATCATCCCAAGCTTACCGTGCTGCCATCGTACCAGCGCCTCTGCACTTGCTATCTGCCCGGTTTTCGCATCCACGATGCCCTGATAATAAGCCTTGAACTCGCCGAGCTCCATCGCCTTATTCATATCGGATATCAGAACCCTCTGCTTAACATATTTGACACGAACGTCATCATTATATACCACATGCGAGTGTCCCTCATTGTCAAGTCCCGACTTCTCCGCAAGCTTGGCCCTGTCCACCATCTTGCTCACCGACACGTCTCTTCCGGTAATACGGTATATACCGCATCTTATCGTGAAATCATACTGCTTGAAGCCTTCATTATATGTCTGATTGGTAAGGCTTAAGAGCACCTGCTCACTTAAGAATTCGTCCCTTGTTATAAGGACAAAATGGTCATTTTCCAGTCTTCCCATGATAACGGGCTTAAGCAGTGTCCTAAGCATATCCCTTGTCTGGAATATCACCATATCCCCGCTCTGCTCACCGAACAGATCGTTGATGGCCTTGAAGCCCTTGATATTGGTATATACGAGGGAATACCGTTCCTTGTCTATAGGGAGTTCCGTCAATATCTTCTCCGCATTCTCTATGAAGCCGAGCCTTGCATATTCATCCGTCATCCAGTCATGGTCGATGGCGAAGGATATGTCATAGACAAACCCTAACAGTACATTCTCCTTATCCGGATGTTCATATAACTTAAAGCACTTAGACTTTCTCTCCCCATCGAATGTCATATGGACGGTGCGGACAAAGCTTCCTCTCTCCTTTACCTCCGCACTGATGGCATCAAGTCTTAACTGCTCATCGTAAGACTCCTGCTCTTCACTTACCACGAAGTCATACAGAAGCTCCTTAAACTTGGTAAAGGTCTTAGGCGGAAGCTTCTCGGGCGGTATCTTATTATATACAGTCCCGGCTCCTTTTCTTCTATATGCATGGTAGAACCATATGGAATCATCACTTACATCAGCTCCAAAGACACAATCGTACCCGTTGGACATCACCATATTCCATACATATCCATCAACAGCCTTAATCTCTTCGATATACTTATCTCCCAATACATCTACCTCCGCATCAGTTCATTTGCTATAATAACCCTGCTTCCACTTTATCATAATAGATACGATCACACAATGCCTGTTGCTTTGAGCAAAAGTGCCAAAAGCATCACAGGTGCCACATATTTGATCATGATCACATAGAGACCTCTTCTGCCGAACTTCTCCCCGTTACGCGTAATCTCCGCCGTGATATATTCCGGCTTAAGTATCCATCCCACCAGTATACAGGTGCCTATAGCCACAACAGGCATGAGCAGATTATTGCTCACATAGTCCATGATATCAAGTACCTGTGCAACGGCACCGTTAGGAAGCGTTATCTCGAAGTAGAACTTGTTATATCCAAGGCATACAACTATTCCGAGTATCAGTGCTATGACACCCTCTAAAAGAGTGGCGTGCTTTCTCTCCATATGGAAGCCGTCCATGAAGCTTGATACTATAGCCTCTAAGATCGACACCGCACTGGTGGTAGCCGCGAAGAGCACCATGGCGAAGAAGAGGCAGCCTATCACATTGCCCATCTTGCCCATCTGAAGGAACACCTTGGGCAGTGACACGAACATGAGTCCGGGACCTGATGCCTGCATTCCTTCCCTTCCCATGAAAACATAGACGGCCGGTATGATCATAACACCCGCAAGGAACGCGATACCCGTATCGAACACCTCTATCTGACCCACGGACTTTGACAGATTGATATCATCCTTCATATAAGAGCCGTAGGCTATCATGATACCCATGGCTACACTCAAGCTATAGAATAACTGTCCCATGGCATCCATAGTGGTGGAAAATACATTCTGGAATGTGGCCGAGCCCTCTTCCGGTATGAACAGTATCTTAAGTCCCTCAAGTCCGCTTCTGGTAACACCCGCATCATCCGTATGGGATATCGTAAGCGAATATATCGATATGAAGAGTATAAGTACTACCAGCAAAGGCATGATGATCTTGGAAAATTTCTCTATACCCTTGTCTACACCACCCAGTACGACCACCATGGTAAGGAAGAGGAATACTATCATCATCCCTATAGGTGTGGAAGTATCGGTATTGAATCTGGTAAAATATCCGTCCTCTGCGGCCTGTACTCCGGCACCTGTAAGGAAAGCCAGGAAGTACTTGACTACCCATCCACCGATCACGCAATAGTACGGCATGATCATCATGGGAACTATGCAAGCCAGAATACCGAGAGGCTTCCATTTTTTACTCAGGACACCATATGCGGTAAGGGGACTCTGCTTGCTCTTCCTGCCTATGGATACCTCAGTGATGAGAAGCGTAAAGCCGAAGGTCAGTGCAAGGATCAGATAGATTATAAGGAAAAGCCCTCCGCCGTCTCTGGCCGCCAGATATGGGAATCTCCATATATTGCCCAGTCCTACGGCGCTGCCTGCTGCCGCCAGGACAAAGCCTATGGAGCCTGTGAACGAATTTCTCTCCTTCTTATTCATGAGATAACCCCCTCGATTGTGTAGAATATTCTGTCTGCTCACATACCGGCATATATGTATTATGTATTATGGATACGGTATGTCGGCTTAAAAGTGAGTATATCCATCATACTAGAAAACCTTAATAAATACAACCTTCAAACGCCCTGCTTGCGGCAATAAAGGACTTGAAAAAAAACATTCCCTCGACTATTATGTGTTGTGGTGGAGATGTGAAGCAATTCTTCAAAAGGATTAATATCCTCACCCGTATATTTACTGATAAAATTATACAGCATCAGGCCATAACAGAGTACACACTGCATGCCAATGCTACAAAACAAGGCTTAAAATGGACAAGAACTATCATACCCACACCACCAGATGCAAGCATGCATCAGGCTCAGAAAGAGAATACATAGAAGCGGCTATAGCCAAGGGCTTTAAGGAGCTTGGTTTCTCGGATCATGTGCCGCAGCCATATCCCGAAGGATTTACCTCAGGCATTCGCATGGATATGGATGAGCTTGCAGATTATACCGACACCCTTGTGGCTCTTCGTGAGGAATACAAGGACAGGATTAAGATACTCATAGGATATGAGGTTGAGTACTCTGTGGCTTACTTTGATAAGCTTATGAAGGAGCTTAGAAGATATCCTCTTGATTATATAATTCAGGGACAGCATTTTGCGCCGGATGAGGTCCACGGCTTCTATGTTGGCTATCCGACGGATGAAGAGGATAAGCTTAAAGCCTATGTGGATGTTACTATCGAGGGTATGAAGACAGGAATGTTCTCATATCTGGCTCACCCCGACCTGATCAATTATACCGGTGATGATGATACCTATAAGCGACATATGTGTCACCTTATAGCCGCAGCCATAGACCTTAGGATACCCCTGGAGATCAATTTTCTGGGATTTACCGACGGGCGCAATTATCCCTGCGACAGATTCTTCTCCCTTGCTTCTAAGATGGGCGCGACCTTTATACTCGGCTGTGATGCTCACAGACCGACTCAGGTTCAGGTCCCTTCCGATATAGAAGGGCTTCAGGAGTTCCTTGACCGTCATAATATAAACTATGATCAGACACTTAAGCTTGGACTGGTATAAGACTGTCGACTGTTTTATGATGGCCTGCTGTATGAGAGGCTGTCTTACGAATATGCAGGTATGCTATTTTTTCACCGAATAACCGAATCTGCCAAGCTTATCACCAAGGGAAAAATACTCGCCATGGGAATATGCTATAAGTCCGCATCGCTCAAGCTCAAAACGACCGCTTTCATCCATATATGAATCATCTATCGTTATCCCTGTAACCTCTGCTATGAACATATCATGTGAACCAAGTGGCTCGCTCTTTACCACCCTGCAATATATGTTCACGGGGCTCTCAGCTATGGCAGGAGTATCCATGTATTCTGACCTGTATTCCGTGAGACCTAACTCCTTATACTTATCATGATCCCTTCCTGATCTCACGCCGCACCAGTCACATGCTTTTGTCAGCTTCTCTGTCACCAGATTGATGACGAATTCGCCGCTTTCTTTTATGATATCGTATGAGTATCTCTCCGGTCTTACTGATATGGATACCATCGCCGGCTCGGAGCATACGGTTCCCGCCCATGCAAGTGTTATGATATTGGGCTTTTCATCCTTCCTCTTGCAGCTTACCATCACAACAGGCAGCGGATATAACATATTGCCCGGCTTCCATGATTGTTTTGACATATTTTTCATCTCTTATCCTCTGACTTTTATGCGTTTTATCACTTCAACATTATACCATATTAATGTATAATACATAACGTTGTGCAAGTCGCCCGTAATGGTATATAATCCGCCATAGTTTAAAACTATATCAAACCCTTCTTTTTAAGTATTTTTCAATTGAGCTATTTTACCCCATACTGTTACCCATACCCAAACAATCATTACCGTTAACACCTTGCGGTGTGAGCAGTAATTCGGATTTGCCCATGAAGCATGATGTTGTT
>CAJONG010000101.1 GCA_905235845.1 uncultured Lachnospiraceae bacterium
TGGCGACTATATTTCGGAAAATATGGAGGATTATCATGGGAGAAGGATCTGATCTGGATATAAAGAAGATCGCGCTTAACGTAATGATGGCTATATTAGCGATCATTGTACTTGGTGCCATAACCGGAGTGCTGCTTGCCAGCCTTAATGAGTGGGATGCAACCACTGGATTTCATCTTGTGATCAATGCTAGTACACTTTTTGGAAGTGAACAGATCATATACGGAATAGTGGAGCTTGCACTCTTAACGGCAGTCTTCTTCATATATAAGCTTTCCACCAATGTAGATTCGGCCAACAGGCTGCTTCGCGGCAGGGGCAGTAAGAATGAGAGAATAGAGAGTTCGCTTGAGAATTCCAGATTCATGACGGATAAGGAGCGTAATGAGCTCTTCCCGAAGAGCCAGTTCCATAAGCTTGACGGACTTAAGAAGGACGGTATACCGCTATACGCAGTGTATAACCCGCGTACAAGGGATGTGGACATCAACATCATCTCACCGGCCCATGGTATCATAATCGGTGCTACCGGTTCAGGTAAGACCACGACTTTCGTTAATCCCGTGGTACAGATACTCGGTCATTCCGCAGCCGGTTCTTCCATGATATGTACAGACCCTAAGGGAGAGCTTTTCCAGATGCACAGTAAGCTCTTACACGATCATGGCTATAACTGTATGGTGCTTGATTTAAGAGATCCGTACAGCTCCTTCAGATGGAATCCGCTGGGCGATATATATGATAATTATCAGGTATATGCCAAGATGGGCGATAAGATCATGGAACACTCTGATTCCATAGATGATTATCCCGATCTTAAGCTTATGAATTCCAAGGAAGCCTTTGAAGAGGTTGAGGAGTGGTATGAGTGGGAAGGCCTGGCTTATGCTTCCGGTGCTGATCTTATAGGCAAGATAAGAGTAGAGAGACAGAAGATATATGATGAATGCTACGAGGATCTTAATGACCTTGTATCGGTGCTGTGCCCTATCGAAAACGAGAAGGATCCCGTATGGGAGAAAGGAGCCCGTTCCATCATCCTTGCCGTGTGCTTGGCCATGCTTGAGGACAGTGAAGATCCCAAGCTTGAGATGACCAAGGATAAGTTCTGCTTCTATAATATCAATAAAGCCATCGGTAATTCCGCTGATGAATATAAGGCGCTTAAGGACTTCTTCGAGGGCAGGGATAAGCTTTCCAAGGCTACATCCCTCTCAAGGCAGGTGCTTGCGGCCGCAGACCAGACTCTGTCATCTTACATGAGTATAGCGCTTGATAAGCTCTCCATGTTCAATGATGAGGGCTTATGTGCGCTTACATCGGCTACGGATATACAGCCCGCTACATTTGCTGATATGCCTACGGCACTCTTCCTTAAGATACCTGATGAGAAGGATACGAGACATGCTCTTGCAGCCGTATTCATACTGTGTATATACAAGGCTCTCATCAAGGTGGCGAGTGCAAGAGAGGATCTGTCACTGCCGCGTAATGTATACTTTATACTTGATGAGTTCGGTAATATGCCCAAGATAGATAAGTTCGACAAGATGATCACGGTCGGACGTTCAAGGAAGATATGGTTCGAGATGATCGTACAGTCGTTCTCGCAGCTTAAGAACGTGTACGGCGAGACCGTTGCGGATATTGTCAAGGGTAACTGCGGTATCAAGATGTTCATCGGTTCCAACGATATGCCCACTTGTGAAGAATTCTCCAAGATGTGCGGTAATATGACGGTTCGAACCACATCCACATCAACAGGCCTTAAGGATAAGACCAATAATGTGAATGTATCCACACAGATGCAGGTAAGACCCCTCATATATCCTTCGGAGCTTACAAGGCTTAATAATGCCAAGTCGACAGGTAATTCCATCGTCGTGACCTTCAATAACTTCCCTCTCATGACGAAGTTCACTCCGTCCTATAAATGCCCCTTATATGAATTCGGACAGATGGATCTGACGGATGTGAGGAACAATGTATTCTATGCGGATGATATATACTATGATCTGGATGAGAGAAACTACCTGATCCTTGATGAAGGTAGTGACGAGGACGAGGATGGCGGCATTACTCCCGATTCTGATCCTGAGGTTAGTTACGCAGACGACGATATTGATTCTGAAATAGATTTTGACATTGATAAGGAAATGGAAGAATTGCTGGTGGATCCTCAAGACACAGGAGATAATGAAGATACAGAGAATGACGATACTTCGTATGATGATATTTCGTATCAGGATGATCTGGATGAGCTTCTTGCCAGATATGAAAAGGAAATTGAAGAGGAACTGGCCCAGGAGGCATAGGTATTATTGGTAGTATAGCTGTAACTATAGAGCATATGCTGATATCAGAACATAGATTTATTGGATGAAGGAATTGGACAGATGAGAAGAAAGCTAAAAGTAACCATGGTAATATTATCGGGAGTGTGTGCCATCATGCTTAACAGCATGTCTGCATATGCATCGGCCGGAGACGGGCTTTTCAGTTCTCTTAATTCGCTGTATGCAGGTTCCGGTTCATCTTCGTCAGGTGCGAGTTCAGGTCTTTCCGGTGTTGTATCAAGTATTGTCGGAAGTTCGGGTGGTTCATCCACCGCATCCATGCCGGCCGGTTCACGCAGGGTAATAACATACTATCCGCTCTATAATGTACAGCAACAGCAACAGTTAGGCGCAAGCCAGCAGGCGGCCAGTATCATAAGGCAGACCTATGATGTATCCGGTAATTCCGTATTCAGTGCGGATGTCAGTGGCAATACAGCTATCAATAATCAGTACAATCAATGGCAGAAGGCTCTTACACCTGATATACCTGCACTTGAGTCCGATCCCGTGGGTCCCATGGTCAATTCCACGTCTCTGTCAGAAGCATATCATGAGGATTATAAGATATACGAAGAGAAGTTCGGGGATATCTATACCATATATTCCAATATAAGCAACAATACCATAGTCAACCACTATGTTATGTTCGATATTCCAAGCGGTGTGATGGCCAGAATGACCAAAGACGGAAGAGATGTATCCATTGCCAGCAAGAGTAAGATCGAAGCCGAGGGTACATATAATGTCCAGTTCTTCTATGCAGAGGAAGGCTATGAGAATGTACCTGCATGGCAACAGAATATCAACAGTGCAAGGTTCAACTTCCGCATCCAGTATACAGCCGGCTTAGACGGGGAACCCCTTGAATGGGATGACCGGTCGGAGCTTGAATCCTTCGCAGATCTTGTGAATGAAGAAGAGATACCGATCAATGCGCCCGAGGTGACCGAACCGGTACAGGCTGAGGATAATGCCGTAACGCCTGCACCTGCAGAGAGCAGTGATATCAGAAGAACTTCGGATTCCAAGCTTAACACCTCATATGATCCGTCAAGCGGATATTATAAGATAGGTCTTCTTACGGGAGATTCCTTCTATTCAAGTGTGCCTGACGGAATGGTGACTAACAGCTCCGTTATATTCCAGGCTGATAATAATTTTGATCTTCAGCTCTATCGCAACGGTGAACAGGTGGAATACGCAGCGGGAGATTTTATACAGGAAGATGGCAATTACACACTTATACCTGTACTGGATGATGTAAGCTATGAGAATTATTATCGTGGCAACAGACCGATGCTGCGATTCAGGATAGTCACCAAAGCAACCTCCGATCTAAGCGTCTTCTCAGCTCCGGAGGGTATGATCATAGAAGCTGTGAGATATGATTATGAGGATATCACGGATAAGGCACTTGTGACATATAAGGTGGCACATCTGCCGGAGGATGGTGTATATGAGGTTGATCTCAGGGATGATATGGGCAGGACTACTGTCAATATCCAGCGTGATACTCACTCCCCTAAGGTGACCGTAAACAGTGCGCCCAATGAGGCAACAATTGATTATGCTTCCGCAGATATAGAAAGTGCGGTGCTTATGAAGGGCGAGACTGTTATAAGTGAAGGTAATCTCGTAAGCTCTGTTACGGAACCGGGAAGGTATCATCTGATAGTTAAGGATGGAGCGGGTAATGCGACAGAGAAGGATTTTGCCGTGACATACAGGATCAATGCCTTTGCGGTACTTTCATTCCTTGCGATCATAGCCATAGCGGTAGCTGTGTTCCTGTATATACGAAGGATACGAACGAATGTAAGAGTACGTTAGTAATGTATTACGATCAACAGTGTAACGTGGTATCAGACGATCCAATCTGTATATTATATTGCAGGTAACTTGTACGATACAGATAAGGAAGGGCAATTATGAGGCAAATGTCACCGGTCTGCTTAAGCTTCGTGGACGTGCTTGCGGACATTCTGGAAACAATATTTAATGATGTACTTGTTCCCATACTTCTTAAGATATTCTACTTTCTGTGGGATCTTGTAGCAGGACAGATAATGTCGGCGCTTAACCACATCCTGTTCAAGGGCTTTACTATGTTATGCAAGCTCCTTCTGATCGTAGAGCAGATATTCGATGTGTTCTCATGTACCACAGGCGTGTATGTACTTAACAGCAGCGGTAATTACGTTGCAACAAGCGGATATAAAGGGGTAGATGTATCGAAGAACAATTCGCTTATCGATGTGCTTATGTCAAGCGATTATGTGGTAAGGGCGCTGCTTATGATGACTATGGGAGCTTTCGCACTGTGCTTCCTCATCACCATATTCGCGGTGATCAAGTCTATGGGTGAGGGACTCGGTGAACTTAAGAAACCGGTGAGTCATGTGATCAGACAGACATCAAAGGCATGCTTTACCTTCATAATGATACCTTTAGCCTGTACATTCGCTGTTAAGCTTGCAGGAGTGGTGATCTGCTCGATACAGATATATATGCCGAATAACATAGACGGCATATCTAAAGATGCAATGTCGCTTGTGTCGCAGGTGTTCTCCAATGAAGAAGGCACACCGCTTCGTGGCTCCAAACAGTCACAGATAGAAAGGGCTATAGCGGCTACAAGAGCGGCATCTCCCAATTCGACCACAAGGGTTGCCGATCTTGTATTCTATATGTCTGTTAAGGATGCACTGCGTAATCCGCAGAATGAGGCCTTTTATGCAAGCGGTCAGCATTTCCAGAATACGGTCACTGCCCTGCAGGATATTGATGTAAGCAAGATCAACTGGCTGTATGCTTATCTTGAGGCTTTAATGATACTTCTGATGTTCGCACTTCTGATAATACAGAGTATAGTGCGTATATTCATGATATTGATATTATTCGTGGTAAGTCCGTATTATGTCGCTATGATGCCGCTTGACGATGGAGCCAAATTCAAGCGCTGGAAAGAGATGTTTGTGGCATTCGTGCTCGGAGTATTCGGACCGATCATCACCATGAAGACCTACCTTGTCATTCTTCCGTATGTTATAACGGGCAATAACATTGATTTCGGCTTCACCGACAGTATCACACCGGAACTTTTTAAGCTTTTCTTCATGGCGGCGGGCGCATATGCGGTATTAAAGAGCCAGAATCTCATGCTTGAGATAATTAATCCCGAGGTAGCCATGTTCCTTGGACAGCCCGCACAGATGGTTAAGGCCAAGGTATTCGGAGCTGTCACGGGTGGAGCGTCCAAGGCTCTGGGCTTTGCTAAACAGACTGCATCCGGCAGGATTGAAAGCAAGTTAGGCATAGAGCAGGATAAGTAAGGAGGCATCTATGACTTATGTACAGCTTGGATGGATACAGGATGCCATCAATTATATATTTGATAAGATACTTAATCCGGTATTCAACTGGTTAAGCAGTCTTTTAAGCGAGGTATTCACATTCATCTTCGATTCGGTTCTCGGAGGGATATTAAAGACCGTGATCGGTAAGATCGTGGAGATTGCCGGCAAGCTTTTATGGACTATCTTTGCCAGATTCTTCTATACTATAGAGAGATATCTGCTTATCATTGTGGACATGCTTGAGGATTGCTTCAAGGTACTTGCAGGTGTAAGTGACGTGACTACATCGGACGGTAAGACAGGGTCACTTCTGAGCGTACTTGTAAGGAGCGGCTTCGTTACCAAGACTATACTTATTGTTGTAGCCGTATCGGTGGTGCTGTGTTTCTTCTTCGCTATAATTGCGACCCTTAAGTCCATATCGGATATGGGCGGCGCAGAGTCCAAGCCCGTGGGTCACGTCCTGCGTATGACGACACAGTCACTTTTTCGCATGATACTTATTCCTTTAATGGGACTATTCTTAGTAGTGATGGGTGATGTGATAATGGTAAGTATCACAAATGCCCTGACATTAAGTGAGAATACATCCATAGGCAAGACAATATTCGTCCTGTCGACCCTTGATGCGTTGAATGAAAAGGATGGGTCTATGGATATGAATGGCAGGATTATAAAGGACAAGGGTGAGATACGTAAGTACAATTCGAGTACCAGATATGCCGCAGTGGGAAGCTCCGCTGATGCTTCGGACTATGGTCTTGCAGACAAGTTCAGAAAGCCTTTCTATGAAGGGACCAGAACATACCGCAACTGGACTGATGTGAGCAATACTTTTGATGTAACGAGGATCGACTTCTTCATAGGCATAGGGTGTGCTTTTTTCTTCATAATGATACTGGGTACTATCATGTTCGTACTGGTAAGCAGGATATTTGACGTGATCGTTCTGCTTATAATAGGGCCGATCTTTGTATGCCAGATGCCGCTTGATGACGGGGAGGCTTATAAGAAATGGTCGGAGATGTTCATAGGTAAGCTGTTCTCGGGTTACGGCATGGTCGTAGCCATGTATCTGTATCTGCTTGTGGCAGCACAGGTATTCAATGGGGAGATAGCTTTCTTCCCGCCGGGAACGGATATTATGAGTGACTATCTGATGAAGATGATGCTCCTTATAGGCGGAGGATTCGCGGTAATGCAGGCAGGACCGCTTGTGACATCCATACTCTCTGTTATGGCCAGTATGAATGAAAGTGCCACGATGGCTGCGGGCAGTGCTTTCACGAGACAGTTAAGAGGGGCTGCGGTAGGTGCGCCTGCTGCGAGTTTTGCGGCAGGGATCGGTAAGGATTATGTATTCGATAAGATCAAGAAGACGGATACCTATCAGAAGGCCGAGGCGGGATTCGAGGGCTTTATGGACAACATAGGCTTAAGTGATCCCAAGTATCATCAAAAGATGCAGCAGAGACAACAGCAACAACAGATGTTAAACGGGGGAATGAGATTCAGTGGGGGAAGATGATCGTTAAGAAGGACAGAAGATGAGAGTAATACCTAAGAAAACCAATGTCAGACTGGAGCTTTTCAGAGGTCTGGAGGTAGTTGATGTATTCGTGGGCGGCATAGGTCTTGGCATCACGATACTTCTGCTACTGGCCAATATTCCGGGACACATATACGTGGCGATACTGATAGCCATAATCACGGTTGCGCTGGTCATCCCTGTGGATGATGACAAGGGATATCTGATGTTATT
>CAJONG010000102.1 GCA_905235845.1 uncultured Lachnospiraceae bacterium
AGGCTCTCTCATAGCCGTAAAAGGACGGTACGGGCACCACCGCTTTGCGCGGTGCGGTTACCATAACAGCCGTCATTAAAAGCTCCGAAGCTCCGTTTCCCGCAAGTATATTGTCGGGAGTCAGGTCCGGGCATCTGTCAGACCTCCGACCCTCAATATATGTCAGGAAATCCAGCATATCGCGCCTTAAAGCCCTGTTTTCATACTCCGGATATGCGCTTACGCCTGCTCCATTTACGGCTTCAGAAACAGATGCCCTGACAGTCTCGGGGATCCCCGCAGGGTTCAGGCTCACGGAAAAATCGGGTCCTGTCATGTGATCATATATATTTCCGCCGTGAAGATCATATTTGCTCCATAGCTTCGAAACTGTGCCCCCATCTGTCTGGGAACATCTATATAGATCGTAACAAGTCCGGAAAGAATCGTTGCTCCGATCATGATCGCCAGCAATGCCACCAGCATTCTGGATCGTCTTCTCATGAGCGAGGCCGTGATCAACCGAAAATACATTTTCCTCTTTTTCATACGTTCTCCCATTCTATTATCACACTTTTACCTGCCGTGCAATACCTCTGCCGGACGAAGTTTCAACAACATTCTAATCGCCGGGATGCTCCCCGCAAGAGTCACCAGGATCACCAGAATCACTACAATAGGGATCACCATCGGCCGTATGGTGATAGCAGAGGCGAAAACGGTGTGCCCGATGATCTGCGCAAATACGATTCCCGCGAAGAAGCCGGCTACCCCACCTATGATCGCTGTAATGATAATCTCTGTTACCGTCCTTTTTAAATATCCTAAGCGCCTCGCCGACATTGGTCTTCGCCTCTTCAATCTGACCTAATGATGCAAAAGACTGGGCAATATTGACATATGTGGTAGCGACCTCAATCTCCCGCTCCGGTATCTCCTTAACTATATACAATGCATCCTGCAGCGCACCTATAGCCGCAAGATTATCACCCATCTCCTGATAGAGAAGCGACTTATTGTTATATAATCCTGCCCAAAGGTAATCACCCTTTGCAAGCAGCCTATGATATATCTCCTCGCACTTTTTGAATTCTCTAAGCGATTCCTCATACGCTCCTGCTGCCCTGTCAAAGTTGGCTATATTAAGCAGGGATGTTGCCTGATTCATAGTATCCTGCTGCCCATAGCTTTCCAATGCTTTAAGCAATTCCTCCTTAATTGAGGCACCCTTATCAAATTGTGTACTGTCCCTGAAAAAGCCTATAAGTTCATTAAGGAGAGGGATGTATATATCGAATGCATCCCTCTCCTTAGCTTCTGCTATCTTATCTCTTAAGTAGCCTTCTATCTCCGGATACTTAAGAGCATCCAGTTCTTCATATATTCTGGCTATATCCATCATCACATCATAACCCCGCAATGTTTACATGTGTCCGCCCGTCTGTCGACACCTCATCGGATGACGGGAAAACCTACGACAGCTTCTTATACTCAGCGATACGGTTCTCGATTATGCTGTAGTATCTAAAACCGCATTCTCTCAGAGCTTCCTCAGCCTTATCAAAATCAGACGCAATAGTTCCCACACTGTGTGCATCCGAGCCAACCGTCACAATCTCTCCTCCAAGCTCTTTATATCGCTTAAGTATATCAAGTGTCGGATGTACATCCTTAAGCCCTTTTCTGAGTCCTGCGGTATTGATCTCAAGTCCCTTCTCATGCTCTATCAGATACTTAAGGATCTTATCTATTGTGTCCTTATATATCTCATACCTGTAATCGGTATCCTTGTTCGGACCGTACCTTACGATATAGTCAAGGTGTCCCAGTATGTCAAAATTCTCGAATTTAAGAAGGTTCTCATACATACGATCAAAGTATAGCCTGTATGCCTCTTCCTCGCTTTTATCCGCGAAATATTCCGGATAATACGGATCAACCTTATCGACCACATGCAGACTTGCTATGATCAGGTCGAACTCATGGCTCTTAGCATAGATCGCATTGTTCCTTACTTCTTCAAGATCCATTCCGATCTCCACGCCGAAGCCTATCTTTATCTTATCCTCATACTTTGCTCTCATCGTAAGCAGTTCATACAGATATGCATCGGTATTAAGGTCGAAGTCTCCGGGGTCTAACTCTCCGTTACTCTTATCATACGGATAACCGAAGTCCATATGCTCCGTAAAAGTAATATTATTCAGTCCCTTCTCTATCGCCGCAAGGATCATATCCTCCATGCTGTTCTTAGCATCTCCCGAATAGGTTGAATGCATGTGCTGGTCACTTATTATCGCCATACCTCTTCTCCTTCTTTTCTTCTTCCTGTTTCCCTACTTAATTGTCCTCTTACGTTACCATGGATTCGCCATCTTCTGCCGCATCCTCGGATTGCTTCTTACGATTCCTTATCTTCTTAATAATGAAAAACGCAAAAACTATATAACGATTTTAGAAAGATTATTCTGAAGAGCTCTCGCAACCTCCGGTTTATTCATCGAATACACATGTATATGATTCACTCCGTTAGCTATAAGATCGATTATCTGATCCGTCGCATAGGCTATCCCTGCCTGCTGCATGGCCTCGGGATCATCACCGAAGCGGTCTACCAGATTCCTGAATCTTTCCGGCATATTGCTTCCGGACATACTTACGGCATTGGCTACCTGCGTCGCCCTTGTGATAGGCATTATACCCGGTATTACCGGAACCGTGATCCCTTTATCCTTAACCCTGTATAGAAAATTATAGAATATATTGTTGTCAAAAAACATCTGTGTGGTCAGGAATTCACAGCCTGCATCCACCTTCATCTTAAGGTGATCTATATCCAAGGCTTTATTGACCGCATCCACATGGCCTTCGGGATAGCAGGCTCCTCCGATACAGATATCATCCCCGATATATTCCCTGATATCGGCTATTAGCTGTGAAGCATAATGGTAATCCTTAAAGGGTTCGCCCTCATAGTCCTTGGGCTTGTCCCCGCGAAGAGCAAGGATATTCTCTATACCTGCTGCCCTCATGTCATCAAGCTCACCCTTTATACTCTCCCTTGTTGCTCCCACACAGGTCAGATGTGCGATTGTCGTGACCTTATACTTATCCTGTATGTCCTTAGCGATCTTAAGCGTATTGCCACCCGTGGTTCCGCCTGCACCACATGTAACACTCATATATGAAGGATTAAGATTAGCCACACCCATAGCGGCATTATATACATTATCGAAGCTTGCATTTAGCTTCGGAGGGAATACCTCGAACGAAAGCGTGATCTTTCGGCTGTTTAACAATTCTCTTAACTTCATATGATCTCCTTATAATAATGATATTATGCATATCTGAGTATTTATATAACAAAGAGAGCCGTAGATATCTACGGCTCACTCAATCGGAGTGACAAGATTCGAACTTGCGACCTCCGCCTCCCTAAGACGGCGCTCTAACCAAACTGAGCCACACCCCGTTTATTGCCACGGACTATTGTATCAGAACTTTTAGAACTAATCAAGCCCTAAATATTCATTGATCTCACCGGCTATATATGAATAGTCTCCAAGCCTGCCCACTGCCTCATCCATTTGTGTCTTATAATCCGCACTTTTATCCGTCGAACCCGCAGCCATATAGCCCGTATAGCAAAAAGCAGCCTCATAATAATCCGATATGGCATTAGGAACAGCAAGTGCGGGATTATCAGTGGTCGTTATGCCAAGAGCATCATTCTCATGCTTATACTCCAAAAGTCTCTGGTATCTTGCATAATCCATTACACGAAGCAGATCTTCCGATGTATGCTCCTCATAATAGCTGTTCTGCCTTGGTGATGTATGAATGATAAGACCAAGCAGCATAAAAGCAAGTACTACGGTCAGGCACACTATGACAGCATTTAAAAGCACATACTTCTTCTCTGTATTATCCTTAACGGCTACAGTCTTATTATCTTCTCTTTCTTTCATAGCCTTCCTCCATAAGGATCTGTCTCTTGGCCTCGCTTAACTCCCAGAAGCCTTCCATCTCTTCATCCGTCAGATTAAAATACCCTTTTACAAGGATCTTCATATGATCATATAGATCATCTATATAAGCCGTCACCGTATCGTTGTAGTATCTCTCTTTCTCCCAATCGCCCGGATTCTTATATCCGTACATTCCCAAGAATATCTCCTCGATATTCTTTACACCCTCGGATGTCTCCATGAAGCCGTCCTCATCAAGCAGATAATCCATATATTCCATAAATGAATTATAGTTTCGGCTGCTCTCTGCTATGTAGTAATACTCCGAAAGAGTATCCGAGTATGTGATCCTGTTAGCCTGACAGTAATAGAATACTCCGAGATAATCCCTCTCTTCTATGAGCTTATCAAGCTTAGCCCTGTACTTATCGGCATGCTTTGCAACCTGTCTTTCTTCCCTTGCATCCCTTATCTCATAGCTTTGGGTTCTTGCCACCGCAGTCACCGCAATAAGCGCCGCAAGCACCGCTATGACGGTTATACGAACCGTCATATTATTGAATCTGCGACTGTTACCAAGCACCTCTTTCCTGGTGGACTCATAATCGGCGCTGTACTTACGCATATCCCCTGTATGCTTTTTAACGAATCTGTTCTCTTTACCGCAATACGGACATACTGCATCCTCTATTCCGAGGTTATTGCCACAGTATTCACACTTCATATCCTGCCCTCTGCCTTACTGTCTCATTTGCTTACTGTCTCACTATCTCACTATCTCATTATCTCATTATCTCATTATCTATATCTGATATCCTCACCGATACCTGTCATAATACTTTTTCGCAATCTTCTTGCACTTATCGTATTCTATATTGCCATACTGATTGATCACTTCGTCCTTAAGCTCCTCAAGTTCATCTTCCGTAAATCTAAGTCTCTCCTTAATGACAGTACTCATCTCATCCCTGCAGGGCTTAAGTATCTCTATTTCCTCCTCATCCAGTTCCTCCGCATAATTACCGTAATAGAAGAACATACAGTTGTATGTCGCCGTATAAGCCGCATACTCGTTCCATCCGCTCTTATCGACATCCGCAAGCAGATTAAGAGTGTCGAGATATCTGCCATATACATAGACGAAGTCCATATGCTCCCATTTATAGGTATCATGCTCATAGTCGGCATACACGGCTTCAAGCAGTTCATCGTACCTTCCCGCTTCATAGAGACTGTCATATCTTGGGAAATTCTCTCTCTGCCATGTCATCTCCTTAAGCATATCTTCACTTGAAGCATTACTTCTGCTGCGTATTGTCTTCTGGGCAAAACTCTCTAAAAGAAAATAGGCTGTAGCCAGGGCGGCAAATACAAGCAGCGTCACCACAATTATGATGAAAGGCTTTTTATAGCTCTTCTTATACTCTTCGGCCGCTTCCTCATCCACTACATCGAGCTTCTTTCGTACCTTATCAAGATTCTCCATGTACTGCCGTTCTGCGCCTTCTTCATTGATATAGCCGCAGAAAGGACATTGGGAACTGTATTTTTCCATGGTTGCCCCGCAGTTGGGACACTTATATGTATTCTTCATACCGGGCTCCTTGGTATCTGACCTTACGGAACTTAAGGCTGTTGCATCCTGTCAGTGATGGAAAAGCCTTACTCCGTTGCAGACCATTACCATACCGTAATCATCGGCGGCCTCTATCACGATATCATCCCTTACCGAGCCGCCGGGCTGTACGATGTATTTTACACCACTCTTGGCAGCTCTGTCGATATTATCGGAAAAGGGGAAGAATGCATCCGAACCAAGAACAACATCTGTGGCCTTGGAAAGATAAGTCTCCTTCTCTTCCTTGGTGAAAACCTCCGGCTTAACCGTGAAGAAATGCTCCCACTTCCCGTCAGCAAGCACATCCATATAATCATCACCGATATAATTGTCTATGGCGTTGTCTCTGTCGGGTCTGCCGATATCCTCCTTAAAGGGAAGCGAAAGTACCTTGGGGGACTGACGAAGGAGCCAGTTGTCTGCCTTGCTGCCTGCAAGTCTCGTACAATGCACCCTTGACTGCTGCCCTGCGCCTATACCTATAGCCTGACCGTCCTTAACGTAGCATACGGAATTAGACTGCGTGTACTTAAGGGTGATAAGCGCTATCTTCATGTCATCCTTCACGCTGTCCGGAAGTTCCTTATTCTTAGTCACGATATTCTCAAGCAGGCTGTCGTCTATGGGAAGCTCATTGCGTCCCTGCTCGAATGTTATACCGAATACCTGCTTATGCTCTATGGGAGCAGGCTTATATGAAGGGTCTATCCTGATGATATTATAATTACCCTTCTTCTTGCTCTTAAGTATCTCCAGCGCTTCATCCGAATAACCCGGAGCTATGATACCGTCAGATACCTCTCTTTTGATGAGATTAGCCGTACATGCGTCGCACTCATCCGACAAGGCTATGAAATCCCCGAAGCTGCTCATCCTGTCAGCGCCTCTGGCTCTGGCATAGGCACTTGCAAGGGGAGTAAGCTCACCCAGATCATCCACCCAGTATATCTTCTTAAGGGTATCGCTTAAGGGTCTGCCTACCGCAGCGCCCGCCGGTGATACATGCTTAAAGGATGTAGCTGCGGGAAGCCCCGTTGCCGCCTTAAGCTCAGTTACAAGCTGCCATCCGTTGAAGGCATCCAGGAAATTGATATATCCGGGCTTACCGTTAAGCACGGTTATCGGAAGCTCTGATCCATCCTCCATAAATATCTTAGAAGGCTTCTGATTGGGGTTACATCCGTATTTTAATTCAAGTTCTTTCATGGCTTTCTCCTATTTGTTCTTATTGACTATCCTTGTCTCATACTTACCGCTCTCAATATCTATATAACGGACAAAGAGACTTACCTTATTCTCCTCGTTAAGGCTTCCCCATACTCTGTCTGTGAACTCATCTATGCCACCCTTTATCTCTACCCATTCAGGCTCTCCCTCGAAGCTTGGAAGGGGATTGCCATCCTTCATATAAGTGTGGATGAAGCGTCCCTCACCCGCAATGGGATTCTCATAAGCGAATGCATATCTTAAGCAGGATGCCGGATTGCCGTTGTTGCTCTTAAGTATGCTCATGGCGAAATT
>CAJONG010000103.1 GCA_905235845.1 uncultured Lachnospiraceae bacterium
GTATTCGCATATGGGACAGAGGACGAAGTGAGGAAAGAATATGGCATATAATCTTAAAGAGGAAATGAATAAAGAGGAGCGCTTCCATTCCGGCCACAGACTCTGTGCAGGCTGTGGTGCGGGTATCGTATGCAGGGCGATGATGAGAGCGGTAGAGCCGGAGGATAAGGCTGTTATCTGCAATGCCACGGGATGTCTGGAGGTGTCGTCTTTTCAGTATCCGTATACCGCATGGGAGGATTCCTACATACATACCGCATTCGAGAACGCATCGGCTACGGCATCGGGCGTAGAGGCAGCATACAATGTGATGAAGCGTAAGGGTAAGATAGCTGAGGATACTCAGATCAAGATACTTGCCATAGGCGGTGACGGCGGAACATATGATATAGGCTTCCAGTCATTGTCGGGAGCTCTTGAGAGAGGGCATGACTTCACTTACTTCTGCTATGACAATAACGCATATATGAATACGGGTACACAGCGTTCGTCGGCTACACCGAGGTTCGCATCAGCGACCACCACTCCCTCAGGTGTGGAATCTGTGGGTAAGAAGCAGGTTCAGAAGGATCTTACGCAGATAGTGGTCGCCCATGGTTCGCCGTATGTGGCGCAGACTACCATGTTCGGGAATATGAAGGATTTTCATGAGAAGGCTCACAGAGCTATATATAAAAAAGGACCGACATTCGTCAATGTATTAACTCCCTGCCCGAGAGGCTGGCAGTATCCTGCAGAGGATCTGCTTGAGATATGCAAGGCTGCCATAGATACCTGTGTATGGCCGCTGTATGAGGTGGTAGAGGGCGAGTACAGACTCACCTATGAGCCTAAGAATAAGCTTCCCGTGGAGGAATTCATGAGAAAGCAGGGACGCTTCGCCCACTGCTTCAAGCCCGGTAACGAATGGACCATAGAGGCGGCTCAGGAATATGTTGATAAGAAATGGGAAGAGCTTTTAAGTAAGTGTAATTAGGTTACCCGGGGTATAACAATTATCAAAGGGAGGCAGTGTGAAAAATATGGACAAACAGATTTTTACCAATAAGCACATAATCGGATGGTTACAGTATTTTTCGGACAATACGGATATCGATCTGGAGCATGTGAAGCTGCTTGATATCACAAGGAAGAATAAGAATCTGATACCTACTGTTGAGGCACACAGATGTGTGCTCGTATTCACCGAGGCAGGTGATAAGGATATATTCTACAAGATGTGGGATGTGGGACTTGGCGACTGCGAAGTGATATATAACGAGGGCTCGGAGCCTACAGGCCCCATTAAGAGGGACAAGGTTTCGGATATGATCGACCGCGGTATCAATGCATCTGCGGGCATGATCGTACTCAATCCCAATGCCCGCAGCACCATCAAGTTCGGAATGGACAATAAGAAGTTCGCTTCGGGCTCGGTGAAGTACGTGGGAAGCGAGATACGCTCCGTGCTCCTATCCAAGATGCAGATACATGAGGATAAGAATCTGTGCGTCATATCGGGCGAATCCATAGCCGTAGAGGCTGCCATGATGACCGGTGAAGGTACGGTCATTGCCGTGGAATATAAGGAGAGCGACCGTGAGACAATGGAGGAAAATGTAAGCAAATTCGGTCTGCGTAATATCGAGATAGTCGACCATGTGGGCGAGGATACCTTCAGTGGACTGCCGATCCCCGATACTACGATGCTCGTAGCAAGCGCAAGCCTTGAGCAGGAGCTTGAATTCCTCACAAAGCTTAATCCTAAGATGGAGTTCGTGATCTATACTCTGGACTTTAAGGTGGCGGCTTCCATGAGGGAAATACTTGAGAGATTCGGACTTAATGATATAACGATCATACAGATAGCCGTATCCAAGCTTACGAGTAAGAATGTCTTCGAGAATCAGCCGGCACCGTGGATAATCTCCGCGGTTTCGAACAGATGAGACAGTTAAGACAATTAAGATAATTATGATCCGCCATGTGTATAAGGAACGGGATTAGCCTTAAGGGAGACACGGACGGAGGTATATATGTTAGAAAGTATCACAGTGAAAAATCTTGCCCTTATCAAAGAGAGCAGGATACAACTGCACGAAGGACTCAATATCCTTACGGGTGAAACAGGCGCCGGTAAATCAATAATACTGGGGTCTGTAAGGCTTGCCCTCGGAGAAAGGGCAGGCAGGGATGTCATAAGGACAGGAGCAGATCATGCAATGGTAGAGCTCGTCTTCATGGATAAGAGCAAAGAGGTGACACAGTGCATGAAGGAGCTGGATCTGCCCATAGAATCTGACGGAAGCATATTCATATCAAGGCGTATACAGGAAGGCCGAAGCGTAGCCAAGTGTAACGGTGAGATCATATCGGGACGTGACCTTAAGAGACTTGCGGCTCTGCTTATCGATATACACGGACAGAATGATACAAGGGAATTGCTTGATGTAAGCAATTACATGGATATCCTGGACGGATTCGGAGCAGATGATATGCTCCCCCTGCTTGATAAGATGAAGGCAGGATATAAGGAATACAAGGCTATGGAGGATGAGCTTAAGAGTGCACAGGATTCATCCGACAGCAGGGATAAGGATATGTCTCTTGCAGAATTCGAGGTGCAGGAGATAGAGAATGCCAGACTGAGCACAGGTGAGGATGAGGAGCTTGAAGAGAGCTATGCTAAGATGAAGAATGCAGGACGCATAGCAGAAGGTCTGGGCAAGGTGAGTGCAGCTATCTCAGGCGAAGGCGGAGTGGCGGATATACTCGGAAGCGCACTCAGAGAACTGGGCAGCCTCACGCAATATGACACCAATGTCAGCAATATATTCGACAGTCTGTCTACGTCATCCGATATGATAGACGGATGCTTACGTGATATACAGGAACATATGGATGATATGGAATTCTCGGAGGCAGAATTCAGGGAGACCGAGAACAGGCTTGATACCATCAATCACCTTAAGAATAAGTACGGCAGCACCATAGAAGAGGTGCTTAAGTATGCTGAAGATAAAAAGGCGTATCTTGAGAAGATGCAGGACCTGGATGCCTATATTGCGGGACTTATACTTAGAAGAGATAAGGCTAAGGAAGAGGCACTTGCGATCGCAGACAAGCTTCACGATGCAAGAGTCAAGACGGCTAAGAATCTGTGTAAGCTCATGACGGATAAGCTTAAGGAACTATCATTTGATAATGTGAGCATGGACATAGTTGTAACGAGTGATACTAAGAGACTTGGTATAACCGGAACAGACGATACGGATATACTGGTATCATTCAATAAGGGAGAGCCTGTCAAGTCCTTAAGTCAGGTGGCAAGCGGCGGAGAACTGTCGAGATTCATGCTGGCCCTTAAGGAGGTGACTGCCTTAAAGGGAGGTGTGGATACGCTTGTATTCGATGAGATCGATGCCGGAATAAGCGGAAGGACCGCATGGAATGTATCCGGCAGCATGAAAAAGCTCGCTTCCACACATCAGGTCATAGCTATCACTCATCTGCCGCAGATAGCGGCAAGAGCCGACAGACACTATCTCATAGAGAAGCATACGGAGGATGAGAGTACGGTCACGGATATAAGGGAGCTTGGAGCTTATGAGAAGGTAGAAGAGATAGCAAGGCTTTTATCAGGCGGAGAGCTGACCGAAGCCGGTCTTGTGAATGCCAGAGAGCTCATAGAAAGTGCTTTATAGAAGAATCGTTATATGATAAAATACAAGATACGGGGTATGTAATGGGGAGTAATGCTAGGAGGTTACAAGGGTTACATGAGAAAAATACTATTCGTTGCATCAGAGGGTGTTCCATTCATCAAGACCGGTGGACTGGCAGATGTAGTTGGATCACTGCCTAAGTGCCTTGATAAAGAGTACTATGACGTAAGAGTCATTATCCCCAAGTATACCTGTATGAAGCAGGAGTACAAGGACATGCTCACATTCAGACAGAGCTTCTATATGGACTTTAACTGGAGAAGCGTGTATGTGGGTATCTTAGAGGCTGAATACGATGGTATCAAGTATTACTTTATAGATAATGAGGGATATTTCGGAGGACCGAAGCCCTACTGTGACGACCCCTTATGGGAGATAGAAAAGTATGCTTTCTTCTGCAGAGCAGCGCTTTCGTCACTTCCGCTCATTGACTTCAGACCGGATCTTATACACTGCCATGACTGGCAGACCGGACTGCTACCCGTATATCTGCATGAGAGATTCGCAGGTGGTGAGTTCTATCAGGGTATCAAGACTGTTATGACCATACATAACCTTAAGTTCCAGGGTAAGTGGGGCGTAGATGATGTTAAGTCGATCACCGGTCTGTCTGACTATTACTTCGCTCCGGATAAGCTTGAGGCATATAAGGATGCCAACCTCTTAAAGGGAGGTATCGTATACGCTGATGCCATCACCACAGTAAGTGATACATATGCCGAGGAGATCAAGACTGCATTCTACGGTGAAGGGCTCGACGGCTTATTAAATGCCAGAGCAGGGTCTCTGCGCGGCATAGTCAACGGAATAGATTACGAGACATTCGATCCTGAGACGGATGAATTCATAGAGCAGAATTATAACGCTATCAACTTCCGTAAGGAGAAGGTGAAGAATAAGCTTAAGCTTCAGGAAGAACTTGGACTTGATAAAGATGCGGGTACCATGATGATAGGTATCGTGTCCCGACTGACGGATCAGAAGGGCTTCGATCTGATCGCATATGTGATGGATGAGCTGTGTCAGGACAAGGTACAGATAGTAGTCCTTGGTACGGGTGAAGAGAGATATGAGAATATGTTCCGCCACTTCGACTGGAAGTACGGCAATAAGGTGAGCGGCAATATCTACTATTCGGATTCCCTTTCTCACAAGATATATGCGGCTTGTGATGCATTCCTGATGCCTTCACTCTTCGAGCCCTGCGGACTGTCACAGCTTATGGCGCTACGCTACGGAACAGTGCCCATCGTAAGAGAGACGGGCGGACTTAAGGATACGGTGCAGGCATACAATGAATATGAGAGCACCGGAACAGGCTTCTCATTCAGTAATTACAATGCTCACGAGATGCTTCGTACCATCCGCTATGCAGAGCATATATATTATGATAAAAAACGCGAATGGAACAAGATCATAGACCGCGGAATGGCTGCTGACTTCTCATGGTATACATCAGCCGCCAGGTATCAGGAGATGTATGACTGGTTGATAGGGTAGGCTGGAAGCCGCACAGACACTGCATTTTAGAACGCAGTTTTACCGTTTTGACCACAGTTTGACCACAAAAACACAAAAACTGTGATGTAGTCAGTTGCAAATTAATCTTTCGAAGAGGATAAAAAAGCTTAGGGTGGTGACACATACGCTGTAAAACAAATGATTGCAGACCGAAATCAGAAGTGGTAAATTATACATATACAAAATACCTATGAAGAGTGCGCAAGGGACAAGCCCTATGACCGCACGACAACCTGCCTCAAAAGGGGTAAGGTGCCAAAGCTTGATCGATGGGGATGATATTGTATCTTACAGGCCCATCGAGACGATGGGTCTTTTCTATGCACACTGTTCATGGGAAAGATGTCTTTTGCAGCCTCTTTGTAGAAGAAAAAGGAGGCTTATATGCAAAAGAACAATCCAATCCTAATCAATGTACCGCATTCCGCAACGTACATTCCACCGGAAGAAATTCAGTATTTTATAGCATCCAGGATTCAGCATGAACTCGATGTTATGACAGATCATTATTGTGATGATCTTTATAACACCGGGAATACAATGCTGCGATTCCCGGTATCACGGCTTGTTTGTGATCCGGAACGATTCAGAGATGATTCCGATGAAATCATGTCATCTGTGGGAATGGGAGCAATCTATTCTGCCTGTTCGGACGGAAGAAGACTAAAGACAATTTCGCTACGTCACAAAGAAGAGCTGCTTTCCAAATACTATGACAGTTATCATAGTCGTTTTGAGCATGCTGTCAGAAAGAAACTTTGCAAGTATGACAAATGTCTGATCATAGACGGACACTCTTTCTATGATGAACCACTTCCTTATGAATATGATCAGGATTATGATAGACCTGATATTTGCATCGGAACAGACGAGATACATACACCACAGGAGATAGAAGACAAGCTACGAACTTTTTTCCGGGACCGGGGATACAGTGTTGATATCAATCGGCCTTTTTCTGGGTGTATCGTTCCGACAGGATTTTATCGCAAGGATAAAAGGGTTATGTCGATAATGATCGAAATCAATCGTAGATTATATATGGATCACAGTTTACAGAAGACAGACGGATATGCCCGTATTAAAACGGATATTGCAGGGGCGTTGGCATTACTTGATAAATATATGATGCAAAAATAAACTTTTTACAGGAGTATATGTAATTAATCTGAAACAAGAATGGTGTATTTACGTGCTTTATAAGCATTCTTTAATATATTTCCAGAGGACGATGTAAAAAAATTGGCTGTCCACGCCGTGTCCATGCGCAGTCTTTTATCCCCTGAAAAATTGGAGGTGACAGAGATGTTCGTGAGAACTGAAGACAGAGAAGAGCGTCAGGAGTTGATCACATTAATTGAGAAAAACGGGTATGAACTTGACCGAGATGAGTGCCGATCAAAGGATGAGATTCTTGACGGATTTCTACCGATTGACGTAAATCCGATTGACCGGAATTACAGAATGATTGGAAATTTCACTTGTGCGGCTGCGGCAGTTTCGAGTGGAAAGATGATGACAGCATGATGACAGCATGATGACAGCGGAGTTTTATAAGGGATGATAATCACTGAATTGTAAATCGAAATGCAACCCTTTCGATTCTCATACCTTTCATTGTAATTAGTTCGATGAATCGTTATCTTTTGACAACGAAGGCTCGTTACAGTAAAATGTTGGAGATAAATGAAACCATTGTATTCTCAGAACCTCTCTTTTTATTTCCAACCAACAATAAGTTTACGCTATCCAAGTCAGACGTAGGGTAAAGTCTTTGTAGGAAAAAATAAATATAGAGAAAGCACCAGGTCCTTGTGTTAGGATAGAAGTAGCGAAACTCAAAATCCAAAGGAGGT
>CAJONG010000104.1 GCA_905235845.1 uncultured Lachnospiraceae bacterium
GTGGTAGTTCTTACCAATAATTATCTCGGTATGGTCCGTGAATACCAACACTATACATATCATGACAGATACTCCGTGGTTGATCTAAGCGGCAATCCCGATCTATCCAAGATAGCGGAGGCCTACGGGATGAAGTATGTAAGGCTTGAGAACATGAAGAATGTCAAAAAGGCAATAGATGAATTCCTTAATTCCAAGGAATCATGCATACTTGAGGCCATAATAGATCCCATGGATCTTGTGAAGTAGCAGCTTACGACTTGATCCTCGCTCAATGCATTTTCCGCTGATTTTCCTCGCAAGTTAACCCCTGCGCATCGCAGACGTTACTTGCGATGCTCTTAACGGGGCATTTGCTCGGAAGAATCATCGAAAAACCATTGAGTTCGGATCAGATTAAGTGATTTCAAAAGAGAGGATGATCTAATGAAAAGGATATACTCTGTATTGGTTGAGAACAGATCGGGCGTACTGATGAAGGTAGCCGGACTTTTCTCAAGAAGGAATTTTAATATTGACTCACTGGCTGTCGGAGAGACCGATGATCCCGGCGTATCAAGGATGACGATCGTAAGTACGGGTGATGACAGGACCATAGAGCAGATAGAGAAGCAGCTTAACAAGAAGCTTGATGTCATCAAGGTCAAGACCTATGCTGAGGGTGCAGGTATCAACAGAGAGATGATGCTTGTGAAGGTTAAGTACAATAAGGGCAACAGGCGTGATATCATGGAGAACTGTGAGATCATGGGCGCTTCGATAGTCGATATGTCGAATAATCTCATGATCATACAGATATGTGATACACCGGAACGAACTGCGATGTTCCTTAAGATGCTTAAGGGCATAAGCATACTTGAAGTTGCACGAACAGGAACCCTATCACTTACCAAGTGTTCGGAGTCCGAGTAAAAAGGCTGGATGATAAAAGAGGCAGATTGATGATCAGATTGAGACAGGAGAGAGACTGATGATAAGAGTGATTATGCACGGATGCAACGGAAGAATGGGTCAGATGATCACATCCGTAGTGAATGATGATGAGAATGTGGAGATCGTAGCCGGTGTAGATAAGTTCGGCGGTAAAAAGAATGATTATCCTGTATATGAGGATATAGCAGTATGTGATGTCAATGCGGATGTCGTTATAGACTGCACCAATCCGGAAGCTATAGAAGGACTGCTTACATACTGTAAGGATAAGAAGCTTCCGTGTGTACTGTGTACAACAGGACTTTCGGATAAGCAGCTTGCGGATGTCAATGAGGCATCGAAGGTGATCCCGATACTAAGATCCGGCAATATGTCACTCGGCATCAATACGCTTATAAAAGTTCTTAAGGAGATAAGCCCTGTACTTAAGGAGGCCGGCTTTGATATCGAGGTGGTCGAGAAGCATCATAAGATGAAGGTTGATGCTCCGAGCGGTACGGCGCTTGCACTTGCCGATGCCGTTAATGACAGCCTTGATAAGAAGTGTGAATATGTATATGACAGGACAGGCAGACGTATGCAGCGTCCTGTAGACGAGATTGGCATATCTTCCGTAAGGGGTGGAAGCATAGTGGGAGATCATGATGTGATATTTGCAGGTCTTGATGAAGTGATCACACTGTCTCATACGGCATATTCAAGGAGTATTTTTGCTAAAGGAGCGGTCACTGCTGTGAAATTCCTTGCAGGCAAAGAGCCCGGCATGTACGGTATGTCTGATTGCATCTGAGGTTACTGTACGGATCGTTTGATAAGAAGCATCCGGCTGATTATGTCGATAAGTATTTCAGTTAAATATTTGAACGGAATATAGGAAAAAGGTAAGTATTTGAACAGACAATACAATTGACAGCAGGTTCGGATATTGATAAAATAGGGATTGTGCATTCTTTGCATGATCCCTTTTAAATCGGAGGATGATATGGAAGGTAAGATGAAGAAGAAGGTGTTCCAACTGCTTGTTGAGAATACCTCGGGTGTACTTAACAGGATATCGGGTCTTTTTGCAAGAAGAGGCTATAATATCGAAAGCATCACGGCAGGAACCACCGCCGATCCCAGAGTTACGCGTATAACAGTGGTTGCGATGGGTGACGATGAGATACTCGACCAGATAGAGAAGCAGCTTGGTAAGCTTGTGGATGTATGCGATATCAGAGAGCTTAAGCCCGAGAACAGTGTATACAGGGAGCTTGCCCTTATCAAGATCAAGGTAGGGCCTAGGGACAGATCCGAGATAAGTTCACTTGCGGATGTGTTCGGAGCGGATATCATAGATGTATCTAAGGAAGGCCTGATAGTCGAGATGACCGGTAAGCAGTCCAAGATAGATGCTTTTCTTGAGCTTTTGGACGAATATGAGATACTTGAGCTTGCCCGTACGGGTATAGCGGGGCTCAGAAGAGGAACGGATGATATTGTCTATCCTAAAATTGATTGGTGATCAAAGCTTAGTGCTCTAATCATATAATATTATTAAGTATATTTACTCAGGAGGAGAAAATGGAGAACAAGATTTATTATCAACAGGACTGTAATCTGCAGGCACTTGAAGGACAGACGATAGCTGTCATCGGTTACGGAAGCCAGGGACATGCACATGCGCTCAATGCCAAGGAGTCAGGCTGCAACGTCATCATCGGTCTGTATGAGGGTTCCAAGAGTTGGGCTAAGGCTGAGGCACAGGGTTTTCAGGTATATACCGCGGCTGAGGCTGCCAAGAAGGCTGATATCATAATGATACTTATCAATGATGAGCTTCAGGCTGACCTTTACAAGAAGGATATCGAGCCGAACCTCGAAGCAGGCAATATGCTCATGTTCGCTCACGGCTTCAATATACATTTCGGCTGCATCACGCCTCCTAAGGATGTGGATGTAACAATGATAGCACCCAAGGGCCCCGGACATACCGTAAGAAGTGAGTATCAGGCAGGTAAGGGTGTTCCCTGTCTTGTAGCTGTTCATCAGGATGCTACGGGTAAGGCACTTGAGAAGGCACTTGCCTATGCGCTCGCTATCGGCGGAGCAAGAGCAGGTGTGCTTGAGACAACCTTCCGTACAGAGACAGAGACAGACCTTTTCGGTGAGCAGGCAGTGCTTTGCGGCGGTGTATGCGCACTTATGCAGGCAGGCTTTGAGACACTTGTCGAGGCAGGATACGATCCGAGGAATGCATACTTTGAGTGTATCCATGAGATGAAGCTTATCGTAGATCTTATCTACCAGTCAGGCTTCGCGGGAATGAGATACTCTATATCCAATACAGCCGAGTACGGTGATTACATCACAGGTCCCAAGATCATCACGGATGATACCAAGAAGGCAATGAAGAAGATACTTGCCGATATCCAGAGCGGTGCTTTTGCCAAGGACTTCTTGCTTGATATGTCACCCGCAGGCAAGCAGGTACACTTCAAGGCCATGAGAAAGCTTGCGGCTGAGCATCCCGCTGAGAAGGTCGGCGAGGAGGTTCGTAAGCTCTATAGCTGGAATAACGAAGACGACAAGCTGATCAATAACTAAGATCTATATCTTATCATGTGGCGGAGATACATATATTACACCGCAGACACACATAGATGATCGTGTCGTTAATGCGATCATCTATACGCTAAGGGCTCCACGCAGCGGTGCGTAAGGCGATATAAGACATCGCCGGGGCACAGACGTTGCGCATTGTCTGCTTGTGCAATATATGCATCTCCGTCACTGAATATAATAAGGTCAGAACATAGGGATATTACATGTACGCGTATTTTATTGGTAAAGTGGCTCATATAGGCAATGACGGGATCGTACTTGAGAATAACGGTATCGGGTATAATATCATCATGTCTGCGAGGGATCTAAGCGAGCTTATACCGGGAGATGAACTTAAGATATATACATATACGAGTGTCCGTGAGGATGCCATGTGGCTGTACGGGTTCTTGGATAAGGAGTCTCTCGATTTTTTCAAGCTGCTGCTTACTGTAAGCGGAGTCGGACCTAAGGGAGCCATGGGTATACTTTCGGGTGCATCCCTTGATGATATACAGGTGGCTATAATCGCACAGGATCAGAAGGCGTTAAGCAAGCTTCCGGGAATCGGAGCCAAGACGGCTGCAAGGATAATCCTAGACCTTAAGGATAAGGTGAGTGCAGATGATATATTAAGCGGCATAACAAGTGTCGATAAGACAGGACCCGGTTCGGGTGCGGGCAGCGCGGCAAGGGCAGGCTCGGGAGTGAAAGCCGAGGCGACTGCGGTACTTACGACCCTTGGATACAGCGCATCCGAGGCAATGCGCGCGATAGGCAAGGTGGAGATGACGGAAGATATCACTCCGGAGGAGTTAGTCACTTTGGCATTGCGTGAATTGTAACAGGTATTATATCAAAGAAGGAAACGGAGAAAAGTATTATGGGAATGACAATGACACAAAAGATCCTTGCCTCTCATGCGGGACTTAAGGAGGTAACAGCCGGACAACTCATAGAGGCTAAGCTTGATCTGGTGCTCGGCAATGATATTACTTCGCCTGTGGCAATACATGAAATGGATAAGATGAAGGTGGACGGTGTATTCGATAAGGATAAGATAGCTCTTGTGCCGGATCATTTCGTACCCAATAAGGATATCAAATCCGCAGAACACTGTAAGTGTGTAAGGGAGTTCGCTAAGAGGAACGATATAACGAACTACTTTGAAGTGGGACAGATGGGTATAGAGCATGCACTTCTTCCTGAGAAAGGACTTACCGTTGCAGGAGATGTGATAATCGGTGCGGATTCACATACATGCACATACGGTGCTGTAGGTGCATTCTCAACAGGTGTCGGGAGCACGGATATGGCTGCCGGTATGGCGACGGGGCTTGCATGGTTCAAGGTGCCTTCAGCCATTAAGTTCGTACTTAAGAATAAGCCTGCCAAGTGGATAAGCGGCAAGGATATAATTCTCCATATCATAGGTAAGATAGGCGTGGATGGTGCACTGTATAAGTCAATGGAATTTACCGGTGACGGTATACAGTACCTTATCATGGATGACCGCTTCACTATCGCCAATATGGCCATAGAGGCAGGCGGCAAGAACGGTATATTCCCGGTAGATGATATTTGCCTTGAATATATTAAGGAGCATTCCGACAGGACGCCCGTCGTATATGAGGCTGATCCGGATGCGGAATACGATGAGATTATAGAGATCGACCTGTCGGCGCTTAAGCCTACAGTGGCTTATCCTCATCTTCCGGAGAATACTAAGACGATTGATGAAGCTGTGGCTGATGATATAGTAATAGATCAGGTAGTCATCGGCTCCTGCACCAACGGACGGATGGATGATCTTAGAATAGCTGCTTCCATCCTTAAGGGTAAGAAGGTGGCTGAGGGTATGAGACTTATCGTAATCCCGGGTACACAGCAGATATATTTGGATGCAATGGAAGAAGGGCTGGTACGTACCTTTATAGAAGCCGGCGGCGTGGTATCGACGCCTACGTGCGGACCCTGCCTCGGAGGTTATATGGGAATACTTGCCGAGAATGAGCGCTGCGTATCCACTACCAACCGTAACTTCGTAGGGCGTATGGGACATATCTCATCGGAGATATATCTGGCTTCCCCTGCGGTTGCCGCAGCAAGCGCCATCGCAGGCAAGATCGCAAGCCCTGAGTCGGTATGATTTGGTTGAGACGGCGTTTAGGACTAGAATGGAAGAATGGCGATTCGGTCCTATCGAAATTCCGGTAGCGTTAGGACGAGAATGGAATAATAGTGATTCAGTCCTATTGGAATTTCGGGAATGCTAGGACGAGAATGGAAGAATAGTGATTCAGTCCTATCGAAATTCCGGAAGTGTTAGGACGGTAATGGAAGAATGGCGATTCAGTCCTATTGGAATTCCGAGAATGATAGGACTAGAATGGAAGAATGGCGATTCAGTCCTATTGTAATTCCGGAAGTGTTAGGACGGTAATGGAAGAATGGCGATTCAGTCCTATCGAAATTCCGAGAATGATAGGACTAGAATGGAAGAATGGTGATTCAGTCCTATCGGAATTCCGGGAATGATAGGACGAGAAAGCAGAATAAGCCATTTGGTCCTAAAGGAAATTAATAATATATAGGTCGAGAATGAGAGAGAGTAAATTCAGTCTTATTAGTAACCGGAAATGAAGCGGAAATGAACCGGAAATGAACCGGAGATGAATAGGACAAAAGCGGATAAAAGGTAATCTGGTCCGAATACGGTTGAAAAAACCGAAATAAAATATTATTGAGGTGGAATCATATGGAAAATGCACATGGAAAAGTAATAAAGTACGGAGATAATGTTGATACAGATGTGATCATCCCCGCAAGATACTTAAACAGCTCAGACCCTAAGGAGCTTGCCACACACTGCATGGAGGATCTGGATAAGGATTTCTTAAGTCGAATGAAGCCCGGTGACATCATGGTGGCCGAGAAGAACTTCGGCTGCGGCTCATCGAGAGAGCATGCGCCCATCGCTATCAAGGCGTGCGGAATTAGCTGTGTGATAGCAGAGACCTTCGCAAGGATATTCTACAGGAATGCCATCAATATCGGACTTCCCATCATTGAGTGTCCAGAGGCGGTAAAGGGCATTGAGGACGGAGATGAAGTATCTGTTGATTTTGACAGCGGAATCATCAAAAACGAGACTAAAGGAACAAGCTTTAAGGGGCAGCCGTTCCCGGAGTTCATGCAGAAGATAATAGATGCGGAAGGCCTTGTCAATTATATCAATTCAAAATAAGCCCTCAGTATGTCGGATGCTGTCCTGCCTGTGAATGGTAAGGAAATTAAGACATATCATGCGGAGAATAAAGTGGAACGTAAGATCCTTAACACCGCCGTAGCTGCGGATGAGATTAAAAATGAGAATATACTGCGACCTGAATTCCTTAAGGATTATATAGGCCAGCAGAAGGTCAAGGAATCCATGCAGGTCTATATAGATGCAGCCAAGGGCAGAGGTGAGAGCCTTGATCATGTGCTATTATACGGGCCTCCCGGCCTTGGTAAGACGACCCTGGCATGTATACTGGCTAATGAGATGGGGGTTAATATCAAG
>CAJONG010000105.1 GCA_905235845.1 uncultured Lachnospiraceae bacterium
GATAAGCATCCGGATCATATAAGCAGGGTCAATATGGAGGCAGCCGATGAGATATTCAGGCAGATAAGACTCCGTAATCTGTCCGGTATGATCCTTATAGACTTTATCAATGATGATCCTAAGGGTAATAAGGAGCTTACAGAACACATAGAGCAACTGTGCGCAGGGGAGAATGATGCCTGCCAATATATAGATACCACCGGACTTGGCATAGTCGAGATCACCCGCAAGAAGACCGGAAGACCTATATATGAGCTGTTGTAGACTTCTGTATGAGTATATTCTGTGAGAAGAAACGCTCCAAAGCATCCAACAGATCCTGCTTGTTGGAAGACTTAAGCAAATATCCGTCGGGCTTGTGTGAGAGGATCTTCATGACGCTGTCCTTATCATTATGACCTGTTAAGAATATAACAGGTATCTTATAGGTATGGGGATTCTTGCGGATCTGTTCCATCAGTTCGTCACCGTTGAATATCGGCATTTCATAGTCCATAAGGATAAGATCCGGCCTGTTATTGGTAAGATAGAACAGAGCCTCGGCACTTGACCTTACGGCATCTACCGAGTACTTAAGCCCGAGCCAGCCCTTGATGATATTAAGGAAATCACTGTCATCATCTATTATGAGTATATTCTTGGTGCGTTTGAATTCATCATGAGCCTGAGAGAGAATAAGCATATCCTGAATGAACTTATCTATATCCACAGGCCTCACATAGGAGGATGTGACTCTCGAAGCCTCCTCGCTTCTTAAGGCATCGTCGATATAATTGTAATCACCGAAAAGACACAGACTCTTATGATTCTTGCGGCTGAGTTCACCCAGATAACGCATGACCATCTCGATATGTGATGGAGAGCCGCTTGGGTTATATATGATCATCTCGCCCTCGAATCGCTTGTCTTCAATATCTTCTATATCATCCTTAACATTCACAACGCGAAAACCGGCCGCATCAAGCTTGCTCTTAACAGCCGTATTGACGAATGTCTCCTTATTCTCGATAAAAATTATCCCTTTATAATATGCCATGATACCTCATCCTTTATATATTCATGATATCTCTAAGTCCTGCCCAATCAAGCTTATTGAGTGCATCCTGGATGGCAGATACCTTCATGAGAGCTTCATTCGGAAGCGAGTAATCGCATAGTGAGTCAAGTGTCATAAGTATACTGTCCTCATCATAGCATTTTACAAAATCGGATATTGCCAAATATGCATCATTAAGCTCATCCTCCGAGATAGGTGCAAGTTCTCTGTCAGAATCTGCGCCTGATACATGCTCATCAAGAGGAGCCAGATAATCCTTAAGTGACCGGTAGCCCTCAAGTAAGAGATGGGTACTTGCTTTGATAAGGGATATATCTTTATCCTTCCCTGCCTGTTCAAGGCCGGCTGCCATGGATGAGAGCGAGTCCGCACCTATAAGCTTAGCCATACTCTTAAGTGAATGTACTCTCAGTACATAATCATCTATATCATCTTCTTTGATAAAACGTTCGATCTCAGACGCCTTCTCATCAATGGAAGACTTAAAGATCCTGAGGGCTTTGATATAATCATCTGCGGACCCGCAACGGGTAAGCCCCGCGGATATATCAAGCTCGTTATTGCTCTTAAGCCAGTCCGGAAGCTTATTAAGCTCATCCGATACAGAACCATCCTCATCACTTGGAAGATCAAGAGACGGTAGTTTATCCTCAGGAAGATAACGAAGAATTACACGAAGCATCTCCTTGGGTTCTATGGGCTTAAATATAACATCCTTAAAACCGGCTGCTCTGTAGAGATTAAGATTATTCTTGGAATCCGAGCCTGTATGACATATGACCGGTATATCCTGACTGCGCCCCATGAGTATATTTTTAAGCCGTATAAGAGTATCCACGCCGTCGATTTCCGGCATCCTGTGATCCAAAAGAATAAGATCGTAGCTTTTTTCAAGAACAGCCTTGATACATTCCGTGCCGCTTTCCACAGTATCCGAATCAATACCGTAGGAAGAGAGCATGGAAGATAAGATCATCCTGTTGACCTTCATATCATCCACTATCAGTACCCTAATATTGTTATTGCCTGTATCTGTCATATACATTCTCCTTTGATTAAGGATACACACTATTTTCTTTATGATACTATAAAACAGTTTTTTTTAGAAGAATTTAATTAACAGTATGACCGGAATATGTGATAATATATAATCCGTATGAAAAAAGAGATAGAGTTACTTAAGGAACATATGAGCAAAGAGAAGGTGGATATGTATATCATCACCACTTCGGATGCTCATAACAGCGAATACGTCAGTGACCATGATAAGGTACTGGAATACATGTCAGGCTTTAGAGGGAGTAACGGGACGCTTATTGTCACACGGGATGAAGCGCTTCTGTGGACAGACGGAAGATACTATATACAGTGTGAAAAGGAGCTAACAGGCTCCGGTATAAGGATGATGCGGCAGGGGGATGACAGAGATCCCTCCATAGAGGATTACATCGGTTCGCATTTGCATCCCGGGCAGTGTATCGGATATGACGGAAGATGTATTACCCGGTATATGGCCGATAAGTATGTATCCAAGTGTGTTAATAACGGATGCATCTGTGTATCTGCCGACTTAAGGAACAGTGAAGACGGTACGAAGGATAAGCATATATATGCGGATGCAGAACATGACCTTGCAGGAGAGATATGGGATGCATCATCCACACGTCCGAAGGCGATAAGCGGCAGGATAAGAGAACATGAGCTTAAGTATGCGGGAGAAGAGAGTGTATCGAAGCTATCCCGGGTATCCGGAATGATCCGGGATAACGGATGCAGACATCTTTTCATAAGCAGACCCGATGATATCATGTGGCTTTTTAATATAAGGGGTGAAGATATCGCATATAATCCCGTGGCATTAAGCTATGCGTTCATATCCGTAAAAGATAAAGGATACGTGGGCGAAGGTGATAAGGAGAAGGGCTACACAGGGGCAGAGGCTTATATTTTTATACATACAGGTAAGATGGATGCTGAGCTTAAGGATAAGCTTATATCATCCGGTATCATTCTGAAGGAATATGATGATGTCTATACTTTCCTTAAGGGATATGAATATACCGGTAATATTATGGCTGATATAAGGGAGGTCTCGACTCTTGTCTATGATATAATGGATAAGGCATCAGGTCCGCATGCGGTAGTCAATCATCTTAATCCTACTACTATACTTAAGGCTGTCAAAAATGATATCGAGATAGGCTGCATGAAGGAATACTTCAGATCGGATTCCAAAGCCATGACGGGCTATATCTATGCGGTCAAGAAGATAATGGAGTGCGAGGATGCAGCTAAGTGGAGGGAGTATATTGATGCCTCATATGCCGATACCGTAGATGAACTTATTAAGGATAAGGGATATACCCCGGATGACTTCGATGAAGTGAAAGCAGGGAAGCTCTGTGATGAATTGCGGCTGTCTGTGACTGACTGCTTTGATCTGTCATTTACCACAATAGCTGCTTATGGAGCCAATGCAGCCATGATGCACTATGAGGCCGATGATGATTCATATTCGGTATGTAAAAAACAGGGAATGCTGCTTACCGATTGCGGCGGACAGTATCCCGGAGCCACGACGGATGTCACACGTACCATAGCCTTGGGTCCTGTTACCGATGAAGAGATAAGATACTTTACATTGGTACTAAAGGGCTGGCTTGCACTTATGCATGCCACATGGATAGAGGGATGTACAGGCCGTAATCTGGATATCCTTGCAAGACAGTACCTGTGGAATGAGGGAATTGATTATAAGTGCGGCACGGGACACGGAGTGGGTTACTCCCTAAGCGTCCACGAGGGGCCGCAGAATATCAGATGGAGATATATAGAAGACTCTTATGAAGCCGTTCTTAAGCCCGGCATGACTGTTACCGATGAACCGGGCGTATATATGGGAGGGAGGTTCGGCATCCGAACCGAGAATACCCTGCTTGTTGTTAAGAGGTACGAATCGGACGGGGATACTTATCTTGGATTTGAGAATCTGACCTATGTCCCGATAGACGAAGAACTGATAGATATGTCATTGCTTGATGATAAGGAGAAGGGATGGCTTAAGGAGTATCAGGATGAGACGATAAGAATATTATCGGATCGGTAATGCAGAGTAACATTTATTCAGTATAGAGGTAAAAAAGGTGTTAAAGAGGATATTACAGGAAGTAAAGGAATATAAGGCTGTATCCATAGCAACTCCGCTATGTATCATAATCGAGGTCATAGCAGAGATGTTCATACCGTATCTGATGTCATCCATAATAGATGACGGTGTTAATGCCGGTGATATGGGTCATATCTTAAGAGTCGGAGGCATGATGATAGTTATAGCTGCCATAGGACTTATAGGAGGATTGCTCGGCGGCGTATTCGGAGCCAAGGCATCAACAGGCTTTGCCAAGAACTTAAGGAAGGCGATGTTTGATCATATACAGGACTATTCCTTCGCCAATATAGACAAGTTCTCAACAGCAGGACTTGTAACGAGACTTACGACGGATGTAAGTACTCTTCAGATGGGCTATCAGATGTGCCTGCGTATGATGATGAGAGCACCGGCATCACTGATCGTTGCACTTATTATGTCCTTTGTCATAAGCCCGAGGATAGCCGTGATCTATCTGGTAGCCGTACTTACGCTGTCCGTGGTACTGTTCTTCATCTTAAGAAGGGCTACAAGATACTTCAGACAGGCATTCCCCAAGTATGATGATCTTAATGAATCCGTACAGGAGAATGTTACAGCCATAAGAGTGGTCAAAGCATATGTCAGAGAGGATGAAGAGGTAAGCAAATTCAAAAAGGCCTCTCAGGCCATATATGATATATTCAGTAAGGCTGAAGGCGCTACGGTATATCAGGCGCCTGCCATGATGCTTACGGTATACAGTTGTATACTTCTTATAAGCTGGACGGGAGCTAAGATGATAGTGTCGCAGACACTTACCACAGGGCAGCTTATGAGTCTTCTGGCGTACTGTATGAACATTCTTATGAGCCTTATGATAGTGTCCATGATGTTTGTCATGTTCTCCATGGGTTCGGCTTCCGTACAGCGTATATACGATGTACTTAATGAGGAGAGTACGCTTAAGAATCCGGATGATCCCGTATATGATGTTAAGGACGGCGCCATAGATTTTAACAATGTATCATTTGCATATAACAGTGAGGCCAAGGAGCCTGTGCTTAAGAATATCAATCTGCATATAAAAGCAGGAGAGACCATAGGCATAATCGGCTCTACGGGCAGTGCCAAGACATCTCTTGTCAATCTTATAAGCAGACTCTACGATGTGACAGACGGAAGCGTAAGCGTGGGAGGAGTCGATGTGAGGAACTATGATATACAGACTCTTCGTAATAAAGTGTCGGTGGTGCTGCAGTCCAATACACTTTTCTCAGGCAGCATATATGATAATTTGAGATGGGGTGATGAGAACGCCACGGATGAGGAATGCAGACATGCATGTGAGCTTGCCTGCGCGGATGAATTTATAGAGAGATTACCGGACAGATACAATACCCATATAGAACAGGGTGGAAGCAATGTATCCGGAGGACAGAAGCAGAGACTGTGTATCGCAAGAGCCCTGCTTAAAAAGCCTAAGGTACTGATACTTGACGACAGCACATCCGCAGTGGATACAGCGACGGATGCCAAGATAAGGAAGGCCTTCCGGGAAGAGATACCGGGTACCACCAAGCTTATCATTGCCCAGAGGATAAGCTCTGTTATGGATGCGGACAGGATCATCGTCATGGAGGACGGTGAGATAGACGGATTCGATACTCATGAAAACCTCCTTAAGAATAACGCCATCTATAAAGAGGTATATGATTCGCAGATGCAGGGCGGAGGAGACTTCGATGAGGCCGGAAAGGAGGGTGCGTGATATGCCGGGACCGATGAACAGAGGACAACGCGGGCTAAAGCCTACGGTAGAGAATCCGGGAGTGATATTTAAGAGACTTATGAAGTATATCTTCAAGGATTTCGGCGGACTGTTCTTCGTCGTATTCCTTATGATAGTCATAAGCGTGCTTGCCAATATTCAGGGAACCCTCTTCACCAAGAGCCTTATAGATGATTACATCACTCCATTCCTTATAGATACCGATACTCCGGATTTCGGACCCTTAGCTCATGCAATGATGAGAGTGGCCTGCTTCTACGGAACAGGTATCCTTGCGTCCTTCGTACAGAATAAGGTGATGATCCGTATATCCCAGGGCGTGCAGAGGAATCTAAGGAATGATATGTTCTCACATATGGAGACCCTGCCTATTAAGTACTTCGATACACACAGCCACGGAGATATCATGAGTATATATACCAATGATATCGACACACTGCGGCAGATTGTCAGTCAGACAATACCACAGCTTGTGAATTCCGCATTCACTATAGTAAGTGTGCTCATAAGCATGATTGTCTTAAGCATACCGCTTACCATAGTGACGCTTGTGATGGTAAGCATCACAATGTTTGCTGCCAAGACCGCAGGCGGACTCTCGGGCAAGTATTTTGTCAAGCAGCAGAAGAACCTCGGAGCGACCAACGGTTATATAGAAGAGATGATCGGTGGAATGAAGGTGGTGAAGGTATTCTGCCATGAGCAGAAGAGCAAGGAGGAATTCTCTAAGCTTAATGAGGAGCTCTTCAATTCTGCCAATAATGCCAATAAATTCTCCAATATCTTAGGACCCATCAATTCACAGATAGGTAATATCAGTTATGTCATATGTGCTGTCACCGGCGGAGTGCTCGCTCTTAACGGTTGGACCGGACTGACACTTGGCGGACTGGCAAGCTTCCTTACATTCAATAAGAGCTTCAATATGCCGATCAATCAGGTCAGTATGCAGATAAGCTCTGTTGTGATGGCTCTTGCGGGAGCAGACAGGATATTCAGGCTCCTTGACGAAGAACCGGAGGCTGATGAC
>CAJONG010000106.1 GCA_905235845.1 uncultured Lachnospiraceae bacterium
AGTCCCAATGTGGCCGGTCACCCTCTCAGGTCGGCTACTGATCGTCGCCTTGGTGAGCCGTTACCTCACCAACTAGCTAATCAGACGCGGGTCCATCTTACACCGATAAATCTTTTCACACCTTATCATGCGATTTCGTGCGCTTATGCGGTATTAGCAGTCGTTTCCAACTGTTGTCCCCCTGTGTAAGGCAGGTTACCCACGCGTTACTCACCCGTCCGCCACTAAGTCGTCCCAATTGAGTCCGATTTGAGCAAGCTCTCCTCTTCTTCGGGCGGGACGCTTCGTTCGACTTGCATGTGTTAAGCACGCCGCCAGCGTTCATCCTGAGCCAGGATCAAACTCTCATGTTAAAGTTTTTCCCGTTCAAACAAACGTTAGCTTATTTGTCCGTTTTTACCTTGTTTAGGTTTCGTTTCGTTCTCTGAATTAATTCGTGACAACATGGATGTTGTCTGGTCTGTTTGAAAGTACACGGATGTACTTTCAGACCTACTATCGGTCTCAGATCCTCCGATAGTGTTTTTGGAATCTTTTCAGGGTTGCATTGCTGTTCAGTTTTCAAATTGCTGTTCAGTTTTCAAGGAACCAACGGTTTCTGCCTTCGGCAGAACCAGGCTCGATTCGATTGGCTCTGCCAATCTCATATACCTCGCCTTACCTGTCCGTTGCCTTGCAACGGAATCTGCCTGCCCGTTTCTTTATAACGGAACTACAGATTTGCAGTGTATTAAAGCCGCCCTTCGCAGTGCGGCTTGATTATCTTAACACCCTAAATACCTAATGTCAACACCTTTTTGGAGTTTTTATCTAATTTGTAAAGTTTATTTATTTTAAAAGAACTCACGTTCCTTTATAGTCGCAAAATAAATTAAGAGTACAGGAGAAGAAGAAGGGAATTTCAGTGTGCAATTCATGTTTCATTTTTATAATTTATAGGTATATACACAACGAGGGCAACGATATTCATCGTTACCCTCATCCAATACTTCATTAACCGATATGGCTTTTTATCAGTATCTTATTACCGCATACATTACATCAGCCGAAGTTGCCTTAGGAACACTGACCAGTATCTTGCCTGAATCTGCGGGATTTGCCGCTGAAACGGTATTATAGATGATCTTGTAAGTCCCTCCTTCATAGACCGCAATAACAGCATATCGTGCACCTGCGACCTTAAAGTTGTCAGGTATGCCTATCCACATATTACCATCCGAGCCATCCGTTGTGGACACGAATTTGCCATCTGTGATCTTACCATAACTTACATTAATGCAAGGACCTACAGTAGCATTTAAAGTAGCTGCTGCAAGATCAGCCACACCAACAGCCGCATGGCTTTTCTTCTTATCCGTATCAGATACTCTTACATAAGATGTTGTATCCGCTCCGGAATTAGCTGACGGCTGAATTGCCACTCCATTGACCTTTTTTGCATAATAGAATCCGTTTACTTCAGATTTATTACCGTCAACAGTCCTGTTAGCAGATGCTGTACCCTCATTGATGAATTCTTCATATGCTTCCTCGATTTCCCTCTGTCTGATCTCCTCAGCGGTAGGACCTTTCGATGCGGTTGTTTTCTCACTCTTACTGCTTGAACCGCCTGCAACAGTAAGCGTATACGTTGCGGTCGCGATAGATGCATCATTCATCTGATATTTAACAGTAAACAAAAATGTTCCTGCTTCATTGGCTGTGCCCGTAAAAGATATGGTACTGGGATTGGGATTAGCTCCAATATCATTTGGCACGTGCACGGTTCCGTCTGAGGTCTTCCATGTAAAACCTGATAAGGAACTTATTGCCCCTCCGCTTGGGGTTACAGTTGTACTTAAGTTGACCGAATCACCCAGATTTACAGATCCGCTGGCCGGGCTTAAAGATATTGTTGCCGCATTTACATTGAATGCAAAAAAAGGCATTGTAACAGCAACAAGCGCAGCACTTATCAATGTCATCATTACCTTTTTTAAAGAGATTACTTTCATAGATCGATACCTCCTATGCTGATAAATATGTTACTAACGACATAACATTTATCACACAGGGGGTAAAATGTATATTGCTCATTTGAGCAAATCCATGTATTTACGCATTAATCCTATTCTGGACGATGTATCAGTCTTATGATATATTGCCGTCGTATGGGCGGTGAGAGTCCTTCTTGATATACCAAGCTGTGATGCTATGGCTTCGGTCTTGTCATCCCCTGTAAGAAGACACTTAAGTACTTCTCTTTCTCTATCGGTCAGCCCGAATTCGTCTGAGAATCCCTGAATCTTCTCGTTGTCCGAAAGCAGTACCTCATCCGATTCAGTTTCCATTCCGCTTCTTGATAAAAATAAACTCATTAAAGCGGAAATCCCAATCAGTGCCACACTTATCACCATTATCCACAGTAATGGCAGAGTCCCTATCGCAACCACCAAAAAATGTACTGTCAATAGATTATCCAGTACTCTGTATATAACCGACATCCAGGGATGTGAACATTTCACTGCCATATACATAAAACTCAGATTGAAATACGCCACACATCCCCCGACATATATATAAAACATACTCATAATGACAATGCCATATCTGCCATCATTAAGCATAACGGGTATGAGCAGTGCAATAAGCGCCATACCCATCATAAGGTAATTTGAAAACATATGATCCTTATATTCCCATAATAAACCGGTCATAATGGCTCCGATAGCCACAAACAGCCTGGGATAAGTAAGATATGTATAATAACTGATACTTACCGCTACCTGATCATCATAATAGGCCGCCAGAGATATCAGACATATACAGAAGACTATCATCTGCAATGATCTGATCCTTACGATGTTTTTGTTCTCGTGACAGGGAATATTCTCCTCTTCACCCGGTTTTCCTGTCAAAGTCGTAAAGATCATAAGAGTGATCGTCGCAGGGATTATAAGTATAGGTACAAGGACTTTCGTATCATATCCGATCTGAAGCAAGAACTGTAATACTACAGCCATAGCTCCTCCGATTCCGATGCAGAATCCCGCTCCGGCATCCTGCGTAAAGCTTTTTGTCATTACGACATATGCCACACCACCCAGGTATCCCAAGGATGCAACCGTCAGAGCGCATGCTGTTTTGATAGTGATTATCTCCTTTGTGAAATACCCGACAAATGATCCTGTGATCAGTATCACTGACATTATAACGGTTATGATCTTTGTATTCTTTAGAAAGTGGGATATAACAGGATACAGTAAAAATCCTATCCCACAAAAGAGAGATTCGATCAGATATACGGACAGGTGCACATTACTTCCTAATTCCATGGCGGATTTGCTGTACAAAGTCAAAACAACCATATATAAGAATGTATATATGACATAATAAGAAGTGAATATAATCTTTTTTTTATTTTTTTCTTTCATTAATGAACTGATCACTATGCCTATTGGCTGTGACAGGCAAAGTTTCTTCCCCTTTACCTTGTCTTAGGCATCATTATATTGTATGCATTAATATATGTAAGGATAGTGCTGTCATGCACATCCTTGACTACCATCTCTCCGAAGCTTCCGAACAGTCCTCGGTGGGCAAGGGCAATCACTACCATATATATTATGGCAACCCACATAATACCAACCGCTATTCCCGCCAGCTTATCCAATTGGTGGAGGATTGGCAGCTCCGATACCTTGTGAGCAGACTTAAGGATGAGCTTCACCACACCATAGACCGCTCCGAGAATTACAAGCGTCACAATATATACTATACCGCTCCTTATATGCCCGTAATGTATGCTTGATCTGATCATCAGTATAAGGAAAAGTGTTACTACTGTGACTATAAGAGCTATCAGATGTGACAAGCCCTTAGTCAGTCCTATCCCGAAGCCGGCTCTTATACCTATGGCGATCAGAATTATACCTATTATTAATGTCAGATTAACGCTACTCAAAATCTATCGTCTCGATCGAGGTTCTCGTAACCGCTATATATCTCTTATTGGAGTCTGTTGTACTTATATTGAGAACCTTATTGTCAAAAAAGCCCGAGTACTTCTCCTTTCCGTTGCTGTCTAATACAATGCACTGGTCTTCATTGTATATGAATATCTGTCCTCTGTGGATCAGTATGTCCTTAAAGTCGATATCAAAAGCATAGGACATCTGCTTCTTACCCGATGTATCATACAGATCAAGCCTGTACTTATTCTCGCCGGATGTATCATAGAATATGAGTCCTATCCCCGTATCTCCATAGTACGCCCCGACAATATTCTCATTGATGAGTGTATCCGATGAGCTGACCGGTTTTTTTGATCCCGTGAAGAACATGAGCCTGTTATCGGCCAGGGCAAAAGCAGTCTCACTGTTCATGAATCCGAGTATAGGAACCACCGCATCCGCATAATCATAGCTGCTGACAATGTGATCCGACGTATTCTCTCCTATACCGCCGAAATTATAGAAGGTCACGCTGTTGCGCATGGAATCACCATCTACATAGAAGTAGGATACACCCATGACTTCTCCGGACAGGGCTACCGCAAGGGGATATCCGGTCTTGGTCATCGTGGCTTTGATCTCCACTATCTTCGCTCCGCCGGCATCGTAGAGATTGACCCACGAATTGCTTGAGTCCTCCAGTATCACGGCAATTCTCTCTTCCTTGGATACGGAAAAATCATGTATCGGGAGATTCGTATCTATCTCAGTTACCTTACCTCCCTGGCCTATCATATATATGATATGCCCATTGTAATCGCATACGGCGACTATCCCATCCGTCTGATGCACTATGGGCTTCTGCATCTCGTATGTAAGATTCCACAGTACCTTGCCCGTACCATCGGTTCCGCTTATACCATCACGGCTGTAGGTTATGACACTGCCGTTGTTACTGAGATATGAGTTGTTCTCAAGGCTTATCTTCTCAGAGCTGCTGCTTACGGTCATGTCCGTATATATCTGATTCCTGTACTGTGTGACCAGAAGCCACACTATCAGGATGATCACGGCTGCAACGGCAAGTATCCTTATACCTACCACCAGTCGGTGCTTGGCTATCTGCAGCTTGAAGCTTCCCTTTTTCTCAGTTCCCGAAGTACCTGTATTCTCTTCTGATCTTACGACATGAAAGCCCTTATAATCCCGCATCTTTACTGTTTTTCAAAACGATATACCGTTACTGTGTGATAATCCCTGCCGGGTCCGTATACCACATCGGGGAAATTATCATGATGAATGGAATCCGGATAATCCTGAGTCTCAAGGCAGAGACCGTATCTTGCTTCATAGGTCATGCCCTCCTTACCGGGTGCATGCTCTACGTGGTTGGCCGTGTATAACTGAACTCCGGGAAGATCCGTGAATACCCTCATGACTCTTCCGGACTTGGGATCACGTAACTTCGCTATCTCGCGCAGACTTCCGTCATGACCGTCCACCACGTAATTGAAGTCATATCCCAATACAAGCTTCATCTGCTCGTTATCCGCTTCTATATCTCTGCCGACTGCCTTGACCTCGGTAAAGTCTAAAGCAGTACCCTTAACGGATACGATCTCTCCTGTAGGGATGGCTCCCTTAAGTATCTTCGTATAATTGGAAGCATTGATCGTAAGCTCATGATCAAGCACGCTTCCCGAATTATGTCCGGCAAGATTGAAGTAAGAGTGGTTCGTCATATTGAACACGGTCTTCTTATCACTGCTTGCACTGTATTCTATCTTAAGCTCATTATCCTTATTGAGAGAATAGGTTACGCTTATATCCCTGTTACCCGCCATTCCGTATTCGCCGTCGGACAGAGATATTGAGAATGTGACACAATTATCACCTTCCTTAGCCTTCCACATACGTCTGTTGAGACCGTCGTGAATATTGGTATGAAGGTTATTATCTCCGTCATTCTTATCCATCTCATACTTCACACCGTCTATCTCATAGCTTGCGCCTGCGATCCTGTTGGCGCTCGGTCCCACGGTTGAACCGAAGAAATTAGTATCCGCCATGTAATCTGCATAATCGGGACTGCTCAGTGTCACATCCGCAATATTACCTGTCGCATCAGGCACAAGTACCCTATCAAGTATAGCGCCGTAGTCAAGTACAATTGCCTTCATTCCCTCGCTTCCCGTAAGTGTATACGCACTGATCTCCTGTCCGTCCTTAGTTACTCCGTAATGTTCTTTCATACCAACCCTCCATTCTAAGCACAAGTTCTTCTATGCTTGTGCCGGTCTTTTATAACTCTGTCCTTCCTTCAAGCGCTCTTAGAAGCGTTACTTCATCTATGCACTCTAAATCTCCGCCTACCGGTACTCCGCTAGCTATCCTTGTCACCCTGATACCCGTCGGTTTTATAAGCTTGCTTATATACATGGCTGTTGTCTCGCCTTCGAGACTTGAGTTGGTCGCTATGATGACCTCTCCCACTTCCTCCGTCTGTAGCCGTTCCATAAGCTCTTTAAGCTTAATGTCTCCGGGACCAATGCCTAACATGGGTGATATGGCACCATGCAGTACATGATACACTCCGGAGTACTTACCCGTCTTCTCGTATGCCGCAAGGTCTCTGCTGTTCTCTACTACCATTATCGTAGAGTGATCTCTTTTATCACTTCCGCATACGGGACACAGCTCCTTATCCGTCAGAGTGAAGCACCTGCTACAATACCTGACCTTCTCCCTAGCCTCGATCATGGTATTCGCAAGTCTCTCGACCTTCCCCTTGGGCATCCCTATAAGATAGAAAGCAAGCCTGCCTGCGGACTTCTCTCCTATACCCGGAAGCGCTGCCAGTTCATCTATTAATTTGTTGACAGATCCGCTATAGAGTTCCATTAGAAGGGAAGACCTCCCAAGCCGCCGGTCAGTGCGCTCATCGCCTTGCCGGACGCTTCATCTACCTGTGAGAAAGCCTCGTTCATTGCCGCTACTATAAGATCCTGAAGCATCTCTATATCCTCCGGATCGACCACCTCGGGAGACAGCTTAAGGCTCTTTAACTCCTTCTTGCCGCTTACGGTCACTTCTACCGCTCCACCGCCTGACTTGGCGGTATATTCAGATTCTTCAAGCTTCTGCTGGCTCTCCTCCATCTGACGCTGCATGCGCTGAGCCTGTTTCATCAGATTATTCATGTT
>CAJONG010000107.1 GCA_905235845.1 uncultured Lachnospiraceae bacterium
ATCTCCACCACCATGGGAAGTGAATTGACATTGATGGTAGCCCATGCGATGCCAATAAGCCCGAATATGATAAAAAGTATCGGCGAGAATCCGTTAAGTGCATAGTTGAGTATGAATCCCGCAAGGAAGCATGTCGACAGAAGGATCACACCGAAGATTATGGATTTCTTGCGACCGACCCTTGATGCTGCCTCACCTATCGGTATATACGAAAAGATCGCAACCCCTGTTGCCACCGTCAGGCACAGATTGGCCTGACTTAAGCTCATATTCCATTCAAGGATCGCATACTTGGAGAAAGCCGTCGTAATGGCATTGTACCCCATGAACCACAGTGCTATGGAGGCAAGTATGAAGTATAAGCTTCTCTTAACCTCCTTCGGAAGGTAAGCATCACCTGTCGCATCATCTTTTACCTCAAGATTATCCTCCGGATGCGCCGCCTCATACTCCTGTACTTCTCTTACACATTCAGGTTCCTTGATGAAGATGAAAAGAATGAGTACTGACACTGCCATGATGACTGCGATTATTATAAATATCAGTTGATAATCATACCTTACATTTTTTTCTCTGAACATAAGAGAGGATATGATAAGGTATAATATTCCGCCTATGGCACCCATAAGATTGATGATGGCATTGCCTTTACTTCTTAAGGGCTTGGGTGTTACATCAGGCATTAGAGCCACCGCCGGCGAACGGTATAACGCCATGGATATGAGCAGCAGACCAAGAACTGTAAGAAATCCTATGAACAACCCGTTAGACGGAGCTGAATAATATCCGTTGTCAAAGACCGGAACAAGCACCATAAGCACTACGGCAATGGCAGTCCCCACCAGTATGAATGGCATACGTCTGCCTATCTTGGTCTGCTTCCTGTCGGACAGCGCACCTAGTATCGGAAGCAGGAAAAGGGCTATGACATTGTCAAGAGCCATGATCACCCCGGACCATGTGTCCGACAGCTTAAATGTATTCTTAAGTATCAGCGGAATGACATTATCATATAGCTGCCAGAAGGCACATATCGACATGAATGCCAGACCCACTATACATGTACGCTTATAATTAAGCTTAACAGTCTCCTTCACTTACTCTCTTCCTCTTATATCCTGCGCCGACCCACCGCCTATACGACCGGACCGGTCTGCTTACTTCACATATACCTTCTTATTAAGCGGTGTGGAGTTCTTCACATCTAAAGCATCTATGCTCCTTATATACTGTTCGAACTTGGAATAACCGTACTCCTTGGGGTTGAATGCCGGGAATTCGTTCTTGATATCCGAGCTTAATGATCCAAGGTTGATACCCTTCTCTCCATGAGCCCTTACCATCTCTATTATCCTTGACTCCACTCCCGAATCAGCAGCCGGAACATTAAGCATGACATTGATGGAGGTTCCGATATGCTCCATTGTCAGGAAATCAAACTTCTTAAGGAAGATCGAGAACTTGGAATATCCGTAATTACGTGTATCAAAGTCCGGATATCTCTTCTGAAGCCTGCTTCCAAGCTCTCCCATATCTATGCCGTTGCTCTCATTGCTGTTGGCCAGGATGATATCCTTAAGCGCAACTGCGATCTTATCAAGAGGTGTAACGGAGGTCTCGTCGTCTTTATCCTCCTTCTTACCCTTGGAAGAACTCTTATCCTTAGCCTGTTCACCGTTTTTCCTTGCACTGCTCTTAGCCGCCTTGCCGTCCTTGGCATCATCGTCATCATCATCATCCGATATGCGGTCTAAGAACTTGAATTCATTACATGCTGCGCAAAAAGGTGCGGGGGTCTTGGATTCTCCAAGCCCTATGACGATCTTGCCGGCCTCACGAAGTCTCGCTGCCAGCCTTGTGAAATCACTGTCGGATGAACACAGCGCAAAGCCTTCGACCTCTCCTCCGTAAAGGATGTCCATGGCATCTATTATCATGGCGGAATCAGTTGCATTCTTGCCATATGTATAACTGTATTGCTGTATGGGAGTTAAACTGTGGCGAAGCAGCACCTTCTTCCATCCCGAAGCAGCCTGCCCCGTCCAGTCGCAATAGACTCTCTTATATGTGATCGTTCCCTTATCGGAAATCTCATTAAGGATACTGTTGATATACTTAGGCGCGATATTGTCAGCGTCAATAAGTATGGCGAATCTCTTCTCGTCTGCCATACTATACTCCTTCCTTTCTATTTCTCGAAGAAGGCTTCCTCACATGCTTCGACATAGGCTTGCTCACAAGCTTCTGATTGACCTTAAGCCTCTTATTGTGGTACTTGATCTCTCTTAACTTGGCAAGCTTTTCATCATTGCCGTAGAGCACGAATCTGCCACTCTCGATAGCCTCATCCAGACTGATCAAGCCGTTACAGATATCCAGAATGGTCTGCCCGTCCGTATCTACCATTCCGTCTCTGTCAACATAATCATATGGCTCTATGCAGATGCCCCTGTCGGCTACCTCCATATAGAAGATACCCGCACCTTCTCCGTGAACATTGACCTGTACAGCGATATGATCGAATATCATTCTGGCATCAGCATTCTCGAATATGCTTCTTGCCGTCTCTACAATCTCTTCATATGTCATTAATTGCTCTCCTCCACTTTGTTCCGCCCTCTTTGAAGCTTCCCCATACCCATCCAATGTATACTATACCACAAATTCCACTCCGATGGTAATTTTTCTTACTATATCATAAAGCAAGGAGCGATAAAGCCGCTTCGATTTCACGCAGTCTTCGGCTAATAACATAACGAAAATGTTATTACGCCTCGACTGAAAGTGAAATCAAAGCAGCTTTATCATCTCTTGCTATATAGATACCGTAAATATGAAGGCGAGAGGTACTTGGCTTAGTTCACGCCCTTTTCGAGTGCAAGGGTCTTAGTCGTGATATCACATACCTCGGAAGGTCCGAAGTACTGGATGGCACCGGGATAGGTGAAGCTTGTCTTAACCGCCCACTCCTCTCTGTGAGCCTCGAAGTACTTAAAGGGCGCTCCGTCAAGCTCGACAAGTGCCTTACGTATAACGGGCTTGTCTTCACCGTTACGTCTCTCCATGTTCATCATCTTGGTGATGGGCATTCCGCCTGCGACCCACTCATCGGCAGGCTTAGAGATGTTGGATACCTTTGAAAGATAACCTGTGTAGCCATACTGGATGAGCATGAATGCATTGTAGCCAAGTGAGTAACAGTAGTCTGCATCGAAGTTGGAAGGGAATGCGCATCTTCCTTCATATCCGAAGAAATGATGCTGCGCTCCGAACTTACCCTTGTATGTACCTGCTTCCTTCCTCTTCTTAAGCTCACTCTTGACCATCTCCGAGAAGAGCTTCTCAGACTCGATAAGGGATACCTGTACATTGCCGTGAGGATCTCTCTCAAGGAAGAGCTGCTGCTGAACGAACTGAGGAAGTATATCGAATACAGCGAATGACTCGCTTGAAAGTCCGTTCTTGATGAAATCATACTTGGCGTTCCAATCGGGAAGTGCATTGAACTGCTCTGTCTTATTGCCTGCAAGGAGCTCATTGATCTCTGCTATAAGCTTAGAAAATTCGGGAACGAATTCCACGATTCCCTCAGGGATGATAGCCACACCGAAGTTCTCACCGTTATTGCCTCTCTTCTCAACAGAGTCAGCAATGTAAGACGTGATCTGTGCCAGAGACATCTTCTTGGCAGCTACTTCCTCACCTATAAGGCAGATGTTGGGCTGTGTCTCAAGAGCACACTCAAGTGCAACATGAGAAGCACTTCTTCCCATAACCTTGATGAAGTGCCAGTACTTCTTGGCTGAGTTGGCATCTCTCTCGATATTGCCGATAAGCTCCGAATAAGTCTTCGTTGCCGTATCGAATCCGAATGAAGCCTCGATATCCTCATTCTTAAGGTCTCCGTCTATGGTCTTGGGGCATCCGATTACCTGAACGCCTGTATTGTTGGCTGCCATATATTCCGCAAGTGTAGCCGCGTTGGTATTGGAATCATCTCCGCCGATGATAACTATGGCTGTAAGACCATTCTTCTTGGCATTGTTCGCAACTATCTCGAACTGCTCCTTGGTCTCAAGCTTGGTCCTGCCGGAACCGATGATATCGAATCCGCCGGTATTCCTGTATGCGTCAATGAAGGCATCATCGAACTCAACATAGTCATCCTTTAACAGTCCATCCGGGCCGCCCTTGAAGCCAAGAAGCACATTATTCTTATCCGTAGCCTTAAGTGCATCATACAGTCCGCATATCACATTGTGTCCTCCGGGTGCCTGTCCGCCCGAAAGGATAACTCCTACCACCTGCTTCTTAGCAGCAGATGTGTTGGTTCCCTTCACGAAGGTTATCTCATTCTTACCGTATGTATTAGGGAAAAGCGCCTTGATCTTGTCCTGGTCGGCAACGCTCTCTGTAGCTGCTCCGTCCTTGACACATATCTCTGATATGCCGTTCCTTAACATTCCGGGAAGCTTGGGCTTATACTCGTATCTTACTTTTTGAAGAGGTGAAAGATTCATTCTTGTTCTCCTTTACATGAATATTATTATAATGGAATGACAGCGCGTATACGTAACGGTCTGCATGCGATATATGCCGCATCCGGTATTCGTAATAACGACTGCATATAGGATTATAGCACGATATCCTTAAAGAGGCTACAAGATAATTTCGGATTAAATTTTAGTAAATTTTCGTAAATTTGCAATTTTCTACTTTACATTTTTCAAAAGGTAGTATAGACTACAATAGAAGCATAGGGTCAGCACATGGTATGTGCATTACGGTGAACAGGTTTGAGAAATAATTGGAGGAAACATGGCATTACAGGAGACATTGCAAAGAAGCGTGATCGAAGACCACATGGAGGAGGAACTCCTTCATATTGCTAAGGAATTATACGGCAAGGAATTAGAGGACTGTACAGACTTCGAGGTATATATGAGTGTTCAGGAGCTTACCAAGGAGCTCACACGATCCACCACCGAGATCGCAGGTGCCAAGAAGGTATACTACATCTCAATGGAGTTCCTTATAGGAAGGCTTCTGTCCAACAACCTTATCAACCTCGGAATGTATGACAAGGTCAAGGCTATCCTTGAAAAGCACGGCAAGGATATGGCGGCCATAGAAGAAGCAGAGCCGGAGCCTTCACTCGGTAACGGCGGTCTTGGAAGGCTCGCAGCATGCTTCCTTGACAGTATCGCCACCTTAGGTCTTCCGGGAGACGGAATAGGCCTTAACTATCACATGGGGCTTTTCAAACAGGAGTTTAAGGATAAGAAGCAGTTCGCTGCCGGAAATGAATGGATCAATAAGCACAGTTGGCTCCATAAGAGGGATATAGCTTTCGAGGTGGAATTCGGCGACAGAAAGCTTCGTTCCCGTCTCTACGATATAGATGTAGTCGGATATGACAATGGTATCAACAAGCTTCACCTCTTCGATGTGGAGTCTGTGGATGAAAGCATCGTTGGAGACGGCATAGACTTCGATAAAGAGGATATAGATAAGAACCTCACACTTTTCCTCTATCCGGATGATTCGGATGAAGCAGGCAACCTCTTGAGGATATATCAGGAATACTTCATGTGCAGCAATGCGGCACAGCTTATCTTGTGGGAGATGAAGGAACGTCATTATGATCTTCGCAGGATGTATGACCACTGTGTCATCCAGATCAACGATACTCATCCTTCCATGGTAATCCCCGAGCTTATAAGGATACTTGTATATGACAAGGCATTCACCATCGACGAGGCCATAGATGTGGTATCCAAGACCTGTGCATATACCAATCATACAATACTTGCGGAAGCACTTGAGAAGTGGCCCATTGCTTATCTTCAGAAGGTCGTTCCGAACCTCGTACCCATCATCAAAGAGCTTGATAAGAGGGTAAGGGCTAAGTATGATGACGAAAGCGTATATATCATAGATAAGGATAAGAGAGTTCACATGGCTCATATGGATATCCATTACGGATTCTCCATCAACGGTGTGGCAGCTATCCACAGCGATATACTTAAGGATACCGAGCTTAATAACTTCTATAAGATATATCCCGAGAAGTTCAACAATAAGACCAACGGTATCACTTTCCGCAGATGGCTAATGAGCTGCAATAAGGAGCTTGATAAGCTCATATGCGATACCATAGGCGACGGATATAAGAAGGATGCAAAGGAGCTTGAAAAGCTGCTTGAGCACATCAACGATGCGTCATTCATGGGCAAGCTTCAGGATATCAAGGACAATAAGAAGAAAGTACTTGCAGCCTACCTTAAGGAGCATGAGGGTGTGGATGTCGATCCCACTTCCATCTTCGATATCCAGATCAAGAGGCTTCATGAATATAAGCGTCAACAGCTTAATGCTCTGTACATAATACATAAGTACTTAGAGATCAAGGGCGGTAAGAAGCCTTCTACTCCCATCACCTTCATATTCGGTGCCAAGGCCGCACCTGCTTATGTCATAGCGCAGGATATCATCCATCTGCTGTTATGCTTACAGGATATCATATCCAAAGATCCTGATGTGAATCCTTACATGAAGGTCGTGATGGTGGAGAATTACAATGTAAGCTATGCGGAGAAATTAGTACCCGCTGCCGATATCTCAGAACAGATATCACTT
>CAJONG010000108.1 GCA_905235845.1 uncultured Lachnospiraceae bacterium
GATACAGGTTCGTATTCGGCTGGGCGGTACTGACATTCATGTTCACGCTCATATATACCTTCATTCCGAACCTTAAGCTTAAAGCCAGATATCAGGTTCCGGGGGCGGCATTATCGGCAATAGGCTGGCAGGTACTTGCGCTTGGCTTCTCATTATATATGGATTATTTCGGTGGACTTAGCGTATACGGCAGACTGTCGACTATAGTGATAACTTTGATGTGGCTGTATATGAGTATGTATATCCTGCTCATTGGAGCCAATCTTAACAGATATTTTAAGCCTTTGATCAAGGTATTCTATAAAAAAGGAAGGAACATTGCAGATGAAAGAAAAGCTTGAACAGATTAAAGAGGAGGCGCTGTCGCAGGTACAGGATTGTGCCGAAGTTGACAGACTTACGCAGATCAGGGTTAATTTCTTAGGAAAAAAGGGAAAGCTTACGGATATCCTTAAGGGCATGAAGGATGTGGCACCTGAGGACAGACCGAGAGTGGGACAGCTTGTCAATGAGACCAGAGCCGAGATAGAGAAGGTCTTCGATGAAGCGCAGAAGAAGCTTGAGAAGGTGCTTCGGGAGGCGCAGTTAAAGAGCGAAGTCATCGATGTGACGCTTCCTGCCAAGAAAAACAGCGTAGGACACAAGCATCCCAATACCATAGCAAGACAAGAGGTGGAGAATATCTTCATCGGTATGGGTTATGAAGTTGTGGAAGGACCGGAGATAGAGACGGATTATTATAATTTCGAGGCACTGAATATTCCTGCGGATCATCCGGCTAAGGACGAACAGGATACCTTCTATATCAATGATAAATTCCTCTTACGTACGCAGACATCCGGTACACAGGTACATGTAATGGAGAAGGGCAAGCTTCCGATCAGGATGATAGCCCCCGGCAGGGTGTTCCGTTCTGACGAAGTGGATGCAACACATTCGCCCTCCTTCCATCAGATCGAGGGACTTGTGATAGATAAGCATATAACCTTTGCAGATCTTAAGGGAACTCTTGCAGAGTTCGCCAAGGAGCTTTTCGGACAGGATACCAAGGTAAGATTCAGACCTCATCATTTTAATTTCACCGAACCGTCTGCTGAGATGGATGTGAGCTGCTTCAAATGCGGCGGCAGCGGATGCAGATTCTGTAAGGGAACGGGCTGGATCGAGATATTGGGATGCGGTATGGTTCATCCCAATGTCCTTAAGATGAGTAAGATCGATCCCGATGAATACAGCGGCTTCGCATTCGGAATAGGACTTGAGAGGATCGCTCTTCTTAAGTATGAGATTGATGATATGAGACTGTTGTATGAGAATGATGTCAGATTCCTTAAGCAGTTCTAGAATGTGGAGGTAGAGTAAGCAGATGAATACAGCATTATCATGGATCAAGGCATATGTACCCGATCTTGAGGTCACACCCCAGGAATATCTGGACGCGATGACCATGACAGGTACCAAGGTGGAGACATATGAGTGCCTTGATAAGAACTTAAATAAGATAGTCGTAGGACAGATCAAGTCCATTGCTTCACATCCCGATGCCGACAAGCTTATAATATGTCAGGTGGATACGGGCAGTGAGACCTTGCAGATAGTTACCGGTGCCAATAATGTATCCGAGGGAGACAAGGTTCCGGTAGTACTTGACGGCGGCAAGGTGGCCGGCGGTCATGACGGCGGGCCTCTTCCGGAGAACGGAATAGAGATAAAAAGCGGTAAGCTTCGCGGCATAGACAGCTTCGGTATGATGTGCAGCATTGAGGAACTGGGCTCTGACAGGAACTTCTATCCCGAAGCACCTGAAAACGGTATATATATATTCCCCGAAGATACCGAGGTCGGAGCGGATGCCATAGAAGTACTGGGACTACACGATACAGTATTCGAATATGAGATCACATCCAACCGTGTGGATTGTTACAGTGTGCTTGGTATCGCAAGAGAAGCCGCAGCGACCTTTGGTAAAAAATTCGTTCCTCCCGTAGTTGAGGTCAAGGGTAATTCGGAGGATGTGAATGACTATGTATCCGTGGAGGTTAAGGATACCGATCTCTGTACCAGATACTGTGCAAGAGTGGTTAAGAATATAAAGCTTGCGCCTTCTCCTCAGTGGATGCAGAGACGTCTGGCTGCAAGCGGCATAAGACCTATCAATAATATTGTTGATATCACCAACTATGTAATGGAAGAATACGGTCAGCCAATGCATGCCTTCGATCTGGATACCGTAGAGGACCATAGGATCGTTGTCAAGCGCGCATCCGACGGTGATAAGTTCGTTACACTTGACGGTCAGGAGCGTACGCTTGATAAGGATATGCTCATGATATGTGACGGTAAGAAGGAGATAGGCATAGCCGGTATAATGGGCGGAGAGAACAGCATGATAACGGACAGTGTATCGACGATGCTGTTCGAAGCGGCCTGCTTCAACGGAGCCAATATCAGGAAGTCAGCCAAGAGACTGGGACTTAGAACAGACGCATCGGGCAAGTTCGAGAAGGGTCTTGATCCCCGTAATGCCCTTGATGCCATCAACAGAGCCTGCTCTCTTATAGAAGAGCTTGGCTGCGGAGAGGTTGTATCGGGTGTTGTGGATGTATGCGAGCCTCTTAAGGACTTAAGAGTTATTGATTTTACCACAGCGCGTATCAATGAGCTTCTCGGAACCGACTTAAGCGATGACGTGATGCTTAAGATATTCGAGTCCCTTGAACTTCCGGTTGAAAAGACTGATGCAGGGTATAAGATGACGGTTCCGTCATACAGACAGGATCTTGAGGGCGTGGCGGATCTGGCCGAAGAGGTTGCAAGATTCTACGGATACGACAGGATTCCTTCGACTCTTCCAAGCGGTGAGGCTACAACCGGCAAGATAAGCTTCAAACAGCGTATAGAGAATAAGGCTTCTGAAGCAGCAGAGTACTGCGGATTCTCACAGGGTATGTGCTACAGCTTCGAAAGCCCCAAGGTATATGATAAGCTCCTTATACCTTCGGATGATCCCATTCGTAATGCCATTACCATAAGCAATCCGCTAGGTGAGGACTTCTCTATCATGAGGACAATATCTCTTAACGGTATGCTCACATCCTTATCTGTCAATTACAACAGGCGTAATAAGGATGTTAAGCTCTATGAACTTGCCAATATATATATACCCAAGAGTCTTCCTCTTACCGATAGCCCCGATGAAAGAATGCAGTTTACACTGGGCTTCTACGGTGACGGTGACTTCTTCACCATGAAGGGTGTCATTGAGGAGTTCTTCGACTGTATCGGCATGAATAAGAGTATCATGTATGATCCCAAGTCAGGTAAGCCTTTCCTTCATCCCGGAAGACAGGCCAATATCATATATGAAGGAACGATAGTCGGATACTTAGGTGAGATACATCCTGCTGTTGCCGATAATTATGACATAGGTGTCAAGACATATGTCGCAGTACTTGATATGCCTTGCATCGTACCTTTTGCAAGCTTTGACAGGAAGTTTAAGGGTGTTGCCAAGTATCCGAGCGTATCAAGGGATATCTCAATGGTAGTACCCAAGGAGATACTTGCAGGTGAGATAGAAGCCATGATCAGACAGCGTGGCGGCAAGCTCCTTGAGAATTACAACCTCTTTGACATATATGAAGGCTCACAGATCAAGGAGGGCTTTAAGTCTGTGGCTTACAGCATCACCTTCCGTGCATCCGACCATACCCTTACGGATGATGAAGTGGGCGCTGCAATGAAGAAGATACTTAACGGACTGGACGGTATGGGGATCGAGCTCAGACAGTGATCTTTTTATGACATGTCCTCGAAAAAGACTATTCGGATAATGCATGAGGTTAGTGCCATTCGAGCCATCCGGCATACAATATATACGCTTGCCGGACTGTAAACTAAAAAGGAGACGGATATGAACGACAGAAATATATGGAAGAGTGCAACACAGAAAAAGGTTAAGGCGATCGATACATTCGCAAGAGAGTATATGGACTTCCTTAATAACGGCAAGACTGAGAGGGAATGCTGTGATCTTGGTGTATCCATGCTTGAAGAAGCGGGTTATGTCGAACTTAGCAAGGTAATTGCGTCAGGTAAAAAGCTTAAGGCAGGAGACAAGGTATATACCACGCAGATGAATAAGTCCATTGCGGCATTCAGGATAGGCAGGAAGCCTCTGACGGACGGCCTTAATATCTTAGGTGCACACATAGACAGCCCAAGGCTTGATATCAAGCAGAATCCTCTGTATGAGGACGGTGGTTTCTCGCTCCTTGATACGCACTATTACGGCGGCGTGAAGAAGTACCAGTGGGTAACCATTCCTCTTGCCATACACGGTGTGGTGGTAAAAAAGGACGGAACCATCATAGAGATCAATATAGGTGAGGATGAGGATGATCCCGTATTCTTCATATCCGATCTTCTCATACACCTGGCTTCCAAGCAGATGGAGAAGAAGGCAAGTGAGGTCATTGAGGGTGAAGCGCTTGATGTGATCGTTGGCAATATGCCCATTAAGGACAGTAAGAACGAAGAGACCAAGGAAGCTGTCAAGGGTAATATACTTAAGCTGCTTAAGAGTGAATATGATATAGAAGAGGCTGATCTTGCATCGGCTGAGCTTGAGGTGGTGCCTGCAGGTAAGGCGAGAGAAGCCGGATTTGACAGAAGCATGATCCTTGCCTACGGACATGATGACAGGGTGTGTGCATATCCTTCCATAAGGGCTCTTATAGATACGGAAGACACGGAGCGCACGGCCTGTGCCATACTTGTAGACAAGGAGGAGATTGGCTCTGTCGGCGCTACGGGAATGAGATCTAAGTTCTTTTCCAATGCCGTGGCCGAGATCATCAACCTTACCGTGGATAATTACAGCGATATACTCCTGTCAAGATGTTTGGCTAATTCATATATGTTAAGCTCCGATGTAAATGCCGGATTCGATCCCACATATGCGGATAAGTTTGAGAAGAAGAATGCTTCATTCCTAGGTAACGGTATGGCACTTATTAAGTTCACCGGTGCAAGAGGCAAGTCGGGCTCCAATGATGCCAATGCCGAATACATAGCAGAGCTTCGCAATATTCTTGATAAAGACGGTGTCATCTATCAGACTGCGGAGCTTGGTAAGGTCGATGTGGGCGGCGGCGGAACCATCGCTTACATACTTGCTCTGTATGGAATGAACGTAATAGACTGCGGTATCGCAGTGCTTAATATGCATGCTCCGTGGGAGGCAGTGAGCAAGGCGGATCTCTATGAGACATACCTTGGATACAAGACCTTCCTTAAGAGCATAGGTACTTCGAGATAGATATATAAGCAGATATACGGATATATGAAGACAAGCGATTTTTACTATGATCTGCCGCAGGAGCTCATAGCTCAGGACCCCCTTGCAGACAGGTCGTCCTCAAGGCTTCTTGTGCTTGATAAATATACAGGTGATATAAAGCACGGACATTTTACGGATATTACAGGATACCTTAATGAAGGCGACTGTCTGGTGCTTAATAATACCAAGGTCATCCCGGCAAGACTCCTTGGCATTAAGCCTGACACGGGAGCAGCCATAGAGGTATTCCTCCTTAAGCGCTTAGAGAGCGAAGGGAAGGGCAATGTATGGGAGACTCTTGTAAGGCCGGGGAAGAAGCTAAAAGAGGGAGCCAGAGTGTCCTTCGGAGACGGACTGCTGACCGGAGAGATTACTAAGAGACTTCCTGACGGTAACAGGATAGTCAGATTTGACTGTGACGGGATATTCGAGGAGGTATTGGATAAGCTCGGTGAGATGCCTCTTCCGCCTTATATCACGCATAAGCTTGCGGATAAGAACAGATACCAGACGGTATATGCAAGGTATGAGGGAAGCGCGGCGGCACCTACTGCAGGGCTGCACTTCACGGATGAACTTCTTAAGAATATTGAGGATAAGGGAGTGAAGATCGCATATGTGACCCTTCATGTAGGTCTTGGAACCTTCAGACCTGTTAAGACCGAAGAAGTGACTGAGCATAAGATGCACTCGGAATGGTACAGGATAGACAAGGAAGCGGCCGATATCATCAATGGGACTAAGGAAAGCGGCGGCAGGGTCATCTGCGTAGGTACTACAAGCTGCAGGACAATTGAGAGTGCGGCCTATATGGATGATGATGGAAGATATAAGCTAAAGCCCTGCGAGGGGGATACGGAGATATTCATATATCCGGGATATGAATTCAAACTGCTTGACTGTCTGATAACGAATTTTCATCTGCCGGAGTCGACTCTTATCATGCTCGTATCCGCACTTGCAGGCAGAGAACACGTACTTGATGCCTATAAGGAAGCCGTAAGAGAGAGGTACAGATTCTTCTCATTCGGGGATGCGATGTTCATAACCGATAAGCTATAATGCGTAGGGTAAAGTCTTTGTAGGAAAAAATAAATATAGAGAAAGCACCAGGTCCTTGTGTTAGGATAGAAGTAGCGAAACTCAAAATCCAAAGGAGGTGC
>CAJONG010000109.1 GCA_905235845.1 uncultured Lachnospiraceae bacterium
TACATCCGTGTACTTGCAAACAGACCGGACAACATCGTGTTGTCTGGCGAATCTGAAATTCGCCTCGCGAGCCTCGCACAATGTGCTCGGCATGGTGGATTAGTATGGACGAGTTCATTATTAAGAGGAACGAACTGTTAGCTGATAAGGTGATAGCAGGACTTAAGTCCCGTAATATGACGGGATACTATGCCAAGGATAAGGAGGAGGCGTGTAAGATAGCGCTGACACTTATCCCCAAGGGAAGCAGTGTTACAATGGGCGGTTGTATGAGCGCCCATGAGATAGGGCTTTTTGACATCGTCAAGGGCAGTAAGGATTATGATTTTATAGACAGATATGAGGAAGAGGATTTCGAGGCTGCGATGCGTAAGGCATACAATACCGATGTGTATCTTGCCAGTGCCAATGCCATAACCGAAGACGGAGTCATGGTCAATATCGACGGCAACAGTAACCGCGTATCGGCCATAGCCTATGGACCTAAGAAAGTCATATTCATACTGGGTATGAATAAGGTATGCGATGATGTGGACGGAGCCATGAAGAGAGCAAGGAATGTGGCAGCACCCATCAATGCACAGAGATTCGGTCTCAGTACACCCTGTTCGAAGACAGGTTCATGTATGAACTGCAAGTCGCCTGATACTATATGCTGCCAATTCCTGATAACAAGGTTCTCCAAGCATGAGGACAGGATACATGTGATACTTGTTAATGACAATCTGGGATTCTGATAACCGGTGTTCAATGGAAAGGACTCGGTACATATGAAGAATTGGAAAAATCATCAGATAGTTCTTTTTATAATTTTGTGCGTATGCCTGAATATGGGAGGCAAGCTTCTGGCAGTGCGTCTTAAACTTCCGCTTTGGGCGGATTCCTTTGGGACCACCTTATGTGCATATACAGGAGGTCCGATATGCGGCGCCATGGTGGGACTTACATCGAACCTTGCATACGGCGTGATCAATACTTTTTCTATACCCTACTCCATTACCGGTATGGCACTGGGCATCATTGTGGGAATAGCAGCGAGGCATAACCGGTTCGACCATTTCTACGGGTTCATGAAAACTGCTTCAATAGCCGTATTCACGGCTCTTGTGGTGTCAGTACCGCTTAATATGATCCTTTCCGATGGATATACAGGCAATAAATGGGGTGACGGAGTCATCAATTTTCTTATGAAGAGAGACTGGGCACTTTTTCCCTGTGCGATACTCGGACAGCTTGCGATAGAATTCGCGGATAAAGTGCTTTCGGTGGCAGCAGTCTATCTGATAATCCTTATAAAGCATTTGCAAAAGGATTCCTATAATGATAATAAGACCATGCGGGAAAGAGCCGATCAGGGAATGGTACTCCTGCTCATATTATCCTGTGCCATCATATTGACAGAGCCGATGAAGGTAAACGCCGAATCTGATACGGGCGCTGTTGATTATAATGATTATGTGCAGAATGTCTACAGCAGCAATAACGGGCTGCCCTGCGGTGAAGCCAATGATATCGTACAGACCAATGACGGCGTGCTGTGGATAGGGACATATGCGGGATTATACCGTTACAACGGACGCGAATTTAGCTGGATCGATGAATACGAATCCGTAAAAAACGTGAACTGCCTCTATGTGGATGAGGAGGGTCGCCTGTGGATAGGAACCAATGATAACGGACTGTCCATAGCGATACGTGAGAAGGTGACCAATGTCATAGATCAGGCAAGCGGACTTTCCTCCAATTCCGTAAGGTGCATAATACGTGCATCCGATGGACATTATTATGTGGGAACCACGGGAAGCCTGCAGATACTCACCATGAATAACGGTCTTAAGATCACTGATACCCTTGATGAGATCAATTATGCCGACAGTATCACAGCGGATGAATCGGGTCATGTGGCGACTATTGCTTCGGATGGGCGGCTTTTCTTAATAAGGAACGGTCAGATCATCAAGTCAACCCAATCAGGGGATGAACAGGAGCTGTATAACTGCTGCGCATTCTCTCCTGATGGGACACTTATGGTGGGCTCCTCCACTGATCATATATATTGTTTTGATGTGTCGGGAGATGATCTCAGGCTTATAAAGGTCATAACCTGTGCGAATGTAAGCAGTATCAATAACCTGAATTACATAAGCGACGGGACTCTGTTCATATCCACGGACAGCGGTGTGTCGTATCTGGATAAGTCCGGCTATCATATACTCAATACCAATGATTTTAATAATTCAATAGACAATATGCTCTATGACTATCAGGGCAACTTATGGTTCACATCATCAAGGCTTGGACTTCTTCGTCTGGCCAAGTCTCCTTTTAAGGATGTATACGGTTCTATCGGTATGGAGCGAAGAGTCGTCAATGCCATTGTGTTCTGGCAGAATTGCTATTACATAGGTACAGACAAGGGGCTGGATGTGGTGGACAGGAAGTGCCGCAACAGTATTACCAATGACTATACAAAGGAACTTGATGGCAAAAGGATCCGCTGTATGTATGTGGATGAAAGAGAGCATCTATGGGTGTGTACCTATGGAAGCGGTCTGATAGAATACGCCGCGGACGGTGAGAGCTGGACATATAATGCGGAGAACGGAGGCTTCGGCAACAGGGCAAGGATCGTAACGGGACTATCCGACGGTACGGTCATAGCGGCCGGAGATACTGGAATAAGCTATATCAGGGATCATAAGATAATCAAGACCATACGTAATGAGGACGGACTGATCAATTCCATGATCCTTACCATCACGGAGCGAAGTGACGGCACCATCCTGGCCGGTACGGATGGAGACGGCATAGCGGTATTAAGAGACGGTGAGGTTGAGAGGATGATCACCCGTGAGGATGGCTTAAGCAGCGGAGTTATACTAAGGACAGTAAAGGATACCAGATCAGACGGTGTATTCATAGTTACCAGTAACAGCCTGTGTTATCTCGAACCGGAGGGTAATATCAGGGTACTGGATGATTTCCCGTATTTTAATAACTATGATATATGGGCCAAGGACGAGGATACCCTCTTTGTCATGTCAAGTGCCGGTATATATGTGGTGGAACGTGATGAACTGGTTAACGGAGGAGATATGGCATGGGAGCTTCTTGATGCCAGAAGAGGACTTGAATCCTCACTTACAGCCAATTCGTGGAACTATGATAACGGAGACGGAGAGTTGTTCCTTCCGTGTGACACCGGTGTATATACAATAGATCCGGACAGATACAACAGTGATGTGCGTCCTTACAGGATGAAGCTTGCTTCGGTCAGACTGGACGGGATATCGCAGCCCCTATCACAGACAGAGACCATAACCATAGGACAGGGTGTAGACCGTGTAGAGTTATCTCCTGAGATACTTAACTATACCATTCAGGAACCTAATGTAGGCTATTACCTGGAAGGCTATGATACACAGTGGACCATAGTCCCTCAGAATAATCTTAATAGTATCATCTACAGCAATCTTCCGTCGGGTGATTATACATTCCATTTGGCTGTTTTAGACAGTGCGGGGGAGCATGTCTTAGAGGAGCGTAAGTTCGAACTGGTTAAAGAAGGCGAGTTCTATGAACAGCGAGGATTCATATTCTATATGATGCTTTTGCTCTCGGCGTTCCTTGTATGGTCCACATGGCTTGTCGTACAGAGACAGCTTAATAACCAGCAGATCAAGCTCAATATGGCCAATGAAACCGTCATGGCCATAGCGAATGCAGTCGATGCCAAGGATGTACGTACTCACCAGCATTCCTTAAGAGTAGCCGAATATTCCGTTCTCATAGCACAGGAGATGGGATGCTTCAAGGGCAGACAGAGTAAGAAGAATCTGTCTAATCTTCGTAAGGCGGCCCAGTTGCACGATATAGGCAAGATAGGAGTTCCCGACAGCGTCCTTAATAAAGTGGGCAGGCTTACCGACGAGGAATATGAGCAGATGAAGTCTCATGTTACAAGAGGTGCGGAGATACTTAAGGACTTCACTCTCGTGGAACATGTTGTAGATGGAACCCTGTATCATCATGAAAGGTACGACGGCAAAGGATATCCATATGGGCTTAAGGGTGCGGAGATACCGATTTATGGCAGGATCATAGGAGTTGCCGATGCCTTCGATGCCATGACATCGAACCGTGTCTACCGTAATCACATGGATACGGATTATGTTATGACGGAGATGAAGAGGGGACGCGGCTCGCAGTTCGATCCCGATGCCTTGGATGCATTCTTCAGACTTATAGATAAGGGAGTGATAGATCTTGATAAGATCTATGCACAGAAGCGCGCCGAGATAATGCAGGCCGATAAGGAGGCTCAGACAGAGCTTACAAGGAGAGTCGAGGAGGATAAGAAGATTCAGGCCGCACAGTTGCAGGATGAGAAGTCTAAGTCCGCATCCGGGGAGAAAGGAGATGAAAAGTGAAGCGCGTATACCAAGTAACGGCGATCACATGTATCGCTATAATGGCTGTATTCATCTTATGCTTCAGATTCATTAATATAACCGGAGCCAGACAAAGCCTAAAGGTCGGCTTCGTCTATACCAATGATGAGAGTACGGCATATACATACAACTTCTCCCTTGCCAAGGATGCGGTGGAGAAGAAATACGGAGATAAGGTAGAGATATTCACATGCAGTAATGTGATGGATGATGGGATGGAGGAGCCGGTTGAAGAACTGGTGGACAAAGGCTGCGATATCATCTTCTTCAACGGCTACAGTGAGCTTGTGCCAGAGCTTGCCACAAAGCATCCGGATACGGAGTTCTGCCAGACATCCTATATGGATATGAGTGGTCAGAAGATGCCGTCCAATTACCATACCTTTAAGGGTGAGGCTTACCAGGGCAGATATGTGAGCGGGATCGCGGCAGGTAAGAAGATTAAGGAGATGATAGCTGAAGGACTTATCACTGAGGATCAGGCTATTGTCGGGTTCGTGGCGGCATTCCCCACATCTGAGGTGATATCAGGTTATACCGCTTTCCTGCTTGGTGTAAGGAGTGAGGTTGCGAATGCCGTGATGCGCGTCTGCTACACACAGACGTGGGACAGCTTCACACATGAGAGAGACGCGGCCTTCAGACTCATAGATGACGGATGTGTCATAATATCACAGCACACGGATACCATAGGTCCGGCGCTTGCCTGTGAAGCAGCCTTGGCGGAGAGACCGGTGTATTTCGTGGGTTACAATCAGAGTATGACGGAGGTTGCACCGGGTGCATCGCTTGTAACTTCAAGGATATGCTGGGAGAGATATGTCGTGACCGCTGTTGATGCACTTATGGCAGGTAAGAGCATCGAATCCGTCATTCGCGGACATATCCATGGCAATGATGTATCAGCGGGATTTGAACAGGGCTGGGTAGAGATCGTCGATCTGAACGCAGGAACGGCGGCTCCAGGTACGAAGGAAGCTATGGACAATGCCATAGTAAGGTTTAAGAGGGGAGAGAATGATTTTGTGTTCAGGGGTAATTACAAGGGAGTTAATCCCGATGATCCGTCCGACACCATAGAGTTAATGGAAGGATACATCGAGAATAAGGATACTTCCCACCCCTTGTTCAATTATGTCCTTACGGATATCATAACCGTAGTGGATTAGATTCGGTGCAACCTTAAGTGATGACATCAATCCCGGTCGAATATATATTTGCTCACAGGGATCAGTGCGCGTAAGAGTATGGAACCGATGATGACACATGATACGACCTCTCCGGCGCCTACCGTAAGCATCTGCAGCGGTATACCGCCGGGGATTTTGTATGCGCAGGTCAGGATAAAGGGTATAATGACCGCATTGGATATAACGGGCGGCAGGGTCACAAGTATCTTACTCCTTCTTAAGCACCATGAACCTATAGCCCCTATCAGTGTGGCCAGTGTGCCGAAGATGACATCCGGCAGCAGGCAGCCTGTGGCAATATTGCTTATCAGACATCCTATTGCAAGTCCGGGTATGGCGGCCGGGGTGAAATATGGCAGCACTGTCAGTGCTTCCGAGAATCGTACCTGGATCATTCCACTGGCAAGATCGAAGCCTGCGGCTATGAGTGTCAGCACGACGTAGATAGCAGCGATCACCGCTGCCTGAGTGATGTAAAGTATTTTCTTACTATGCATTATATGCCTCCTTTAGTGGTATGTAACAGATGGGAAGGAGTTAACACCTGTTGTAAACGTCCGCAAGTATAGCATATATATGAGCATAATGCAACAGACTTTAAAATATGTTATAACACGATGTTATACAATAAATTCCGGGAAAAA
>CAJONG010000110.1 GCA_905235845.1 uncultured Lachnospiraceae bacterium
GTGCTTGACTATTATCTGAATCTTATCCGTCAGCTTCATATACGTACTTATGCATATCTCGGAGAGATGAGAGCCTCCACCAATCCTCTGGCATATTGTGAGGGAGGATTCTTAGGAGGTCACTTGCAGCTACACGAGAAGATCAAGCCTATACTTAAGTCGGCTACAGCGTCCTTCGGTATCACGGCATTCAATGAGCTTCAGATGTTATATAACGGCAAGTCGCTTGTGGAGGACGGAGCCTTCGCTGTAGAGGTGCTTGAGCATATCAATAAGAAGATCAATGAATTCAAGGAAGAAGACGGTAATCTCTATGCCATATACGGAACACCTGCCGAGAATCTCTGCGGACTTCAGGTGAAGCAGTTCCGCAAGAAGTATGGCATAGTAGAGGGAGTATCGGACAGGGAATATGTGAGCAATTCTTTCCATTGCCACGTAACCGAGGATATCACTCCCATAGAGAAGCAGGATAAGGAATACCGATTCTGGGAGCTTTGTAACGGCGGTAAGATACAGTATGTCAAGTATCCCATAGATTACAATCTGGAAGCTATCAAGACCCTTATAAGAAGAGCCATGGATATGGGCTTCTATGAGGGAGTCAACATGAGTCTGGCTTATTGCGATGACTGCGGTCATCAGGAGCTTGAGATGGATGTCTGTCCAAAGTGCGGTTCAAGGAACCTCACCAAGATAGACAGAATGAACGGTTATCTGTCATATTCGAGAGTACACGGCGACACCAGACTTAATGATGCCAAGATGGCCGAGATAGCAGAAAGGAAATCTATGTAATCATGCGTTATCATAATATTACCAAGGATGACATGCTTAACGGCGATGGCCTCAGAGTTGTACTGTGGGTGGCAGGCTGTGACCACTGCTGTAAGGACTGCCAGAATCCGATCACATGGGACCCCGATGGCGGATTGCTCTTCGATGATGCTGCCAAGGCCGAGATATTCGAGCAGCTTGACAAGGACTATATATCAGGTATCACATTCTCCGGTGGAGATCCTCTGCATTCCGCCAACAGACTGGATGTAAGATCCCTCATTCAGGAGATAAAGGAGAAGTATCCGAATAAGACCATATGGCTGTATACCGGCTCTGACTGGAAGGATATCTGGCACTATCCGATGATGCAATATGTTGATGTAGTCGTTGACGGTGAATTCATGTGCGATCTTAAGGATACCAAGCTTCTGTGGAAGGGCAGCTCCAATCAGAATGTCATAGATGTCAAGGCCACGCTTAGGCAGACCGATCCCACAAGACCTATACTCCATTGCGGCGACTATGAATAAAGATTTCGGAGAAAAAGATGCTTTTCAGTTCAATGATATTTCTGTGGATATTCCTACCCGCGGTGCTTATCATTAATTCCATTATCGGCTTTATTCCTTTTGGAGAAGATGCACAGAATAAAAGAATTGCACTTAAGAACGGATTCCTTCTTATAGCCAGCCTTATATTCTATGCATGGGGAGGTATATATTACCTCTTCCTTATGCTTGCGGTCATACTGATCAACTATACTGCCGGTATTATGATAGACAGGGCAGATAGAGGAAGAAAAGCTTTATTTGTACTTGCGATCTGTGCCAATATCGGACTCTTATTCTATTTTAAGTATTATAATCTGGTCATCAATACCATAGAATCCATAAAAGGAATGGATAAAGGCGGACTCGGTCTTAAAGAAGTTGTCCTTCCCATAGGCATATCATTCTATATATTCCAGGCTATGTCATATACCATAGATCTGTACCGTAAGAAGACTCCGGTGCAGAGAAGCATATGTAAGTTTGCCTTATATGTGGCGCTTTTCCCACAGCTTATAGCAGGTCCCATTGTCATATATAATGACATAAGGGAGCAGATAGACCGAAGGACGGAGGCACCGGAGAAGTTCGTATCGGGGATTAAGAGATTCTGCTTCGGTCTGGCTAAGAAGGTGATCATAGCCAATATTCTGGCACAGGCTGTAGATTCCATATGGGAGGTAGCTGCGGATGATCCCGGTAAATTCGGCGCCGGAGTGGCATGGTTCGGAATGATGGCATATACCTTCCAGATATTCTATGATTTCTCCGGATATTCGGATATGGCGATAGGCCTTGGACGGATGCTTGGATTTGATTTTAAGGAGAACTTCAATTCTCCGTATATGTCCATGTCCGTCAGGGAATTCTGGCGCAGATGGCATATATCGTTATCATCGTGGTTCAGGGATTATGTGTATATACCCCTCGGAGGAAGCAGGACGGATGCTAAGTGGAAGATATACCGTAATCTAATGGTCGTATTCCTTTTAACCGGAATATGGCACGGGGCTAACTATACATTCTTCGTATGGGGACTGTATTACGGAGTGCTCATAGTGATAGAGAGGATGGGATTTGGCAGGCTGCTTGATAAGAACAGATTCAAGCTTATCAACTGGCTGTATACCATGGTCATCGTCATGGTGGGATGGGTGTTCTTCCGCTCGGATAATATAGGACAGGCTGTGCACTATATCGGAAGGTTATTCGCTTTTACAAAAGGAGAGTATACCGTACTTAACTTTATGACCATGAAGACCATCATAGCTTTCATAGCGGCTATTCTGTGCATGGGTATACTTGATAAGCCGGTAGGGGCAGTCAGTGAGAGACTTAAGGAGAACAGGGCAGCCTATGCGGCAGAGTACTGTGTACAGATGCTCCTTCTGATATATTGTATTATATCGATTGTAAGCGGAAGTTATAATCCGTTTATATATTTTCAATTCTAGGTATAAGGATAACTGATTCCGCAGATGTTCATGAAGACCGGTAACAGGATTAGGATAATCATATTCATATTGATCTTAGCACTCCCCTCCGTGATATGGGGGGTTATTCTGCTTGCAAGTGACAGGGAAGAGATAGAGAATCAGTATGAAGCCATGGAGAATAAGGAGAACAGAACCCTGGCTAAATGGCCTGAGGACTCAGATATCTCATCCTATACCTCTCAGGTGGAAGCGTATTATAATGACAGAGTGCCGTTTCGAGCCCATATACTGTCTGCTTCCGAGAAAGTCAATGACACTCTGGAAAGCACCTACAGAGACAGCATAAGACCTGCTCTTATAAGCTTATTCTACGGTGGAAGTGGGCAGGACATTCTTGATATTCCCGACCTTGCAAGTCTCAATGAAGAAGATGACACTTCTGTCATAAATCCCCCTGAAGATGATAACCTTAATGCAGTTGAGATTATAGAGACTGACAGTGAGGAACATGAATATGCGGAGATCTACAGGGAGGATGCGACCTGTGAGGAAGAGGGTCTTGTAAGATATGAGTGTAAGGACTGCGGTGAGACTTATGAAGAGGTTATACCGCCTACAGGACATAATGACGAGCTTATAGAAGAGACGGAAGGCTCGTATATGGCATATGGTCATAAGCTGTACAGATGCAGCATATGCGGCAGGAAGAGGTGGACCGATATAGAGCCTAAGCTTGTAGACACATCTTATTATCCTCTTACGGTAGAGAATAATTATACGGTTATGGGAAGATTCGACTGGCTGTTCTACAGGGGAGACGGGTCATTGCAGTACTATACCGGCGAGAATGTCATGTCTGAGGATGAGATGGGCGGGCATCTTGATCAGATGCAGAAGCTTCAGGATATATGCAGGGATAAGGGCATAAATCTTGTCTATATGTTCATGCCCAATAAGGAACAGGTATATGCCGAATACATGCCGACCATGGAGATAGTGACCGATAAGAAGAGAATGGATGTCTTCAAGGAATATGCTGATGAGAATTATGACATCAATATGATATATCCCATTAAGGAGCTTAAGGAGAATAAGGTATATTATGACACATACTTTGCTTATGATACACATTGGAATAATGTAGGAGCATTCATAGGTACTATGGCCTTATATGAAGCCCTTGGTATGGAGACTACGGACCTTGCTCATGTGGAGACTGAAAGCACGGATTTTGTGGCACTGGGACTGGTGCTCACAGGTGCTCTTCCGGTTGATAAATACAGTAATGACCATGACCAGGTGGTCAGTTACAAGCCTAATATAGAACTTACATGGGAAGAGGGTACAAGGAATCCGGTATTCGGTTATACTGAGGTCTACAGATGCAAAACGACGTCCTCTAATGAAGAGAAATGCGTCTTTATCGGAGATTCCTTCAGAGAATGGATGATACCCTATCTTGAGAAGGATTTTGCCGATCTGTGTATGGTACAGCGTGAAAACCTAGAAGATGTTGCCGAAGATATAAGGGAAGCGGATGTGCTTGTGGTAAGTGCGGTTGAGCGCTTTGACTCGGATCTGTATAACAGGATTCCGAGCCTTATAGATATATTGTCAAATGATTAACAAATATTTTATTATTATATTGTCATAATGCCCGAAGATGTACTATAATGTGGAATTATGAGAGGTATAGATACACAGGTGCGTAAGATGCGCCGCCGTATATTCAAAGAGGTGGCTAATCTTGCCTACAATTCAACAAATCTTAAGGATGATATGGAGGCTCTTCCGTATCAGATAATCGATTACGATGAACCGGAATTCAGGGAGAATATCTATCGTGAGCGTGCCATAGTAAGAGAGAGGCTTCGTCTTGCGATGGGACTGTCTCTTCGTCCGGAGAATAAGCCGAGTCACTTGACTCAGGGACTTGAGGAGAGCAATATCTCGGAGAAGTATTACGAGCCGCCTCTTATGCAGGTCATACCCTCAGCATGTAATTCATGTCCGGTGAACGTATATCAGGTGACGGACAGATGCATGGGCTGTGTGGCGCATCCATGTCGTGAAGTGTGCCCCAAGGGCGCTATTACCATGAAAAACGGCAAATCTGTCATTGATGAAGAGATGTGTATCAAGTGCGGTAAGTGTAAGGCCATATGCCCTTATGATGCCATATCACATCAGACAAGACCCTGTGCTCTGGCATGCGGGGTGGGAGCGATTGAGTCCGATGAAAAGGGAAGGGCTGTGATCAATAATGATAAGTGCGTATCCTGCGGTCAGTGTATGGTAAGCTGTCCCTTCGGAGCGATAGCGGATAAATCACAGGTATTCCAGCTTATCAGAGCCCTGCAGTCCGGCAAAGAGATAATAGCCCAGATCGCACCGGCATTCGCCGGACAGTTCGGTAAGGATGTGACACCTGCTAAGTTCAAGGCAGCACTTAAGGCATTAGGTTTTGCTGAGGTATATGAGACCGCCATAGGTGCGGATGAGGGCGCACTGTACGAAGCAAGACAATATGTGGAGAATGTTGCGACAGGCAAGGAGAATTTCGCACTGACATCATGCTGTCCGAGCTGGCGGATTCCCTCCAGGAAAAGGGCTTCCACTTCCGCTATGACGACGCCCTGCTGGACTATCTGGTGGAAAAATCCTATTCTGCCGCCTACGGCGCCCGCAATCTGCGCCGCTGCATCCAGCGGGAGATCGAGGACCCCATGGCCACCAAGATCATCCAGGCTTACGAAAACCCCATCACCCAGATCAAAGCCACCGCCGAGAACGGCGAAGTGGTGCTGTATACCTTATAATATATAGAACGGAAGGAGAGGTTGAGCCAATGCTGTTTCGCAAACATGTGGAGCCCCGCTGCGCCTACTGCGAGAAGGGCTGTCCCGTCAGCGACACCCAGGTGGCCTGTGTCAAAAAGGGTATCGTGGCCATAGAGGACCACTGCGGCGCTTTCCGCTACGACCCCCTCAAGCGTGTGCCGCCCCGCCCGGTGGAGCTGGACACCGAGAAATTCTCCCCGGAGGACTTCCGGCTGTAATCACTCCCCTTGCCGCTGTATCACCGTAGACTGCAGACAAAAGTGATTTGCGGAAAGGCTTCGATACGCATGGGGGATTGCGAAGGGGAATGGGAATCCCCCTTCGCGTGAAATCCATATAAACGCAGGAGCATGGTTGCATGCTCCTGCATTTGCATCGTAAGCTGTCGACACTTTGTCGACAGCTTACGATGCCCCGGTAATCGCCGGGGCAGCTTGCCGATTAGAGAAGAATCCACAAAGACAGGTTGACATATTAGCCCTTCTTTTGGCAGGAATAACGAAAGCGAAAAATATGGCAAAATTCGCGGAAAAAGCAGTTGACAAACAGCCCTCTCGATGCTAATATATCAACTGTTCCGCGGTTGCGGGATGTGTACCTTGTAAATTAAACAATGAACGAACGAAAAGCACCAGA
>CAJONG010000111.1:0-2899 GCA_905235845.1 uncultured Lachnospiraceae bacterium
CAACTATCCGGGATTGCCCGGCATAAGCGGCATGGAGCTTGGAAGTAAGATGCATGAGCATGCGATATCGGCAGGGGTTGAGTTCATGGAGGGGGCGGTCACAGGCATCGAGGATGGCGGCAGTGTTAAGCGCATACAGACATCCAAGGAGACTATCGAGGCCAAGGCAGTTATCATCGCTACGGGTGCCACTCACAATCATCTGGGTATTCCGGGTGAAGAGGAGCTTGGCGGTATGGGTGTGTCATATTGTGCTACATGTGACGGGGCATTTTTCCGCAATCGTGTGACGGCTGTGATAGGCGGCGGAGATGTGGCGCTTGAGGATGCCATCTTCCTTGCCAGAGGTTGCAGCAAGGTCTATCTCATCCACAGGCGTGATGAGTTCAGGGGCGCTAAGAAACTTGTCGATATCGTGAAGTCTACGGAGAATATTGATATCATATATGACACGGTCCCTGATTCCATAGAGGGCACGGATGCCGTGGAGAGGCTTAATGTCCATAATGTCAAAACAAATGAGTCTAAGACACTTGATGTAGACGGGGTATTTATAGCCGTGGGGACTCATCCCATTACGGAGTATCTTAAGGGCGTGGTGGATATGGATGAGAGAGGTTATATCAAGGCGGGAGAGGACTGCAAGACCAATATCCCCGGTGTATATGCGGCAGGGGATGTACGTACCAAGGCACTAAGACAGATAGTGACGGCAGCGGCGGACGGAGCCTGTGCCGTGACTTCGGCAACAGAGTATATCAACAGTCTGTAAGCATACATCGCAATCTGACCGGTCGGCTGTCATGTGACAGTCGACCCTTATATATTGGATAAGCCATAGGGGTAGCTTATCAGGCAGTAAATCTGACTTAACTATAGTGGTGATACAAGTAAGCCATACTCGAGAGGCGATATATGGAATGTCCGGAGTATTGACACAGGGAATGGAGTTTGGAATGAACAAAACAGCATTGATCACAGGTGCATCAAGAGGTATAGGAAAGGCTATCGCACGCAGATTCGCGGCAGCAGGATATGACCTTATCTTAACCTGCATTAATAATATGAAGAGAATGGATGCCATAGCGGAAGAGCTTAGGACTAACCATCATGTGTCCGTCAGATGTTATCAGGGAGATATGGGGGATGAGGACTTTGTGGCCCGTATTTTTGACGAGATAGGCGGAGTGGATGTATTGATAAATAATGCCGGCATCTCATATGCAGGACTTCTTCAGGATATGAGCAGCGAGGATTGGCACAAGGTTATGTCAACCAATCTTGACAGCATATTCTATACATCCTCAAGAGCGATAAAGCGTATGCTTAACAATCACGAGGGAAGGATCATCAATATCTCATCCATGTGGGGGAGCGTCGGAGCGTCAATGGAGGTAGCATATTCAGCATCCAAGGGCGGAGTGGATGCCTTCACCAAGGCTTTGGCCAAGGAGCTGGCACCGAGCAACATACAGGTCAACGCCATAGCCTGCGGTGTCATTGATACGGACATGAACAGCCACCTAAGTCCGCAGGAGAGAGAGGCATTGACAGAGCAGATACCTGCCGGACGTTACGGCACGCCCGAAGAGGTGGCGGGGCTTGCCTATATGCTTGCTACGGCTCCCGCATATCTGACGGGACAGATAATCACATTGGACGGCGGATTGTGCTGATGCAGGTATACCGCTGCATTACAATTGTTACGGAGAGTTAGTGTGAAAATATGGTTGACTGAAATTCGCCTCGCCAGCCTCGCACAATGTGCTCGGCATGGTAGATTAACATAACACATCATAAAGCCGCATAGTTGACATAATGTACAAGATATAGCGGTTGACAATAATACTATATCGTGGTATATTTGTTAAGGATTTGTAACAAATTAACTCATGTGGCAGACAGTATATGCTGTATATGCCACAGTACAGATTACAGAAAAGGTATGAATAGGAACAGAACAGTAATAACAACACTTGCTACAGTCGGAATATTGACTGCCGGAATTACGGCAGGAAGCATATCTGTACATGCAACTACGCTTTCGGATTCGCTTCCGTCTGCCGGTTTTTCCATAGTTGTAAGCGAGGGTACATCCGTTAAGGATGTTAAGGAAGAAGTTAAGAATATGGTCACTCCCGAGGTTGAGGAGTCTGAGGAGGAGTCTAAGGACAAGCTCTCTGAGGAAGCTTCTGAAGCGGAAGAGACCAAGAAGGCCACAATGGAGAAGACCATTGATTTTGACAAGGAAATTGTCGAGGTGGCGGTCAGGACTCCGGCCGATTATATAGAAGAGACTGCCAGAGAGGACTTCAGTAACCTTGTCATAGCGCAGGTTCATGACTATGTCAATGTCAGGGATCTTCCTGATGAAAATGAGGGTAAGGTAGTCGGTAAGCTTTATAATAAGTCGGTGGGCGAATTCATAGAGGAAGAGAACGGCTGGTATAAGATTCAGTCAGGTAACTGTACAGGATGGGTCAAGGGTGAGTATTGTGTCACCGGTGATGATGCCGTACAGCTTGCCAAGGAGGTCGGTACACTTCATGCGATAGTCAATACCACTACTCTTAAGGTGAGAAAAGAGCCCGGACTTGATGCTCCTGTTCTCGGACTTGTACCGATAGAGGATGATCTTCTTGTAGTGGAGGAGCTTGACGGTTGGGTCAAGGTTGATATAGAGGAAGGCTACGGATATGTATCCGATGAATATGTCGATCTCCACACAGAGTTTGTCAAGGCTGAATCCAAGGAAGAGGAAGAGATAAGGCTTGCCAAGGAGAAGGCAGAGAGAGACAAGGCGAATGCTGCTGCAAGGAGCGCTACAGCGGGCAATAACAATACCGGCGATACTGGCGGCGGAAGGACATACGGATCATACTTCCCTTCAGAGCCTGTT
>CAJONG010000111.1:2915-9138 GCA_905235845.1 uncultured Lachnospiraceae bacterium
TTGGAGCACAGGTGGCCAATTTCGCATTGCAGTTCGTCGGCAATCCTTATGTATACGGTGGTGTATCACTTACAAACGGTGCTGATTGCTCAGGCTTCGTATTAAGTGTATATAAGAACTTCGGAGTATCACTTCCTCACTCGGCGACAGCCGACAGGAACATGGGTTATGCGGTAGCAAGCGTAGCGGAAGCCCAGCCCGGCGATCTGTTCTGTTATTCGGGACATGTAGGATTGTATATAGGTAATAACCAGATAGTACATGCATCCACATCCAAGACAGGTATAATCGTATCGAATGCCACATATCGTCAGCCTGTATGTATCAGAAGAATATTCTAGGATGTTCTTAAGATTACAGAGCCGGAATGGTAAGGCAATGGAATGTGTCTAAGGAGCTTTTAAATATCACATATGCAGTACAAGGAGTCTTCGGGAGAATCGAAGGCTCCTTTTTTGGTATTAGCAATGGTAAAATGTCAGACTTTTTCTTTTTATCACAATTTGGTTGACATGAAAACACTTATGAATTATGACGAAAAAGTGAGATGACCTTGTTAGTCAATCGGTCAATATAGGAGCGAGTTATCCACATACGCAATCGGAATATATGCGATTTACAGCACTTATTCGCCCACTTATCCACATTATACACATGTGTCAGGTTCAAAATCGTGGAAAATTATGGTAAACTATCGAACCCAGGTTTTGGAAAAGATGCACAAATGCAGGAAAGAAAAGGATTATTTCAGCCAAAAATAAAGAAAGAAAACAATCCCGCGACATTGAGAATTGTCAGAAAATTTACAATTTGTTAAGTAGACACAGAGACTGTTGATATGGTAGAATATACATACGTGAAGGGAGCAGTGTATGAGCCGTATGTGATATATGTGATATATGTCATAATGTCACAAGTATAAGAATGCGGAGCCTGCGATATGATCCCGGCGCGAATCTGAATAAGAAGGGACTGATCAGTATGAAATTCATCATTAGCGGTAAGAACATTGATGTTACGGAAGGCTTAAGAGGAGCAGTTCAGGACAAGATCGGGAAGTTAGAGAAGTATTTTACACCTGAGACAGAGGTTCATGTAACCTTAAGTGTGGAGAAGGATCGTCAGAAGATAGAAGTGACGATACCTGTCAAGGGCACGGTCATCAGATCGGAGCAGGTCAGCAATGATATGTATGTATCCATAGATCTGGTGGAGGAGATCATTGAGAGACAGCTTAAGAAGTACAAGAATAAGATAGTTGACAGGCACCAGAGCGGTGACTATTTCAAGCAGGAGTTCATAGAGAAGGACTATGTGGATGATGAAGAGGTACAGATAGTCCGTACCAAGAAGTTCGACATTAAGCCCATGTATGCTGAGGATGCCTGCATCCAGATGGAGCTTACGGGTCATAATTTCTTCGTGTTCGTCAATGCGGAGACAGATCAGGTCAATGTAGTCTACAAGAGGAAGGGCAATACCTATGGACTCATTGAGCCGGAATACTAGAACTGAATATAGGATAAGGTATTACGATGCCCTGCCGCTTATGGCGGCAGGGCTTATTCTTGTATTGTATGTAATGGCATTCTTCCATGCCATGGAGTATGTATGGCTTCCCATTACCGTTGCGGCAGCCTTCGGAATATATCGTGTGATTAAGCATGGTCATATCCATAAGGAAGATGTGATGGGGACAGTGTTCTTCTTACTGCTTAGCTTCGTAACTGCCCTGCTTACTAAGGATCATGTGGTTAAATGGTGGGATGACGTGAACTTCTGGGCAACGGATGCCAAGGCTTTATATTATATGAACGGTTTTTCGGGTCGCTATGGCAATGTGGCACCCGAATTCGGAGATTATCCTCCGGCTATACAGATGGCGAAATGGTGTGCGCTTAAGCTGTCGCCGCATACATATAGGGAAGGATATGCTTTTGTCGGCTATACCCTTATGAATATGATATTCATGCTGCCTATTATGAGAGTGGCGGATAAAGCCGTGATACCAAAGCCTTCGGGTGGGAAGTATCACACTCTGATAAGCGGTATTGCATGTGTATTGATAAAAGGCGCATGGATGTGCTGCATCATGCTTATACCCGGCATAGTCAATGATGTATGGAGCTACGGAGCATGTGCGGATGTGACTATGGGAATAGTATACGGAGGGATGCTCATCGCCATATACGAAGCCCTTGTTGTCTGCACGGACTTTGACCGGGTAAGTCAGAATTCTTCGGAGTATAAGATAAGCGGCAAAAAGACCGGCTCGTATATTCCGTATATCAAGATAGCGCTTTATGGTTCGGTGACAGCTCTGTGCAAGAATACGGGTTTTATCTGGGTGACATTCGCGGTGATACTTATGATTGTGATGTCAGCCGCACACAGAGATGCGTATAAGGAGAACGGAAAGGGACTCAAAGTTCTTCTGACGGCTGCGGTTATATATCTATTCCAGGGAAGCTGGTGGGCCAACTGCCTCATCAACAGGCGGATAGCCAAGCTTACCGGAGCAGCGGCCAGGACTGTGACAGGCGGCGGTATCAATATGCCGGATGATGCGGCAGATAAGCTTCGGTTCTATATCACGGGCTTTATCAAGGAACCTATGCATACTACACATACATGGCTGCCTGACATATCGGCCTTGGAGATGTTCGTAATACTGATGGCAATAGGGATATGCATCTTATTGACTACCAAGGTCAATAAGGAGACTGCGATAATCCTTCTTATATACACCATAGCCACGGGAGCAGTCATATATGTGATGGTATTGCTAAGTCATATGAGCATATTCGCCACAGAGACACAGTACGGGTCATCGGAAGTGATGGCGATATCCATATCCAGATATGGTGCGCCCTTTACCATAGGAACCCTCATGCTGCTTATGTGTGCAGCGGCACATGTCGCAACGGAGTCGGGACATGCATCGGACTCAAAGCAGATAAAAGGCTATGTATTCCTCGGCATATTCGCAGCCTTCATATTGTGTACGACCGATTATCCCGCCTATGGATATATGCTCCACGGCTACAGGAGCGACATGGAGGCGGACATAAAGTCACGAAAGGATATGATTGACCCTGAAGGTCAACAATATATAGACTATCTGAACTCGCTTTCCGATGAAGAATATGATAGAATCATGAATCACAGAGTACTTTTCCTAAGAGACGGAAGCAGGATACACTGGCTTAACGATACATATATAAGCTATGAGGTGGCACCTGTGGCTACCGTATATGCAAGTTATGATAAGGATATGACGGAGGAAGAGACGGCAGAGCTTATAAGGACATGGCATGCTTCATATGTATACAGAGACGGAGTGATAAGCCATGTTGAATGATAAGCCGCGTGGAATGATAGTACGAGAAGGATTACTATGCCAGTTGGGAGGTGGCTCAAATGCGTATAGAAATAGGTCAATTTGAATTTACAGAATGCTGCAAATGATCCGGAGGATTACTTTGATTATGTCATGTTTGCATGGGGAAACTGTCAGGCCGGGGACAGACTGGTTATGGAACGTAAACTCGGCAGATTTCCGGATGAGCAGGATCTTAGTTTGAACTTCGAACCGGGAGTGAGATTCTTTTTCAAATATGAAAATATCATTACACATCCCAAAGCTGTATTTGACGGTGTCCTGCCTCTAAAGATAAAAGATGAAGTAATATTGCGGGATTCGGTTCATTCGATCGTAGTACCTGCGGAATATCAAGATAAATTAGAGGCATGTATCCCGGATGACCTAACAGGAAAAGTCCATTTTGTTGAGAGAAACGGTGCCGATATTTGGAGTTGGGCTGAAAAAAGTATAGAAGATGGTGGAAAAATAGTGAAAGGCATAATGAAAATTAGTGAAAAAATAGTGTAATTTTAATGGAAAAATTGACGCTCTCGTGATATAATATATGTGTCAGGAGGGCGCCTTTTATGATAAAAGTTACTTTGTCAAATGAGATATTAAAGTATATTACGGAGATTGATAAAAACAGGTATAAGGTTTCAGAGGTTTCGCTGCCTGTTGCTGTAGCAAGTAAGTTACGGAAAAATTCAAAAAAGAAAAGCTCCTATGCATCTACTAAGATTGAGGGGAATCCTTTATCGGAGAAACAGGTGGATGAGGTTATAGATAGCGACGAGCGAAAGCATTATCTCAAACCGGAGCAGGAGGTACGTAATTATTTCCTTGCATTGAATTATCTGGAAGAGAAGGCGGCTAAGAAAGAACAGTTTTCAAAGAAACTGATATTGGATGTGCAGAAGTATGTTGAAAAGGGAGCCTCAAAAGAAAAAATAGGACTTCGAGGATCAATGCCACCCGGAGTGTTATTTGCTGTATACGATTCCCAGACAGGAAATCCGGATTATATTCCACCGGAATATATTGATATACCGGATTTATTGGATGAATTGGTAGAATATGTGAATACGACAGATGATCATCCGCTCATAGTTGCAGCGGTGGTTCATTATCAGCTGGTGACTATTCATCCGTTTGAAGATGGAAATGGTCGAACAGCAAGGCTGCTCTCTGGGTATATTTTAGATATCAACGGATACGGGTTTAATGGCATTGGCTCCTTAGAAGAGTATTTTGCATACGATATTGATGAATATTATGAATCGATCCAGATGGGGCTTCCGGCACTATATTATTCAGGGCGGGATAATCCCCCACATCCGGAGATTTGGATCAATTATTTTCTTCGCATGGTTTTGCTGTATTCAAATAAGGTTTGTGAATTATCGGAGAGTTCAAATGGTGAAGAGTTGGAAGGAAGCCTTTCGTATTTAAAAGGTAAAGAGAAAGAATTGCTCTTACTATTAATAAAGAATTACAAAAGGGAATTCACGCCTATCGAGGTTAGTAAGGAGCTTGAAGTTACAAATAAGACGGTCATCAATCGATTGGCGACACTGGTGAAGAATGGCTTTGTTATTCCGAATATGGGTAAGGAACGTATACGATCCTATGAACTTTCTGAATTTACAAAGCAGAATGAGAAGGAAATAATAAAGCTTTTGAAATAAGAGTGTAGCCAGATAGAGGAGTAGCGAGCGAAGCGAACTTAGCAGAACTAATATTAAACTCTTAGCGAAAGATTCACCGGACGAAAGAAAAAAGCAGGGCATGGAAATTTGGGATGCATATGATGAAAAATTGAACAGAATAGATGGTCTGACACTGATCCGTGGAGAATCGATACCGGAAGGAGTCTTCCATCTTGTGTGTGAGATTATTGTAAGACATGTTGACGGTACTTATTTGCTTATGCAAAGAGATTCCCGAAAGCATTTAGGCGGAATGTGGGAAGCCACCGCAGGAGGGTCTGCACTTCAGGCAGAAGATCCGATAACCTGTGCGTTAAGAGAGCTTTCTGAAGAGACAGGGATCAAAGCTGACAGGCTCACAGAGGTAGGGCGTGTTCTGCACCATCTGCATAGATCGATATATGTAGATTACCTGTGTGAGACGGATGTTGACAAGGACAGCGTTGTGCTGCAGGATGGCGAGACGTCCGCATATAAATGGGTTACGGCAGAGGAATTGCGCTCAATGCCCCGTAATGAGTTGGCCACACAGAGGATGTTGAATTTTATTGAAGAGCTGAAATGAGGGAGGCATATATGAGCAGGCTGAAAGAACTTTGCAATTATATCATAGAGGCATATATCCCGGATGACCTGTCAGGAAAAGTCCATTTTGTTGAGAAAAACGGTGCCGATATTTGGAATTGGGCTGAAATCGCGTATGAATTTGCAAAGAATCGGTGAGAATGCATAGGCTTCAATAAAGCGCAGAAAAAAGCCAGACAGAAAATTTTGAAAGGAAATAGAGACCATGACAACTGAGGGAAATATAATCATATCTACAGAAAGACTGTACATGCGGGAAATGAATCCGGGTGATTATGATGCGTTGTATGCCGTGTTGGCTGATTCCGATATCATGCAGCATTATCCATATACTTTTGACGAGGAAAGAAAGAGCATTAAAGGATAAAGAAAACCTTAACCGGAGGAATTGTAAATGATACTTGTAACCGGAGCAACAGGGTTTGTTGGCAACAAAATAATGGAAGTCTGCGAAGATGTGGTTGCGGCTCCATCGCTTAGAAATGCTTCTGAAGAGCAGATAAAGCGAATAATCGATGAGAGCGGAGCAGACACTATTGTGAATACTGCTGCAATATCAGATGTC
>CAJONG010000112.1 GCA_905235845.1 uncultured Lachnospiraceae bacterium
AGGGAGAACAGGGGTATAGCCTGCAGGTATCACGCGGATATGTTCTATATATACATGCCGCATACCGACTATATAGAGGAGATATTCAGACAGATAGTGACCGATATATCGGATAAGCTTGAAGATGCCGCAAGCCGTATAAGGGTAGGTATATATCCAAGAGTCAACCGAAAACTGGATATCCACAGAAGAATGGACTGTGCGCTTTTAGCCTGCAACAGCATCAAAGGCAAGTACAACTCTCAGATAGCCTACTATGACTCCGAGATGCATGAGAAGGAAGCCTATGCCGAGAGGCTGATGGCCGATATGGAGAAGGCACTTACGGAGAAGCAGTTTGTCGTATATTACCAGCCCAAGATGGCTATTCAGGACGGTGCGCCGCACCTTACATCCGCTGAGGCGCTGATAAGATGGCAGCATCCGGAGCTTGGCATGGTAAGTCCGGGTCACTTTATCCCGCTCTTTGAAGAGAACGGTATGATCAGGAAGCTTGACAGATATGTCTGGAGAGAGGCGGCAGGGCAGGTAGCCAAGTGGAAGAAGGAATATGGCATTACGATACCGGTATCCGTTAATGTCTCAAGGATAGATATGCTGGAGCCGGGATTTTTGGATGAGATCTCGGGTATCGTGAATGAGGCCGGAATAACGCCTGAGGAATATATGCTCGAAGTCACGGAGTCGGCGTATACAGAGGATTCCGACAGGATCATAGAGGTGGTCAACGACTTAAGGAGTGCGGGCTTTAAGATAGAGATGGATGACTTCGGTACGGGATATTCATCACTTAATATGCTGTCATCACTTCCCATAGATGTACTTAAGCTTGATATGAGGTTCATAAGGAACATACATACCAATCCCAAGGATCTTCGCATGGTGGTGCTCATTATGGATATAGCCGAGTATCTGGAGCTTACGGTTGTGGCAGAGGGAGTGGAATACAAGGAGCAGTATGAGCTGTTACGTCAGGCGGGGGTTCATGTGATTCAGGGCTTCTATTTCTCCAAGCCTGTACATCCTGACAGATTCAGTGATTTTATAAAGGAGAGGATAAAATATGATAACAGTAGAGAAGCTTAGTGAGCTTGGATGCAACACGGCGGAAGGCCTTGAGAGATGCTTTGATGATGAGGAGTTCTATCTGGAGCTCGTGCCTGATGCCTTTAACGATGACAGATATAAGGCTTTGGATGAGAAGGTAAAAGCGAAGGATCTGGCAGGAGCCTTTGAGGAGGCTCATGCTATCAAGGGCGTACTGGCCAATCTTGCACTTACGCCGCTATATGATGTGGTAAGTGAGATCACTGAGCTTCTGCGGGCAGAGACAGATACGGATTATTCGGATCTTCTTAATAAAATGTGGGATATCAAAGCAAAGTTCGATGCTTTACTCTGATATCCCTTATTCCACTTCATATATAACCAGGCTTATGTGAGCTTATGATCAAAAGGATGCCATGAGCTTATGTAAGAGCTTATAGAGGGTGGCTGCATCATCGGGCTCCATGTTAAAGCATGAGCCCATCTTAGCAGGCACTTCCACGGCAGCATCCCTTATCTCCATACCCTTGTCGGTTATGGTTATTATGAGATTCCTTTCATCATCCGCCGAACGGGTACGGCTTAAGTACCCCTTTTTCTCAAGGGTCTTAAGTAGCGGTGTGAGAGTACCGGAATCCAGGTACAGGTACTGTCCCAATTCCTTGACATTTAACTTCTTATGCTCCCACATGACCATCATGGTGATGTACTGCGTATATGTCAGATCAAGCTTATCAAGTAAGGGCTTATATCTGCGCACCACTTCCTTGGCACATGCGTACAGTGGGAAGCATATCTGATTCTCAAGCTTCAAGCAAGCGTATTTATCTTCCATTGATGATATATCTCCTTGTCAGATACCGATCAGTCGTCGACAGCCTCAGGTGTATAGTCAGGATCCTTAGATGCGTTGTAACCTTCTCTTACGGCTCTTGCGAACTGATCTCCGCAGGAGGTGGGTCTTCTGCCGCAGAGGATACCCTTAAGCTTACCCTCTATCTGATCCACTGTCATGCCGTCACACAGAGTGGATACTGCCTTGAGGTTGCCGTTACAGCCCCCCATGAACGAGATGTTGCGTACAACATCATCATCAAGATCAAAGCTTATTATCTGCGAGCAGGTGCCTTGTGTTCTGTAATCATAATGAAACATATTCTTCACACTATCCTTTCAAATCAAATCATAAGAGTGACTCAACCTTGGCCTTAACATCCTTGCAGTCCGCCGTAGGCTCGAAGCGGCCGGCGATCTCACCGTTCTTATCGATGACGAACTTGGTGAAGTTCCACTTGACGTTGCCGTTGTTCTTATAGTCGCTGTCCATCTTCTTGACTATGGGTGCGAGCATGAGCTTGGCGGGACCGTTAAAGCCCTCGAACTTGGTATTCTCAGTAAGCCATCTGAATAAAGGAATGGCATTCTCACCATTGACATCCACCTTGCTGTACTGGGGGAAGGTGATGCCGTATCTGCCGCTGCAGAAAGAGTGGATCTCATCATCGCTTCCGGGTGCCTGACCGGCGAACTGGTTGCAGGGGAAATCGAGGATCTCGAAGCCCTTATCCTTAAGCTCGTCATACATATCCTGGAGCTCTTCGTACTGAGGTGTGAATCCGCAGCCCGTAGCCGTATTCACCACAAGTACTACCTTATCCTTGAAATCCGATAATGCAACGTCCGAACCATCCTGTGCCTTAACCGTAAAATCATATAAATTCATATTAATCTCCATTCCGGAGCGTTAGCGACGGGGTGAGGCAGAGCCAAAATCTGCCGATGCCATCACTGAACCTCCATGCGTATCGCAGTGCTCATTGATTTGTTACAATTAGATTGTACACAACTAAATGTAGATTGTCAACACCCAATTCAAAAAAAAGTCTATTTTTTTTATATACGCAGTATGATAAAATACACAGAGTGTATCATCAGTTGGAGTCATTCCTAAATGTAAGGTTACATGATACGGAGGTAGTGCATGGATAATAACACCCAGAAGAAGATAAAGGAATTGCGTGAATCCACGGGAATGAACAGGAAGCAGTTCTGTGAGTTTTTCGGAATATCATACCGAACGGTCACAGAGTGGGAGAGGGATAACAGGCATGCTCCCGAGTATGTGCTCAGACTTCTTGAGTATTATATTAAAGGTGAAGGACTTGATAAGGCTGACAAAAGACAATGATACAGAGAGGGAAAAGCTTGAACATACAGGATAATATACAAGGTTCCGGCAGGGAGAGATACTTATCCCCTCTGGCAGTATGGGCACTGTCCTTTGGCTGCGCGGTAGGATGGGGCGCTTTTGTTATGCCGGGAACCACCTTCTTACCACTGTCCGGACCGGCAGGCACCGCCATAGGTCTTATTGTGGGTGCAGTGATAATGTTCATCATAGGTGTGAATTATCACTATCTTATGAATAAATATCCCGATGCCGGCGGCACGCTTACATATACCATCAAGGCATTCGGATACGACCATGGCTTTTTAAGTGCATGGTTTTTGGTGCTTGTGTATATAGCTATCATCTGGGCCAATGCCACGGCACTTTCACTCATATTCAGGAAGCTTTTTGGCACCCTTTTCCAATTCGGATTCCATTATAAGGTCTTAGGCTATGATATATACATGGGCGAGGTACTCCTCTCCATGCTTGTGACAGCAATATTCGGATGCTGCTGTATGTACGGCAAGAGATTAGCGGTGACGGTACAGATAATACTGGCGCTCATCCTTTTGGGCGGCATAGTCATATGTGCCTTTAATGTATTCAGGGCAGATAGCGTAAGCACTGCCACACTCTACAGTGGCTTTGCTTCATCCGACAGACCCGTGATAATGCAGATATGCAGCATGATCGCCCTGACTCCGTGGGCTTTCGCGGGATTCGAATCGGTGTCCAATTCCACAGCGGATTTTAAGTTCCCGGTTAAGAGATCCATATATATGATTGGAGCCTCGGTACTTACGGGAATGATCGCTTATATGCTTCTGTCGGGTCTTACATCGTCTGTGATCCCGCCTGAATATGGCGGCTTAAGTGAATATATTGAAGCGCTTCCGGGACTTAGCGGGCTTGAGGGGCTGCCTGTATTCTATGCCGTGAACAGCATCATGGGAACGACCGGTTTCATCCTTCTGACACTTACGGTCATTGCGGGTGTGATAACAGGTCTTGTGGGTAACTTCATAGCAGCCGGCAGGCTGATGTATACCATGTCCAAGGACAGCATGCTGCCTAAGTGGTTCGGTGTCCTAAGCCCGGACGGAACACCCAAAAATGCCATACTGTTCCTTATGTGTATATCACTGGTGATACCATTCCTCGGACGGACCGCCATAGGATGGATAGTGGATGTCAATACCATCGGAGCCACCATAGCATATGCATATACATCTGCTGCCGCATTCACTTTGGCAAGGAAGGAGAATGATAATAAGATCGCATTCACCGGAATGTTCGGACTGATAATGTCGGTGTTATTCTTCTTCTACTTCATGTCATGGTCCGTGGGAACCATGGCTACAGAGTCCTACCTTATCCTTGCATCATGGAGCATATTGGGATTCATCTTCTTCAGGTTTGTGTACGTCAGTGATAAGGACAGGAAGTTCGGCAAATCGACTGTTGTCTGGATCGGTCTTCTTTTCCTGATATTCTTCACATCCATTATGTGGATCAAGCACGCCAATGATGATATGACCAAGGGTATCACGACCAATATAAGGAATTATTATGAGCAAAGTGAGCCGGGCTTAGGTTCGGTGGATGATACGGAAGCGACCGAGGCGTATATAGATTCGCAGATAGAGATGGCTTCAAGGTTACAGACGCGTAACAATCTGATACAGATGTGTATAATCCTTGTATCCCTTGGCATCATGTTCAGCATATACAATACTATATCCAAGAGAGAGAGTCAGATGGAGATAGCCAAGGGAGTGGCTGAGGAGAAAAGTATCGCCAAATCCACCTTCTTATCCAATATGTCCCACGACATACGTACTCCCATGAATGCTATCATAGGATATATCAATCTGGCAGAGCAGAAGGATGTGGATCTTAACGGCATGAAGGAATACTTAAGTAAGATCAAGACATCGAGCTATCATCTGTTGGCCCTCATCAATGATGTGTTAGAGATGAGCCGCATAGAGACGGGCAAGCTTGATCTTGAACTTATTCCCATAGACCTTAGGAAGACCTTCGAAGAGCTTAAGGATATGTTCTCCACACAGATGGAAGAGAAGAACATAACATTCACCGTGGACACCTCACAGATCAAGAGCAGGTTTGTCTACTGTGATAAGAACCGACTTAACAGAGTACTTCTTAATCTCTTAAGCAATGCATATAAGTTCACTCCGGCAGGCGGAAGCGTCAGCGTGAACCTGTGGCAGATAATGGATGATGATAAGGATCACGGTAGATACGAGCTTAGGGTTAAGGACAGCGGTATAGGTATGACCAAGGAGTTTGCGACCAAGGTCTTCGAAGCATTCGAGCAGGAGAGGTCATCTACGGTAAGTGGTATACAGGGAAGCGGTCTGGGAATGGCCATTACCAAGAGTATCGTAGATATGATGGGTGGCACTATAGATGTGGAGACAGCACCGGATCAGGGTACCGAATTCATAGTAAAGCTTACCTTCGGAATAGCTCCCGAACAGTCAGAGGATAAGGTTAAGGCTCCTAAGCCGGGAATAGGAGACAGATTCAAGGGGCTCAGACTGCTTGTTGTGGAGGATGTGGCCATCAACAGGGAGATAGCTGTCAAGATCCTTAAGAGACTCGGATTCACGGTAGAGATAGCCGAGAACGGTCGCGAGGCGGTAGACAAGGTGAGGATGGCACCGCATGGACACTACGATGGGGTTCTTATGGACATCCAGATGCCCGTTATGAACGGCTATGAAGCCACGAGAGCGATCAGGGGACTTGAGGATGAGGTTCTGTCAGGTATACCGATCATAGCCATGACAGCCAATGCCTTCTC
>CAJONG010000113.1 GCA_905235845.1 uncultured Lachnospiraceae bacterium
AGATAACCCGGATGAGGTGGTTGTCGAAGAGAAGCAGGAGGGGCGCGGTATCACGATCTCACTGCATGTTGCCGATGGCGATATGGGTAAGGTGATCGGCAAGCAGGGCAGGATCGCCAAGGCCATACGTACTGTAGTCAAGGCAGCCGGAGACGGCAGCAAGCAGAGAATTGATGTGGAAATAGGCTGATGGCGACTGACAGACTGCGTATAGGAGTCATAACATCTCCTCATGGCGTACATGGTGAGGTGAAGGTGTATCCTACGACAGATGATATAAAAAGATTCTCAAAGCTTAAGACCGTGATCCTTGGTATGGACGGCAAGGGAGTTACGCTCCATGTAAGAAGTGTCAAGTATCATAAGAATATGGTCATCATGGGCTTTGATGAATTCGGTTCGATGGACGAGGCCGAGAAGCTAAGAGATAAGGATCTCTGTGTGAACAGAGATGATGCCATTAAGCTTAATAAGGATGAGTACTTCGTAGCCGACCTGATAGGTATGAAGGTGCTGACGGATGTCGGTACGGAGGGTGAACTTACGGATGTAATGCATACGGGAGCCAATGACGTATATGTAATAAACCTTGATGACGGAAGGGAGCTTTTGCTTCCGGCCATTGCCCAGTGTGTCCTTGATGTGGACATTGCGGATTCCGTCATGAAGGTACATGTGCTTCCGGGCTTGTTGGATCAGTAGGCCTGTGGGCATCTGAATGGAGGGGTAGATGAACTTCCATATAATGACCCTTTTTCCGGAATTGATAGATTCGGTATCCGAGACCAGTATACTGGGAAGAGCCGTACAGAAAGGTCTTATATCCGTGGATGCGGTGGATATAAGAGCATATACGGAGAATAAGCACGGAAGAGTGGATGACTATACCTATGGCGGAGGTGCCGGGATGCTTATGCAGGCTCAGCCCATATATGACTGTCATCAGGCGATAGTTAAGTCTATCCGTGATAAAAAAGCGGCAACAGGATTACCGGATGACGCAGGTGACGGTGTCAGGAACGAACACAGAATAAGAACCGTATATATGACACCGCAGGCTCCGGTTTTTACCCAGGCGATGGCAAGGGAGCTTGCGGCTGAGGAAGAGCTCATCTTCTTATGCGGACACTATGAGGGCGTGGATGAGAGAGTTCTTGAAGAGATAGTGACAGATTATATATCTATCGGGGACTATGTGCTTACGGGCGGAGAGCTGCCGGCGCTTGTATGCGTGGATGCCATAGCGAGGCTTGTGCCCGGAGTACTCGGTAACGGCGAAAGCTATGAGACGGAATCCTTTGACGACGGATTGCTTGAATATCCCCAGTACTCAAGACCTGAGGTATGGAGAGGAAGAGAGGTTCCCGAGGTCCTTCTGTCAGGGCACCATGCCAATGTGGAGAAGTGGCGTCATGAACAGAGCCTTATAAGGACCAGGGAGAGACGCCCGGAGCTGTATGAAGCATATATGAAGGCGCATGAAGGCGATGAAAGCGCTAAAAAGCGTCGTAAAAATAATGCTTGATTAGAAAAAAACTATATGGTACAATACCATAGTCGCTATTATAGATGGTCCTCTGTCACTAGATGAGTGTGATAAGAACATCCATTATGGATAAGGAGATTGTTATGAATAACGAGATCATCAAGGAGATCGAAGCTGCCGAGCTTAAGGCAGAGGTACCGCAGTTTAACGTGGGAGACACCGTTAAGGTACACAATAAGATCAAAGAGGGTAACAAAGAGCGTATCCAGATATTCGAGGGTACAGTTATTAAGAGACAGGGCGGAAGCAATCGTGAGACATTCACAGTCCGCAAGAATTCCAACGGTGTAGGTGTTGAGAAGACATGGCCGTTACATTCACCCAATGTTGAGAAGGTGGAAGTGGTACGTAAGGGTAAGGTAAGACGTGCCAAGTTATTCTACTTAAGAGACAGAGTAGGTAAGTCAGCCAAGGTTAAGGAAGTTATCAAGTAATTAAGTAGATAGAAGATCAAAAAGCGATGCTTATTACGGCATCGCTTCTTTTATGATATTGTGGTATTATACTATAAGTGTAACAGACAGGATTTACTATGTAAAGACCACGGATAATGGGGCAGGATGAGCAGACGTAACTCTCAGGGACTTAACTTCAGAAAGAAAAGATTCAAGCTTGAAAGTGATAATCTGCGAGAGATAACAAGCTATATCTTCGGGATAATCGCAGCCATAGCCCTTGCATTTTTCATGGTAAATAACTGGGGGCATAAGACCGGTGTGATCGGTTCGAGCATGGAGACTACTCTGTATAACGGTCAGACGATATATATAAGCAGGTTCACGTATCTGCTCAGTAAGCCGAGAAAAGGGGACATAGTCGTCTTCCTGCCTAACGGCAACGAGCATACCCATTACTATGTTAAGCGTGTGGTGGGAACTCCCGGAGATACGGTTCAGATAATGGGCGGCAGGCTCTATATCAATGGTGAACCGGAGGATGATGAGAAGTATGATCTCATAGAAGATCCGGGCGTGGCTGAGAATCCCATCCTGCTTGATGCGGATGAATATTTCGTACTCGGAGATAACCGCAACAGCGGCGAGGATTCAAGATCCGGCAATATAGGTCCCGTGGACAGGGAATTGATAGAGGGCAGAGCTTGGTTCAAGCTTACTAAGGAGGAATCCAAGTTCGGATTCATCAAAAGAGGAGAGAAGAATTGAATTATCAATGGTATCCCGGGCATATGACCAAGGCTGTCCGCCGGATGCAGGAGGATATTAAGCTAATAGATCTGATCATAGAGATCGTGGATGCAAGAGCTCCGTTAAGCAGCCGTAATCCCGATATCGATGAGCTTGGTAAGGGCAAAGTAAGGATGGTTCTGCTTAATAAGGCTGACCTTGCGGACCCCGAGGCTAACAGAGCGTGGATAGAACATTTTACCGGACTGGGTATATATGCGCTTGAACTTAATTCCAAAGCGGGAACCGGCATTAAGGAGATAAGCCCCGCAGTATCCAAGGCCTGTGCCGAGAAGATAGAAAGGGACAAAAAAAGGGGTATAAAGAACCGCCCCATAAGGGCAATGGTAGTCGGAATACCCAATGTCGGTAAATCCACTTTTATCAACAGTCTAAGCGGAAGGGCTGTTACCAAGACCGGTAATAAGCCCGGAGTGACCAAGGGTAAGCAGTGGATCAAGGCAGGTAAGGATCTGGAGCTTTTAGATACGCCGGGGATATTGTGGCCTAAATTCGAGGACAATGATATCGGTATGAGACTGGCATTCATAGGCTCCATCAATGATGAGATAATCGTGATGGAAGAGATGGCGGCGGATCTCATAGGATATCTGGATAAGATATATCCTGAGGTTGTCACGAAGTATTACGGTATTACTACAGCAGGGGACAGCTATCATGTACTTAATGCTATCGGTGGGAAGAGAGGATGCCTTAAAGCCGGAGGCGATATAGACATGGTCAAGGCTGCCAGACTGTTAATAGATGATTACAGGGCAGGACGCCTGGGAAGAATGTCACTTGAAAGACCGTAACCGGGTGTTATCAGTAAGATACGGAAAGGATCATAATGGCAAAGAAAGAGAATAAGGCGCTTAGAAAGGGCGGACTCTTACGTGAGGTACTGGGCACGAGCATATATATACTTGTAGTTCTGCTGGTGGCATATATAGTGGTGCATTATGTGGGACAGAGGACGGAAGTTATCGGCGAGAGTATGGAATATACTCTCATGGACGGTGACAATCTTCTGGTGGATAAGATAAGCTACAGGTTCAGGGACCCTGAACGCTTTGATATAGTGGTATTCCCATACAGGTATGACAAGCATACATATTATATCAAGCGTGTAATAGGTCTTCCGGGAGAGAGCGTACAGATAGATGAGGATGGCAATATCTATATTAACGGAGAGAAGCTTGAGGAATACTACGGCAGGGAAGTGATCAATAATCCCGAGCGGGCGATAGAACCGGTGCTATTGGGTGAGGATGAGTACTTCGTGCTCGGAGATAACCGCAATAACTCAAGGGACAGCCGCTGGGAGGATGTGGGCAACATCAAGAGAAGCGAACTCACCGGTAAGGTGTGGATAAGGATATATCCTTTTAAGGAGTGGGGCAAAGTCCGATGACCAAGACGGAAGAAAAGGCGCTGCAAAGAGCAAAAAAGGCCGAGGAGAAGCTTAAGAAGGAACGGGAACGCATAGAAGGCCTTAAGGTATATGAAAGAGAATATGAAAGCTATGGTCTCATATGTGGGATAGACGAGGTCGGAAGGGGACCCTTAGCCGGCCCTGTGGTGGCGGGAGCCGTGATCCTTCCAAAGGACTGCGATATTCTGTATATCAACGATTCCAAGAAGCTTTCCGAGAAAAAAAGAGAAGAGCTCTATGATGTTATAATGGATAAGGCTGTGGCGGCCGCTGTGGGATACGCTTCTCCGGAGAGGATAGATGAGATCAATATATTGCAGGCAACCTACGAAGCCATGCGGCAGGCTATCAACAATCTGTCCGAAAAACCCGATATATTATTAAACGATGCAGTTACCATACCGGGTGTTGATATAAAGCAGGTACCGATAATAAAAGGAGATGCCAAGAGTATATCCATAGGTGCCGCAAGCATCATCGCCAAGGTGACAAGGGACAGGCTTATGGTGAAGTATGAGGAGGTATTCCCCGGATATGACTTTGCCTCCAATAAGGGCTACGGGACAGCGGCTCACATCAAAGCTCTGAAGGAGATGGGTCCCTGCCCGATACACAGAAGAAGCTTCATAGGTGGTCTGATGAAGTAGGCACACAGATTTTATGGCGATCAATCTGCTTAATAATTCAATAGGGAATATCACAAACGGCAACGGTTCTATACAGACAGGCAATGCCGGTGGTACTTCTGCGCTCATGCGCCAGGCTGCGGCAGCAATCCTTAAGGAGACTGCGGGACTGTCGGTGGGAGATACCATACAGGGCCAGCTTGTGAGCAAGGACGGAAGCAATATCGAACTTTTGCTTGGCAATAATGCCAGGCTTACCACAATGCTTGAGCAGGACATGAACCTGTCCTTGGGACAACTGCTGTCTTTTGAGGTGAAGAGTAATCAGGGAGGTCAGCTTACATTGCGGCCTCTTTTTGCCAATATGAGCAATTCCTCGACTATCATGACCGCACTTGATGCGGCAGGCATAGCGGCTAATGATACGACTATAGAGATGGTTGATACCCTTATGCAAAAGGGTATGCCCGTCAATAAAGAGATGCTTAATACCATTAACCGCGAACTGTCCATGTATCCTGATGCCGATGTGGCGGACATAGTCATGCTGCATAAGATGGATATCCCGGTCAATGAAGGCAATGTGCGCCAGATGCATCTGTATAATAACAATAATCAGTGGATGATGGAGAGCGTGAGCGATTCGGCATCGGAGCTTACGGGTCTGCTTGCGGATACAATGCTTCAAGGCGGAGAGAGTGCACAGAATATCCTTGAAGGACTTAAGGAGCTTCTGCCGCCTGCTGATG
>CAJONG010000114.1 GCA_905235845.1 uncultured Lachnospiraceae bacterium
TCTGCCCTGCGATGGGTAATGGCATACCCATACCTTGCACTACGACCTACCAGAAACGGACTGGTCAGCCACTATGTAGTGGCGGGTAGCAAGAATCCCCTGCCTTTAGGCGTGGGGAGTGTCAAACACATAATGTTATAATGGGCGATGTTATGTGAAGAATCTATAAATAATGGCTGAATTAAGAAAAGAACATCAACCGAACAGCGTAGGAGGGTATGTGTATGGAATTCGGGAAGGAATCGTTGGTCTATACCAATGATAATTGTGTGGGATGTAATAAGTGCATAAGCGCATGCAGTTGCATGGGTGCCTGCATATCTACTGAGCCTGATGTGAACGGCGTATCGCGCATAGAAGTCAATAAGGATAAATGTATAGCCTGCGGTGCGTGCTTCGATGCATGTGAACATCATGCCAGGGAGTTCAGAGACGATACAGAGGATTTCTTCGAGGCTCTTAGGAAGGGCGAGAAGATATCAGTACTCATAGCTCCGGCTTTTCTTGCAGATTATCCGAAGGAGTATGAGAGAGTCTTAGGCGGACTTAAGAAGCTTGGAGTGAACAGGTTCATAAGCGTATCCTTCGGTGCGGATATAACCACATGGGGGTATATCAATTATATACAGAAGCATAACTATCTTGGCGGCATCTCACAGCCCTGTCCGGCTGTAGTGGGATACATAGAGAGATATCTGCCGGAGCTTCTGCCGAAGCTTTTCCCTGTACAGAGTCCCATGATGTGTGCGGCTATCTATGCCAAGAAGGAGCTTAAGATAACGGATAAGCTTGCTTTCATAAGCCCCTGCATAGCCAAGAAGATGGAGATATCGGATCCCAATAACAATGGATATGTAAGCTACAATGTCACCTTTGACCATCTGATGAAGTATGTGAAGGAGCATAACCTTATGGGCGATCCGTATAAGGATGAGATAGAATACGGACTCGGTTCCATATATCCCATGCCCGGCGGACTTAAGGAGAATGTATACTGGCTGCTCGGTAATGAGGTCTTCATCCGTCAGATAGAGGGTGAGAAGCGTATGTACCACTATCTTAGGGACAACGCTGACAGGATCAAGGGCGGCAAGACACCATACCTCTTCGTGGATGCTCTTAACTGTGAGAACGGATGTATCTGCGGTACGGCTACAGACCCTGAGATAACAGGCAGCGATGATCCTCTGTATCATATCCATGATATACAGGAGAATGTTAAGAAGAATGACAAGAAGAGCGCATGGTCGCGTCCTCTTACTCCCGAGAAGAGATTGGCTGCTCTTAACAGGCAGTTCGCAGGACTTAACCTTGAGGATTACCTAAGGAAGTATACTGACAGATCAAGAGAATGTGGACACAAGATACCTTCAGAGACCGAGCTTGACAGAGTATTCAGGGAGATGAACAAGAATACGGATGAGTCAAGGAATATCAACTGCTCATGCTGTGGTTACGATACATGTAAGCAGATGGCTACAGCCATATATAACGGCTTCAATCATAAGGATAACTGTGTACACTATCTAAAGGATCTTGTAGAGCTTGAGAAACAGGAAGCCCAGGATATGGTGGAGCATGAGAGAGAGCTGCTTGGCTCACAGCGTGATAAGCTTCTTAGCACCATGGAGGGTATCAATAAGAAGTTCGCCGCACTTAAGGAGCCCATCAGCGGAATAAGTGCCGGCAGTAACAGCAATGCCGAAGAAAGCTCGGCTATATCAGGAGAGATGACCAATGTATCAGACTTCTGTAACAGGCTTAATGATTCCATAGTGAATATAACAGAGTACTTATCTGAACTTATGGATAATAATACCAAGGTTGTGGATATAGCCAATCAGACGAACCTGCTTGCACTCAATGCTTCCATTGAGGCAGCCAGAGCCGGAGAGGCGGGACGAGGCTTTGCAGTTGTTGCGAGTGAGATCAATGCTCTTGCGGCAGACTCCAAGGATACGGCTGTAAGCAGCGGTGAGGCCAACAAGAGCATCAATACGGCTATAAACGCCATAGCGGAAGAGACCAAGGAACTGCTTGATATAGTTGAGACTGTCAACACACGTATACAGAACCTTGCGGCATCGACAGAGGAGATATCAGCGTCTACGGACATCGTATCGGATACGATGGATCAGGTCAGGGACGAATTGCAGCACCTTGTGGACAGCAGCAGGGGCGAATGATCTGATGGAAATAAGAGAAATAAGAGAAATACGAGAAATGGGACAGGCTGTGTATGCAGCCTGTCTTATGATATATATACATCACAGGCACAACCGGATCGGATTATCCGCAATCCGGTTCTTTTTGTATACAGAGTTTGGAAATTCATAATATAAATTCATAATTTGAATTCGTAATTTAATAAAATGTTAATTGTATATTCCACCCATTTAGATAATAATAGATAAGGTTGTATAATGATGCAGTTAGTTGTCGCTTACTTTTTCAAAAAAACAATTGACATCCGGATGATATGTGCTAATATGAACATATGAGCATACATTCATATGATAATATTTAAGAGAACTTAATCGTTTTCGTAAATGACAGAGACGGAGGATATATGTCTAAGTTCAGTGTTAAAAAGCCGTTTACGGTGTTAGTGGGTATAATAATCGCCATTGTACTTGGCGTGGTCAGCATGATGAAGATGCAGCTTGACTTACTGCCTGAGATATCATTGCCATATCTTATGGTATTGACTACCTATCCAGGTGCCAGTGCCGAGAAGATAGAGGCAGAGATATGTGAGCCGATGGAGGCAAGCCTCGGCACGATCAACGGTGTCAAGAATGTCTACAGTATATGTAATGAGAATTACGGCATAGTCGAGATGGAATTCCAGGATGATACGGATATAGACAGTGCAATGGTCAAGGTATCAAGCGCACTTAATACCTTAGAACCATATCTGCCTGATGATGCGGGTACGCCTTCCATCATAGAACTGTCTACGGACATGATGGCAAGCGTCTATCTGGCTGTGGGAATGGAAGGCAAGGATATGGATGAGCTCTCACAGTTCATTGAGGATGAGATCACGCCGCAGTACGAGAAGCAGAACGGTGTGGCTTCGGTGACGACTCTGGGACTGGTTGAGAAGAGCATCAATGTGGAGCTTAATCAGGATAAGGTAGACGCACTTAATGATAAGATACTGGCTACCGTGGATGATGCATTCGCCAAAGCGGTAGAACAGCTTGATGATGCCAAGAAGCAGCTTAATGACTCCAAGAAGACCATAGACAAGAACAGGGATAAGCTCATAGAGAGCCAGCAGGACTTAGAGGAGAGCAAGCAGGATCTTGTGGACGGTCAGAAGGAGCTTGATGAGAATACGACTGACTATTATAAGAATCTGTCGGATCTCGAAGAAAGCAAATCAGACCTTGAAGAGAACAAGAAGAAGATGGAGGATGCCCAGAGCGAGCTTAAGAGCAAGAAGAATGAGGCAAACAGTAAGCTGGCCGATGCCAGCCTTGAGATGGAAAAGGTCCAAAGCCAGATCGATACGGCAAGAGGTACACTTAGCACATTAAAAAAACCGGCTGAAATTCAAAGTAAAATTGATGAAATAAATGCTAAACTTGGTGATCCTAATATAGATCTTTCGGAAGCTGCCAGTTTGAATGCTGAAAAAACAGATCTTGAGACTCAATTGGCTACAGCCGAGGGAGCTGCCACTGCTATTGTAGCCGGAATGGGAACAGACGTGGATAGTGCGATCGCGATACTTTCTTCCAGCATCTCTGAATATGAATCCAAATACAAACAACTCGAGGAGTCGAAGCTTGCCGCAGCCGAGGAACTTGGAAGTGCGGATGCACAGCTTTCCATAGGCAAGCAGCAGCTTGATTCCGCTGACAGCCAGCTAGAATCCGCTGAACAACAGCTAGACTCTGCCAAGAAGCAGCTTGATAAGGCGCAGGAACAGATCGATGACGGCTGGGATGCCATAGTGGACGGACAGGATCAGATCAATGAGGGATGGGATTCCCTTAAGGACGGCGAGAAGCAGTTAAGCGACGGCTGGGATGACTACAATGATGCGGTGAAGTCCTATGAGAAGCAGCGCGCAGAGGCGGAGAAGAAGGCTAATGCAGATCAACTGCTTACGCTGGAAGCATTGACCGGACTTATATATGCACAGAACTTCGAGATGCCGGCAGGCTATGTGGATGATAAATATGATAATTCATGGCTTGTTAAGGTCGGACAGAATTATGAAGAGGTATCTGAACTTGAAGATATAGTACTTACCAATATACACAATGTGGGAGATGTAAGGCTTGGGGATGTGGCGGATATAACCGTCATCGACAATTCCATGGACAGCTATGAGAGGCTTGGCAATAAGCCTGCCGTAATACTCTCCATATTCAAGAGCTCAACCGCAGGTACCAATGATGTAAGTAAGGTGGTACAGCAGACAAGTGATGAACTGATGGAGAGATTCCCGGGGCTTGAGGTAGTCAAGCTTGTGGATATGGGCGACTATATAGACCTTATAGTTAAGAGCATCCTGCAATCCATGATAATCGGAGCCATTCTTGCCGTTATCATACTTGCCATATTCCTTAAGGATGTAAGACCCACACTGGTCGTTGCCATAAGCATACCCTTAAGTGTGATGACAGCCCTGATATGCATGTATTTTACGAATATATCACTTAACATGCTGTCGTTATCGGGACTTGCTCTCGGTATAGGAATGCTTGTGGATAACTCCATAGTAGTCATAGAGAATATATACAGATTGCGCAGCAAGGGTATAGCGGCGCCCCGTGCGGCCGTACAGGGAACGAGACAGGTGGCAGGTGCTATAACCGCATCTACCCTTACTACGGCCTGCGTATTCTTACCCATGATATATACATCGGGTCTTGTGAAAGAGCTGATGGTTCCCATGTGTCTGACCATAGTGTATACGCTGCTTGCATCACTTTTCATAGCCATGACCGTGGTGCCCGCCGCAAGCTCGACCATACTTAAGAATGCGAAAGAGAAGGAGCATCCTCTTTTTGATAAGGTTCTTGATGCTTATGGCAAAGCGCTCGCATTCTGCCTTAAGGTTAAGATCGTTCCTATTGCTGCAGCTGTAGGGCTGTTAGTCCTGTCCATAGTCCTTGTGGTACAGATGGGTATCGTGGTCATCCCCGATATGACCATGAATCAGATCGAGGCTACGATAGAGTACCCTGAGGATACCACTAAGGAAGAGGCATACAGGCTTACGGATGAGGCTATAGAGAGGATACTTACCGTAGAAGGTCTTGGCTCCATAGGTGTCATGTCGGGCGGTGAC
>CAJONG010000115.1 GCA_905235845.1 uncultured Lachnospiraceae bacterium
CCTATGCCGTGAAGGTCTCCTATATGGGTTATACCGACATCATCGATACGATAGAGTTTGGCAAAGATGCCTTCCTCCCTGCGCTTGCCTTAGTCAATACCGGATATATGGGGCTTGTATACAATACATGGAGTGAACCGCTATTCATATTCTTCATGATGCTTTTTGTCATGTCACTTGGCAGGATAGCAGGAAGGGCGGCTGCTTCCAGGACTTCATACATCTGCCTTGGGATAAGCGCCCTCGGTGCCTTCCTTACAAGGTATTTCGGCCTGTTCCTATGGTGCGTGGGAGGAGTGTATATACTGATATTCATCATAAGGGCTTATAAGGGAGATACGGGATATAAGGGCAAAGCTGTGTGCTCTGTGATATCACTTTCTTCGTCGGCAGTGGTATCTTTCGCATATCTTATAATGAATAAGAGACTTAACGGTAATCCGACGGGAGTAAGTCGCGGTACATGGTGGGATGACTATATCACTCTTACGGATGATCTCGTGCACAGCCTTATTACGGAGGTCTTCAATATATTCCGCACGGATGTGCCGACCCTAATATCAAGGCTTAAGGCTCCTCATCAGCTCATATGCGTATTCATGATCATGCTTGCCGTAGTACTGCTTGTATCGGTATGCTTAAGGAGGATATATACAGACACAGGCATATCGGATGCTGATACGGATAAGGATGTATGCATATATGATGTTCTGTGTGACAGACATATGATATATATCCTGACCTCAGCCGTATACTATGTGATGTTCATTGTGATCAGATACAGATCGAGCATGGATACCTTCTACTTCAGGTTCTTTGCACCGGCCACGGTACTTTTCATGATAGGCTTATCGGGACTGTTATTAAGGAGCGGCGTGCTTACCCGCGGGGTAAAGAATATGCTTATGCTCATCGCCTGTGTGACGGTTCTGACAGTTTTATCAGATGAGGCAGGCAGATATGCGGATACGGTTAATGACAGGACTTACTACGAGATGCTTACGAATGGCTGGGATGCGGCATATGCCGAGATACCGGCAGGAAGCGTGATCATATGGAATCCCATGGACTACAGGAGCACATGGTACAGACCCGATGTGTATTCAGGGCAGTTATATCAGGATGATACATGGGATGACATTATTAAGCGTTACTACGGTTCCGGATATATATGTATGCTTAAGAGTGATGCTAAGATCGTGGTATCAGACGGCGGATATGATGAGAGCGTGGTCTCGGTATTATATGATGCCATATCGCGTTCCGATAAGGATGATATATATGTCGTGCTAGAGAGATAAAATTGTGTTATTATAGAGATGGTCGGCATAGGGGGCTGATAGCCCCCAAGCCTTAATAAGAGGAGAAGATATGGACAAGATAGCGGTACTTATCCCGTGTTATAACGAAGAGAAGACTATAGAGAAGGTAGTGAGGGACTCTAAAGCGGCACTTCCCGAGGCTACGATATATGTGTATGACAATAATTCCACAGACAGGACAGTGGAGCTTGCCAGGGCAGCGGGAGCCGTGATCAGATATGAATATATGCAGGGCAAGGGTAATGTCATAAGGAGAATGTTCCGTGAGGTAGATGCCGAGAGCTATATCATGGTGGACGGAGATGACACATACCCGATGGAATTTGCTGCCGAGATGGTGGATAAGGTGCTTAACCACAATGCGGACATGGTAGTGGGAGACAGATTGAGCAGCACTTATTTTACGGAGAATAAGAGACCCTTCCATAACTTCGGCAATTCTCTGGTAAGGGGCAGTATCAATTCCCTCTTTAAATGTGATATCAAGGATATCATGACGGGCTTTCGTGCCTTCAGCTATCAGTTCGTCAAGACCTTCCCCGTCATGAGCAAGGGCTTCGAGATCGAGACCGAGATGACCATACATGCCGTCAGCAATAACATGCAGGTGGAGAATGTCATAGTCGAGTACAGAGACAGACCCGAGGGCTCTGAGAGTAAGCTTAATACATATTCTGACGGTATGAAGGTGATCTTCACCATAATAAGGCTTTTCAGGGAGTACAAGCCCTTCAGCTTCTTCGCTATCTTAGCCTTAGTGCTCATGGCGATAGCGGTAGGCTTTTTCGTGCCGGTATTCATAGAGTACTGGGAGACGGGACTGGTGAAGAGATTCCCCACGCTTATCGTGTGCGGCTTCGTGGGACTGGCAGCAGTTCAGAGCTTTTTCTCCGGTATGATATTACAGAATATAGCCAGACGTGACAGGAAGGACTTCGAACTGGATCTGATAAGATTAAGCGAATATGACGAGGCTGCCGAAGCGGTGGTTAAGAGAATGTCTGATAACTAATGATAAAGGAGTGTATAAGGAATGAAGATTGCTGTAGCCGGAACAGGATATGTGGGTCTCGTGGCAGGTGTATGCTTCGCGGAGAAGGGTCATGAAGTGACCTGCGTGGATATAGATGAGAGTAAGGTAAAGCTCATGGAATCGGGAGTCTCACCCATATATGAGGAGGGACTTGAGGAGCTTATGAAGAAGAATAATGCCACCGGAAGGCTGCATTATACGACGGATTATGCATCTGCATACAGGGATGCCGAAGCCATATTCATAGGTGTGGGTACACCGGAGATGCCCGACGGAAGCGCTAATCTAAGCTATATAGCAACTGTGTGCAGACAGATAGCCGAGAATGTGGAGCATGATACCCTGGTGGTGGTTAAGTCCACGGTTCCCGTAGGGACCAATGACAAGGTGGAGCAGTTCATCAAGGACTTCCTTGTTAAGGATGTGAAGGTAGAGGTGGCATCCAATCCGGAGTTCCTCGCACAGGGTACGGCAGTCAGAGACACACTCCATGCTGCACGTATCATAATAGGTACCGAATCAAAGGAAGCGGAAGCCAAGCTTATGGAGATATACAAGCCCTTCGATCTGCCCATCGTATCGGTTAAGAGAAGAAGTGCGGAGATGATCAAGTACGCTTGTAATGACTTCCTGGCGCTTAAGATAAGCTACATGAACGATATAGCCAATCTGTGTGAGCTTGTGGGCGCTGATATCGAGGATGTGGCTAAGGGCATGAGCTATGATGCCAGGATCGGTGAGAGATTCCTCAATGCAGGTATAGGCTTCGGAGGAAGCTGCTTCCCCAAAGATACCAAGGCGCTTAAGTTCTTGGCAAGACAGAACGGATATGAGCTTAAGACCGTGGAGGCATGCGTTGATGTCAATACCGTGCAGAAGACCAGACTTTTTGAGAAGGCCAAGGAAAGGATGATCACCTTCAGCGGTCTTAAGGTAGCTGTACTCGGACTTACCTTCAAGGCAGGCACCGATGACTTAAGAGAGGCTCCTTCATCAGTCAATATCAAGCTTTTACTTGAGCAGGGCGCTGATATATATGCATATGATCCGGCAGGAGTGCCCAGGGCTAAGCATCAGTTCCCTGAGGGTAATATAGACAGGGGGACAATGCACTATGTGGATACTCCGACCGAAGCGCTTAAGGATGCCAATATCTGCTTCATCTTCACGGAATGGGGAGAGATAAGGGCAGTGAAGCCTTCGGACTACAAAGCCCTTATGAGAACGCCTCTTGTATATGACGGACGTAATCTCTATTCTCTTACGGATATGAAGGATGCAGGCGTTGAATACTACAGCATCGGCAGGTAAATATAACGGAATATGGCGTTTACACACTTACATTCCCATACAGAGTTCTCGCTCCTAGATGGGTCTAACAAGATAACTGAATATGTTAAGAGGGTGAAAGAGCTTGGCATGGACAGTGCGGCTATCACTGATCACGGTGTGATGTACGGTGTCATCGACTTCTATAAGGAGTGCAGGGCACAGGGCATCAAGCCCATAATCGGCTGCGAGGTCTATGTGGCTCCGGTCTCCCGGTTCGACAGAGAATTAAAAGGTGGTGAGGAAAGATATCATCACCTTATTTTGCTTGCGGAGAATAATACGGGCTATGCCAATCTGTGCAAGATCGTAAGCCGCGGCTTCACGGAAGGATTCTATTACAGACCAAGGGTGGACGTGGAAGTGCTTAAGATGTATCACGAGGGCGTGATCTGCGCTTCGGCCTGCCTTGCGGGTGAGGTGCCGAGACTTATCACCAAGGGTCTGATAGAAGAAGCCAAGGCCAAGGTCATAGAATACAATGAGATATTCGGACAGGGCAATTACTTCCTTGAACTTCAGGATCACGGTATACCGCAGCAGCAGACCGTGAACGCGGCACTGCTTAATTTCTCCAAGGAACTTGGCATACCGCTTATAGCCACCAACGATGTCCACTATACCTATGAGGATGATGTGGAGAGTCATGACATACTCCTATGCATCCAGACCGGCAAGAGGGTATCCGATGAGGACAGACTCCGCTATGAAGGCGGACAGTTCTATGTCAAGAGTGAGGAGGAGATGGCGGCGCTTTTTAAGTATGCACCGGAAGCCATAGAGAATACCCATAAGATAGCCGAGAGATGTAATGTGGAGATCGAGTTCGGCAATACCAAGCTGCCGCACTTCGATGTGCCTGAAGGGTATGAGCCCTATACTTATCTTGAGTATCTCTGCCGTAAGGGTTTAGAGGAGAGGTATTTTGCTAACGGGGAAGACGAAGGCAGAGAAGAGCTTGAAGCAAGACTAAAATACGAGCTGTCAGTCATCAAGAGAATGGGATATGTGGATTACTTCCTGATCGTGTGGGATTTTATCAATTATGCACGGTCTAACGGCATACCCGTAGGTCCCGGAAGAGGTTCTGCCGCGGGCAGCATCGTATCATACTGTCTGCATATCACCAATATAGATCCCATAAGGTATCAGCTTCTCTTCGAGAGATTCCTTAATCCCGAGCGTGTATCCATGCCTGATATAGATATAGACTTCTGCTTCGAACGCAGGCAGGAGGTGATAGACTATGTGGGACGCAAGTACGGCAAGGAGAAGGTGGTACAGATAGTGACCTTCGGAACCCTTGCTGCCAAGGGTGTCATCAAGGATGTGGGAAGAGCACTCGACCTGCCGTATTCCTATACTGACAGTATCTCCAAGATGATACCGAATGAGCTCAATATCACCATAGACAGAGCCCTTGAGTTAAACAGGGAGCTTAGAGAGAAGTATGAGACAGATGCGGACCTGCACTATCTCATCGATATATGCAAGAGACTCGAAGGACTTCCAAGACACACCTCCATGCATGCAGCGGGAGTGGTCATCTGTCCGGAAGCTGCCGATGAGTTCGTACCTCTTTCAAGAGGCTCGGACGGCTCCATAAC
>CAJONG010000116.1 GCA_905235845.1 uncultured Lachnospiraceae bacterium
GAAAAGGTCAGATACTACAGAGAACTTAAAGGAATCAGCCAAACTGAACTTGGAGAAGCACTCGGAATAACAAATTGGGGTATCGTGAATTTTGAAAAGGGTTTTAATCCCATTCATTACAAGAACGCAGTTGAGCTTGCTAAAGCTCTTAATGTTCCGACAGACGAACTGATGGATGAGTACAGCAGGTTTTGTCTTTCAGGCTACGGAGAAAGGTTGAAACGTATACGCATAGCTCATGAGATGACTCAGGATGAGTTCTCTGAAATACTGGAGGTTACGCGGTCAACAGAAGCAATTTGGGAGTGTGAGTACGAAGAAATACATCCAAGCAGAGAGGCTTTTAAGAGAATAAAGAAGCTGGCTGAGGATAAGAATCTTGATATGGAGCAGCTGATAAAAGACCCATCTGTATACATCGATGATTATGAAAGATTTATCGATGATAACTGCGCCAGGAAGATCCGATATATACGAACAGCCTACGGAATGCACAGGAAGGCCTTTGGCGAAATGATTGGATGTGAAGGAAATTCTGTTGTTTCCATATGGGAATCCGGAAGGTCCAAACCTATGCGTAAGCAGTTTAATGCAATCCGTGAAGCTGCAGAAGCAAAGGGAATTGACATAAAGATCTTAAATGAGGACCCCGACTTTTATAAAGACGAATACATAAGATTTACTGAAAAGGATTGCGGACAAAAGATTAAACATATCCGTGTTTCGATGGGATTGCTTCAGAGGGAATTCGCAGAAAAGGTTGGATGTGCAGGCAACACCATCTCCGAATGGGAATCCGGCAACATTACTCCAACCAAACCGTTTTACCTTACGATCAGACGCTTAGCAACCGAGGCGGGTATTAACCTTGATGTATTGAATAGTGATCCAGAGGAATACAGAGATCACTATGAAGAATTCATTCAGGACGGATATGAGGATAGAATACGGCATATAAGGCAGGCCTGCGGATTGTCGCTCAGGGAATTTGGCCAGTTGGTCGGAGTGACCTGTACAGCTGTATGCCAGTGGGAAAATAAAGAAAAACTTCGCAGGCCCAGCAGAGAAGCTTTTGAGAAAATTGTACGCATAGCAGAAGAAAGAGGGATAGATATCTATGACACATGAAGAAAGCAGGAAATGGCTCATTGCGCGCCTTTTAGCTGAAAACCCGGAATACCGCAGATATCAGATCCCGGAAAACGAACAGGAGCAGAAGGATCTTCTTCGGGCTCTTATGAATGTCCGTATGCCTGATCCGATAGATGATGAATTCCTTCGCGTTCAGGACGAATATCTTTGGGAAGAGACTGTAAAAAAAGGAATAGTAGAGTTATCAGAACTGAAGCCGTGCAGTACAGATGATGAATTTTGATCGTTTGGTGAGTCTTTCGGTGTTTCTTTCTCGTTTTTCTCTCCATCTTCTGGGAGGCTGGATTGATCCTTGAGTGGAGAGAAGGAAGGGAAATTTGATTTATCATCTTCTCCTTCTTCTTCATCACTCTCAGAAGAAGATGATGATGATGATGAAGTATCAGGAGAATAACGAAGAGTTAGATCATTACCAGATAGATCTAAAGAAGTAAGGGTGGTGGAAAGTGGAAGACGAGTAATAGAAGTAGATGAAGAAGAAGGAAGAAGAAGAGATGGAGGACATAGAAGAGATTCGAGAAAGCGAATAATGAGAAATGGAGACAAGGATGGAAAGATTTGATCTGGTAGTCATAGGCGGAGGCAATGTAGCCATGGATGCGGCGAGGACTGCGGTCAGGCTTAATGCCAAGACCGTGCATGTATTCACAAGGAATCCTGATGATTATACCGCACTAAGTGAAGAGATCACCTGTGCCATGCAGGAAGGCGTGAGATTCAGGACTCTTCTAAGCTTCCTTAATATTGAGACAGATAAGGAGAACAATAATGTAAGTGCCGTATGGCTGCAGCCTGAGATAGTAGGTGAGCTTAATGAAGCGGGACTTATCACAACAGAGCATTCGGAGAAATATCCCTACCGTTTTAAGTGCGATATGCTGATATTCGGTGTCGGACAGAGAAGTGATTCGGAAGCCTTCGAGAAGGCCGGACTTCCGGTGAACAGAGGAAGGATAGTAGCAGACGAATATTGTCAGGTAGAGGATACTGACGGTGTATTCTCCGGCGGTGACTGTGTGACAGGTCCCTCAACCGCTATCAACGCCATAGCTGCAGGTCAGGTGGCCGCGTACAATATAGACGAGTATCTGGGATATCATCATAAGGTGGAATTTAACGAACAGATACCGCCAGCTCTGCCTAATCCATGTATACCCACAGGGCGTATGGAGATAGAAGAGAAGGATCCTTTTGAAAGACGGGTGAATTTCGACCATGTGGAGCTTCCCATGACATATGAGGAAGCGATGCGTGAGTCGGGAAGATGTCTGCGCTGTGACCATTACGGATGCGGCGCTATGGAAGGAGGCCGTGTGGGATGTTAAATATCACGATCAACAAGGTAGATTACGAAGTCGGGGAGAATACGACCATTCTGGATGCAGCCCGTAAGAACGGGATAGATATACCTACACTTTGCTATATGGAGGGCGTAAGTGACATAGGTATGTGCCGCCTGTGTATGGTAGAGGAGGAAGATACGGGTAAGCTCTATGCCGCCTGCAGAACCAAGGTAAGGGAAGGCATGAAGCTCATCACTGAGTCCGAGAGACTTACATCTCACAGGGTATCCATGCTTAAGCTCATACTGTCCAACCACAATCAGGACTGCATGAGTTGTCCTGCCAACGGTACGTGCGAACTGCAGAATCTTTGCAACAGATATAATGTAGGACATGCAGATCACACAGGATCGAGAGTGAAGATAGAGAATAAGCTCCCGATTGAAGAGTCCCTTCATAAGCTATGATCCCAGCAAGTGTATACACTGTCAGCGCTGTATCAATGTGTGTCATAACATAGCCTGCAACAGTACGCTTAAAAGTTCGAGATCCGGAACCTATCACATAGTGGATGCTCCTTTTGGCAAGGATTATAAGGAGAGCGGCTGTGAGAGCTGCGGTAACTGCGCAAGCGTATGTCCTACAGGCGCACTTACTCTTAAGAGAGAGAAGTCATACAGGAACTGGGAGGTTAAGAAGGTGCTAACGACCTGTCCTCACTGTGCTACGGGATGTCAGTATTATCTTGTGGTAAAGGATGATAAGATCGTTAATGTGGAGCCGGCCAACGGACCATCCAACCACCACAGATTATGTGTCAAGGGCAGGTCGGGAAGCTTCGACTTCGTTCATTCAGGGGACAGATTGACCGATCCGCTTATTAAGGACAGAGCGACCGGTGAATTTAGGAAGGTCACTTGGGAAGAGGCGATAGATTATACGGCGAAGAAGTTCTTGGAGATCAAGGATAAGTACGGAAGTGAATCTCTGGCCGGATTCGCCTGCTCAAGATCTGCCAATGAAGATATATACATGGTGCAGAAGATGGTACGCACATGCTTCGGCACCAATAATACGGACAACTGTGCAAGAGTATGTCATTCGGCATCGGTATCGGGGTTAGCTAAGACACTCGGATCAGGGGCGATGACCAACCCCATACACGATATCACACATGATGTGGACTGTATATTGCTTGTGGGCTCCAATCCCGAGGAAGCACATCCCGTAGTGGGTATGCAGATACGTCGTGCGGTTAAGGACGGAACGAGGCTTATAGTAGTTGACCCCAGAGATATAGGCTTATCGAAGCAGGCTGATATACATATCAAGCTGCGTCCGGGAACCAATGTGGCTTTTGCCAACGGCATGATGAATGTGATGATCAGGGAGGATCTCATAGACCATGAGTATATAGAGAAATATGCGGAGGGCTACGAAGAGCTTAAGAAGATAGTGGAGGAGTATACACCCGAAAAGGTGGGCAAAATCTGCCATATCGATCCCGATATGCTCATAGAGGCCGCAAGGATGTACGCAACGGCTAAGAAGGCTCCGATCATATACTGTCTGGGTGTAACAGAGCATTCCACGGGTACAGAGGGTGTAATGAGCATGTCCAATATGGCTGTACTGTGTGGCAAGATCGGAAGAAGCGGCTGCGGTGTGAATCCCTTAAGAGGACAGAATAATGTACAGGGTGCCTGCGATATGGGTGCCATGCCTACGGATTATCCGGGGTATCAGAAGGTGGATAATGAAGAGGTCAGGAAGAAATTCGAGTCGGCATGGGGTGTAGCTCTTAATCCGAATCCGGGACTTAAGGCAACTGAGGTATTCCCGGCTGCCATAGAGGGTAAGATCAAGGGACTGTATATATGCGGAGAGGATCCGGTGGTATCGGATCCCGATACACATCATATAATCAAGGCACTGGAAAGCCTTGACTTCTTCGTGGTACAGGATCTGTTCATGACAAGGACCGCCGAATATGCGGATGTAATACTTCCCGGAATAAGCTATGCGGAGAAGGAGGGTACGTTCAGCAATACCGAGAGGCGCGTTCAGCGTATCAGGAAAGCAGTGACACTTAAGGGCAATATGCGTCCGGATACGGATATACTCACAGATCTAATGAATGCCATGGGATATAAGCAGCCATACCTTACTCCGGCACAGATCATGGATGAGATCGCTTCAGTCACACCAAGCTTCGCAGGTATATCTCATGCAAGGCTTGATGCGGGAGAGAGCTTACAGTGGCCGTGTACCGGTAAGGATCATCCCGGAACGCCCATAATGCATGCGGGCGGACCGGTACGAGGCAAGGCTTATCTGTATCCGGCAGTATATAAAGAGTCTCAGGAGCTTCCGGATGAAGAATACCCTTTCATGCTTACGACCGGACGTATACTCTATCATTATAATGCTGCGGCAATGACATCCAGAACCGAGGGACTTATGGATATATCGGGAGAAGGCTTCATAGAGATCAATCATAAGGATGCCGAGAGACTTGGTATAGATAACGGCGAGCGCATAAGCATAAGCAGCAGACGAGGCAGTATAACAGCTACCGCAAGAGTGGGAAGAAAGGTATCGGAGGGTGAGACCTGGATGCCGTTCCATTTCCCGGATTCTCCTGTCAATGAGCTTACCAATGCGGCGCTTGATGACTTCGCGAGGATACCGGAATATAAGGTCTGCGCGGTCAACATAGCTAAGATACAGGCATAGAGACAGATAATACCGGATAACAGACAGAACAGGATACCAAAGGAAATGGAGATAGAACAGGCTATATCCGCCGTCTCATCTGCGATAAGTGAGATTAAGGATGAAATGATCGTACCAATAACCGATGCAGCAGGGATGATATGTGCCACAGATATTAAGGCAGCTAACCCCGTGCCTGCGTTCAACCGTTCAGCTATGGACGGGTATGCGGTCAGAGCAGAGGATATTAAGGCAGCAGACAAGGATAATCCCGTAAGGCTTAAGGTCATAGGTCAGATGTATGCGGGAGATGATAAGGACTATACATATGAAAAAGGCAGTGCTGTAAGGGTCATGACGGGAGCCATGATCCCTGATGGCTATGACGCTGTTGTAAAGCAGGAGGATACGGACTACGGCGAAGATGAGGCAGAGATATACAAAGCCGTAGAACCCTATATGAATTATTGTCACACAGGTGAAGAGGCATCAGCCGGAGATACGCTGATACAGGCAGGGACAAGGCTTGGAAGAGCGGGTATCGGTCTTGCGGCGGCACTGGGAATGTCAGAGATACGCATAAGAAGACCTGCAAGGGTCGCTCTTATCTCCACCGGAAGTGAACTTGTAAGTCCCGGAGAAGACCTGCCAAGGGGTAAGATATATAACAGTATCCTATATATGCTACAGACATCCGTAATAGCAGAGGGTTTAGCCGTATCCGAGACGGTCATCTGTCCGGATGATATCAATAGCATTAAGGAAAGCATAGCTAAGGCTTTTGAGGTATCCGATGCCGTGATCACAACAGGCGGAGTATCCGTGGGCAAGCGGGATCTTCTTCCTGCCGTATATGAGCAGATGGGTATAGAGAAGCTTTTTGCCGGAGTGAACATTCAGCCGGGTACGCCTACCATGGCAGGTATGTATAAGGGTAAGATCATTCTGTCACTTTCGGGTAATCCGTATGCGGCACTGGCTAACTTCGATCTGTATTTCCCATATATTGCCGCAGGACTTATGGGCTGTAGGCACTATATATATGAGCCTGAGGAAGCGATACTGGCTCAAGCCTATGATAAGGTGAATAAGATGAGGCGTCTTGTCCGTGCCAATGTAAGGGAGGGCAGGGTATATCTGCCGGATAACAGGCATATGTCGTCTGTGTTCGGCAATATGGACAGGTGCAACTGCTATATGGATATTCCGGCAGGGAGTAATCTGAGTGTCGGAGACAGGGTGAAGATACGAAGGATAAGGGAGAACTGACAGAACGGATAGGTTCGTACAGATCAATACATTGATAAAATAATACATTAATACATATGAGAGAAGAGAAGAAGATATCCGTAGGGATACTCTCCGGCGGGCTAAGCAGCCGGATGGGACAGGATAAGGCGCTTATTAAGATAGGCAATGAGCGCATAATAGACAGACTTAAAAGTGAACTTAACTGTTTTGGCGAGGTTATCATATCCGCCGGAAGAAAAGATTCATATGACGATATGGGTCTGCCTGTTGTATATGATGAGAATACGGGGATAGGTCCCATTGAAGGTATAAGACAGGTCGTCATGGCATCTGCGAATGACTATGTATTCGTATGTGCAGCCGATATGCCTTTTGTCACGAAGGAACTGGTAAGATATATGGCCGGGTATATATGCTCGGACTATGACTGCTATGTGATAGAGGATGATGAGCACATACATCCGCTGTGTGCCATATATTCCAAAAGCGTACTGCCCGTGATAGAAGAACTCATAAGAGAGGGCAGATACAGATTAAGAGAGATACTTAACCGTGTAAGGACGAAGTATATCTCTCTTGAACCGACGGTATTCAATAAGAAGACTGTTAAGAACATCAATACCAGAGAAGAGTTGATTAAAGCCGTAAGACCCGTTGTATTCTGTGTGAGCGGATACAGTGACAGCGGTAAGACGGGACTTATAGTAAGACTTATCAATGAATTTATTAAGGACGGAATGTCGGTTGGAGTGATCAAGCATGACGGACATGGTGGATTCTGCGATCTGCCCGGAAGCGATACCGATCGGGTGATGAAGGCGGGTGCCGAGGCGGCGGCTGTCTTCTCCGATAACGGGTATATGTTAATGAACCGGAAGAAAGCGGATGAGAGTAAGCTTTTAGCCATGCTGGAGTACGGGGATACACCGCCTGATGCGGTGATCATCGAAGGAATGAAGGATTCATCCTATCCCAAGGTAGAGATAGTAAGAGAAGAGATCACAAGCAAGAGTGTATGTGATCCGGCGTCGCTTATCTGCATTGCAACCGACTGTATATCTCCCGAAGATGTCTTATGTCCGGTATACGGACTTGATGATGTCAGGGAGATTTTCTTATGCATAAAGGATTATTTTGGGATGTAAGTCATATGTATGGCTTATTGCATACAGAGCACTTACTATTTTACGACAGCATAAGGAGCGTATCGGAATATGAAGCTTATAAGAACCGAGGATGCCGTGGGATGCGTACTCTGTCATGACATAACACAGATAATACCTGGAGTTAAGAAGGGACCTGTATTCAAGAAGGGACATATAGTTACCAAGGAAGACATACCGGTACTTCTGTCCGTGGGTAAAGAGAATCTGTATATATGGGAGAAGAACGAGGATATGCTGCATGAGGATGAGGCGGCAAAGGTACTCCGAGATATATGTATGGGAAGAAGGGAGTGCTTCGCTGCATCGACTCCGAGTGAAGGCAAGATAACAATTAAAGCGGCAGCGTCAGGGCTTCTTAAGATAGACAGAGAGAGGCTTAAGGCGGTCAACATGCTTGGTGAGATGATGATAGCCACCACACACGGCGATATGCCGGTTACGGAGGGCGATGTGGTCGCCGGAACGCGCATAATACCTC
>CAJONG010000117.1 GCA_905235845.1 uncultured Lachnospiraceae bacterium
CTGCAAAGCATAAGCTATTGATACCGCCATCGCCGGGCCCGCAACTCCCTTGGCAAAATTGCCTATATCTATGAGCACCTGTATATTAAGCCTCTGACCCAGAGTGCTTATTATGGTCCCTATCAAAAGAGAAGCGAACAGACCGTTCGCCATGGCACTCATCGCATCTATAAAATACTTCTTGGCTGAAAAAACAACATTTTTCCTAAGAAGGAATGCCTTAAATCCCTTCTCCGTCCTGCCTGCATCACTCATGCTGATCTCCTCCGTGACTGACACTTTGCGCATCATCTAAGATGAGCGGATATATATAATACGATCCCCTTTCTACTGAATGGAAGAAACCTTGATATTCTTGGCTCCTCTTTCCTTAAGCGACTGTACGACCGCATTGACATTGGTATCATCATCATAATGATCCACATGCTTGCGTTCCGCACTTTCATTGGGGTTCTTGATCAGATATACTATCTCGTACATTATCTACCTCTTACTCAGATTATTGACGCTTGCCCGAACTACTTCTCTATAATATCACATCTTGGCAATATTAGCACCCTCTCGGATATCATGAGGAATATGCTATAAATCAACTGCATCATCTCACAAAGTGTGTTGGCTGCCACGGCTCCTTATCGGGCAGACCATACTTCTCCTTGCCGAGGGCTATGCTTTTCATGAGGAATGACATGTTCCGTGCAAGGACACGGACAGTCTGCATGCCCTCCGCATCCTGAGTCACCTCGCCTTTTTCCCTGCCGTGTACGCTGTTCCAGTACTGGCTGGATGCCACGGGCATACCGCATATGGTAAAGTACTTGTTAAGTTCATCAAATGTAGCCGACAGGCCGCCTCGTCTGGCTACTACCACACTCGCTCCGACCTTCATGGTCTTGTCAAAGCCGGTGCTGTAGAAGAGTCTGTCAAGGCATGCTATGAGTGTTGCATTGGCTGACGCATAGTATACCGGAGACGCTACCACAAGCCCATCCGCTTCTTCGAACTTCGGTGCAAGCTCATTGACCGCATCATCGAATACGCACTGTCCCCTATCTGCACAGGTTCCGCAGGCGATACAACCCCTTATATCCTTATTACCGATCTGCACTACCTCTGTCTCCACACCCTCTGTATCGAATACCTTCACCATCTCATCCAAGGCTGTGGATGTGTTACCTCCCACTCTGGGGCTACCGTTAATGATCAATACCTTCATACCATTCATCTCCTTCCTTTGCTATCAACCTCTTTGCAATATCGCCAACAGTCTGTCGAATATCTCAGGATTATTCTTTACGATAAGTGCCACCTTCTTCTTGGCTCTGCTAAGTCCGTGGAAAAGGTTCCGTACTGCACTTACGCTCTTATCCTCACTTCGAATACTGCTCCTTAGATAACCGTCATCGTCATATGAGAAGCTTTCATCTATGAGCATCACTACCCTGTCGAATTCCCTGCATGTAGCATCCTTGGCCTCTATACAATGCATGTAGCCTTCTTCACCCCTGTCTGATAGTGCATTACCTGAGTCGGAAGCTGTAACATCCAATGAATTCTCGAAACTGCCTCCGATAAGTTCATCCCATATATAGATATAACCGTTCTTTCTGTAGTTATTAAGCAGATGTCTGACCTCGTCATCATCCGTGGCATAAGCCAGAGATACATTGGGATATTCGTACCTGTGACCGCCCTTAGATATGCACATTACAAGGCTTATGAAGGAAGACAGTTCACTGTTAAGCCTTATCCTGTTGGTAAGCCTATAGCCTAGGAAGTCCTCAATCTTCTCGATCAATTCCGCTCCGTCGTGACTGCGCTCATCCGGCGAGATGATATCCTCCCTGTCGTATGAAATAATGACGGGAATATGCACATTGGTAGCTATCACCATAATGTCCGCAAGATTAAGACTGCCAAGCCTGTGCCCCTCATCCACAAGGATCGCATCATATTCGTCCTTGAGTTCTATTCTGTCGGTGGATTCAAGATAATAGAAATCAACTCTTTTAAGTCTTTCGTCAAGCTGCCTGAGTTCTTCCGCATGGGAACCGAGATGAAGTACACAGACCTTCCTTGATACGGAGAGCTGCATGGCTATGTCGTACAGAAGCAGCGTCTTGCCTGTACCCGGAAGCCCCGTAAAGCCATGCACGGAAAAGGTTCTTATGACATTGCCTTTACCTCCCACAATGTCATGAAGTATCTGTCTGCGTATATCCCTCTGTTGTGATGTAAGGAAGTAATCCCCTCTCAAGAAACGACCCGGATCGGTAAGCGGCGAGATAAGATATCTGTCTTCCTTAAAAAGCTCCTCTATATCACCATCATAGCAGGACTTCTGTCTGTTAAGCACCGTAGCAAGTTCTTCCCAGTCGGTATCTATAAGTCTGCCTCCGCCGGATAACCTGACAAGTCTGTCACTTTTGCTTATATATGTATAGAAGTACATGGGGTGGCCAAGTGTAGAGAGATAGTACTTATTCTGCTCAAGCTGCTTTTTGATGGCTTCATCCGCTACCTCACCGCTCTTTAATTCTATATTGATGACATAGTCTTCATTGATACGAAGAAGATCGAATTCCTTGCCAAGCTTAGGCATGGTAAAGGAATAGAAAAAATCAAGTAAGGGAGCGTCCTCCATTACACTGCACAGATTGTCGCACAGTGACTTAAGTCCTTCTGTCTCCCATTCCTTGATCTTAAGGTATCGACTCCGTCCGGACATCTGTCTTTCAAGTCTCTTGGTCCGTTCGGAATCCGTTATTCTTGTAAGTGCATAGATATTAACAGGCTTCATGATTCTGATTATATATGTTCCGGCTTATTAACTCTTACTATCTGTCGATCAATATGGTCACAGGTCCGTCATTGACAGATTCCACCTGCATATCCGCACCGAACTGTCCCGTCTCCACATGAAATCCCCTGCTCCTGCATTCATCTATGACAAGTTCGTACAGTGGGATCGCCTGCTCCGGTTTTGCTGCCTCAGTGAATCCCGGCCGTCTCTTGGATATATCCGCATACAGCGTGAATTGGCTTATAATAAGTATCTGCGCTCCCGCATCGGCAGGATTTATATTCATCCTTCCCTCTTCATCCTTAAATATGCGCAGACCGCAGATTCTGTCAGCCATCCATTCGGCTGTCTCTTCCGTATCATCCTTATGCACCGCAAGGAGCACCAGAAGACCCTTGCCTATACTTCCCGTAATCTCACCGTCTATCGTAACGGAAGCACTTCTTACCCTTGTCACTACAGCCTTCATTGATACTCCTTATCCTGCTTTACTACAGACAAAGCCATATAATACCGACACCTTATACAGACTCAAGCTCATCAAGCGAACGTATGACCTTCACACCGTCTACAACTACATCTCTTTTTCTTGACAGATATACGGGAGTTATGCCCACAGCCTTCGCTGCCTCCACATCTGAAGTCATAGAGTCTCCTATATGTATCGCTTCATCGGGTTTTACTCCCGCCATCTCAAGCGCCTTGCAGAATATCTGCGGATGGGGCTTGCAGGCTCTGACCATCTCCGCCGCAACTATTCCGGCAGGATGTATATCCTTATCCTTAAAAGATTCTTCTATATAACACAGATCATCATTAGTGATCACATATATCGGAAGCCTGCATCTGTCAAAAAAGGGCTTCACATCATCAAATAGCGGCGCATACACCCATGTCTTGCGCCATATTTCATGCATATATTCAAGATCTCCCTTAAGGCCGTGTTCTCTGACACACCATGCAAGTATGCGCTCAACCATCTCATCTTTTCCGATGAAGGTCTCCCCAACACAGCTTTCTTCAATTTCCTTTATCTTTCCCCAGACGGCAGCCAGTGCCTTATCCGGCTCACTTAAGTCGCTGTGAGTCAGAAAATACTTAAGGAGTTCCATCGTATATGGTTCATCCTCCTTAACCATCGTTCCGGTATAATCAATAAAAACAGCCTTTATATTCTCCATAACCCATTCCGCATAACTGCATCACTGCATTCTGTCTATAACCTTACGTGTAGTCTGCTCAAGCTTTTTGCCGGTTGTAAAGCTTATCCACATAGGATCATCCTTAGACAGCTTGTCGCCCACCTTGATATCAGCGACCATCTTTCTACTACAATTTACGACCTGCTACAACCATTTTCATTTTCGTATCGATTCACAGTGGTAAAAGTCATATTTATTTTCACATCTGCCCCCTTATCATGTCAAGTTTTAATCCCCGAAAGATATAAACCTTGTATCTGATCCCCACTTTCGACACCTGTAAGGTCAAAATCCGGTATGTAAGCGGCATCCGCGGTATCCTCTGTCTGAATATAAGCATTCACCACACCCATGTCTTGGGCGTATCTTACAAGACTTCTGTATTCCCTGTCGCCTACACGTCTGTCTATCTCCGGATAATCTTTAAGATGTCCGTTGGGAGTGTACTGGTTCATCAGGCTTATATATATCCTGTCTCCGTACCTTTTATACAGATAACGGGTTATGAGCTTGGCCTGTATCAGCATACCGGGCATCAGCATATGCCTTACCATGACGCCTCTTAACATGACACCTCTGTCATCTAGTATGCATTCCGGCTGCTGCCTTACCATCTCATCTATGGCCGCCCCCGCTACCTCGACATAGCCTTTGGCACGGCTGTATCTAACGGCATCCTCATCCCTTATATACTTCATATCCGCCAGATAGATATCTATAAGTCCCTCCATGCTCTTTAGCGCATCCACACCTATATATGACGAAGTATTGAGTACAAACGGTATCCTGACACCCTCCGCCTTCGCCTGTATGATCGTCTGCCTTATCACCGGAAGGAATATATCCGCAGTCACAAGATTGATATTATTCGCTCCCTTATCCTCAAGCTCATGATATATCTGTGTAAGTCTGTCTGCAGTGATTGCCTTACCGATCCTACCTCTGCTTATATCGTAATTCTGGCAAAAAACGCATCCCATATTGCATCCGGCGAAAAAGACCGCACCTGATCCGTTCTCTCCCGATATACACGGCTCCTCCCACATATGAAGTGCCGCTCTGCTGACTACCGGATCTCTGCCCACAAGGCAGTATCCTGTATCATTAATTCTGTCTGCGCCGCACTCTCTGGGGCAGAGCATACATCCGACTGTATCTGTAACGGACATCTTAACCTACCTGCCTGTCATATCTGTTCTTCTGCGACTTCCTTAACAGCGGATTCTTCTACAGGAACTTCTGCTGTTTCTGCTTCTCTT
>CAJONG010000118.1 GCA_905235845.1 uncultured Lachnospiraceae bacterium
GATTGATTTGTTACATCCGCCAAGATGCATCTCAATCTTACCTTGAGGTTCTTTTTAATTCAATTGGCGCTATTTATGAATTACAGGAATGCTCCTCATGATTATTACAAACAAAATGATTAATCAATCAAATATATCAAAGAATCATATCCTTTATCTATAGCCATCCGAATACAATTCGTCATACCATACTTTAACAATATTGTAAAATTTCTCTATAGTTGTCATTTTAGTCACAAGATGAGCGTCATATCTTCCATGAGCTTCCCATCCACTTATTCTATATGCACTATTTCTAATTGGAGAAGGAATACACATATCTATACCAAGGCTTTCTCCATAGGCAATTAGTTTGTCGATACTATGATCATATATCTTATGATATTCAATCTTTGCTGCGTTTGAATATATTTGAATTTTAATCATTTTTTCAACTGCTTGTTGAATATGATAACACGCTTGCCCTCTTAGATATTTTGAATTACCTGACTCGGAAGTAATAACATTAATTATTTGCTCAACAATTTGAATATCTGCCTTAATTTGTAATATAGAAAGATAATTATTCCTTCGCACTTTAGTTGCCATATATAACGCTCCCCTTCATAACCTCATCAAAAATCGGTTCTTTATAATCCCTGTCAGACTTAAAGAATAAAACATCGTACGATTGACCAAAATCATATACATATACTTTTTTCATGAAATCGCGGAAAGATTTAGAAGCAAGAAATTTTGCTTGAGCCACTTTACTGAATACCGCAATATCTATATCAGATTCCTCCGTACAATTAGTCCTAATAGATGATCCAAACAAAATAATCTTATCAAGATCCTTGCAGCTATTTGCATTATCAATGATATTATCTATATATGTTTTTTTAATTGCCGCAACACTTACGCCATTGCTCGTTTTTACCAATTCACACATAGATACTTATGCCTCACAAAAAGTTTTCAAAAAAACATCTTTTCTTTGTCGCATTTATGCTTCCGCCAACAAATCCAAAGGAGGCACTTGCTCCAAAACTAATGTCATCATGACAAGGAGTATACACTCCCTTTACATTTATCGGCATTTTGCCGCTATTTCTTAAGAGTACGCAACATAAGCAGGCATACTACACCCTTTTACATACGCATACACCATTATTTTACTATATATTGGTGATTTTGCAAGTACCAAACACAAAATAAAGTGGTCAAGCCCGACCACTTTATTCATCAATTATATAATAAAATCTTATTTTCAAGGATTCAGAGCCCACTCACTCCCCGATCTCATATTTATCCAGTGACAATGGAGCGAAGATCGTCTTGCGGCCGACGAAGCCAACCACCCTTACGACTATGACGCCGAAAAAGACCCCGATACAGTCTATGAGCACATCATGGTAGTCTCCCACCCTGCCGGACACAAAGGTCTGGTGATACTCATCCAAAGCTGCGTATGCAACACAGATAATGCCGGTTATGAACATCAGGGCAAAGCCTCGCACCCTGTAGACATAGAACGGCAGGCCGACGCATATGGCAAGCAGGAAAAACTCTGTAATGTGTGCCGCCTTACGCACATATGGATGTATCATAATTATGAAAGCCACAAGGTCATACTCCGACATTCCCTTATCGGCGAACTTATTATATCCGAAAGCTAACAGCTTGCTGACTTCGAGGCTTAAGCCCGCCGAATCGTCTCCGGGCTGTGATGACATGTAGAATATAAAGTACATCATAAGTATTGCCGGAATGAATGAAAGCGGCTTAAGCAGATATCGCAATGTTTTTTTCACAAAAAGGATTATATATTTCATACACTACATATTATCACAAGATCATAATGAAATTCGAATCAAAAACTTAAAATTACATTAAGTAAAAGAGGAAGCAACCCTGTTAAGGATTGCTTCCTCGGTCATTCCGTATCAAAGTATCTACATCAGATCAATATCCGAATTCCTGAGCCCAAAGCATGTCATCAGAACTCTCATGGATAGCTATGGAACATGACTTAAATCCCGGGTCCATAAGATTCGCCTTGTGCGTCGGAGACGCTACCCATGCATCAACAACATCCTCCGCATTGTCATAACCCTTGGCAAGATTCTCGCCATATACAAGATTACCATCTGCCGTCCAGTAATCACTGCCGTCAGGTCTGGTATGTGAGAACTTCTTCTCACACTCATTAGCTCTTATCTGGGCTGCGTTCTCAAGCCCAATACTCCACTTAAGCTCTGACAATCCTGCCGCAGCTCTCTTGGTATTAACGATCGATAAAGCTGACTGAGCCATACTGCGAAGCTGAGCCGAGTTAGCCGAATCCGCAAGAGGAACAAAAGGATCTACGATGTAGATTGTGTCATCATTAGGGTCATACTCTCTGACAGCAGCCGCTTCATCAAGAAGGCCTACATTAGCGCTGCCGCAACCCACAAGGGCTGCCACTATTGATACCGACACAAGGATTGTAAGTAATCTTTTTTTCATACTCGTCCTCCACTTGGAGTCATTATAACATATATAATAAAACTTTGGTACTTCTTTTTTATTTTTCCGAAGCAATGGGAGCTATCTGAGATACAAGATTATCAATATTCTCAAATATTCCGCTCTTAGTAGTTCCAAGATCATTCACTCTGCCTATCTGACCAAGCAGTCTGTCGCAATCACTATTGATCAGATCGAACCTCTTCTCCAAAGCTTCAATCTTCTCACCTGCTTCGTTGGCAGCACCTACGATCTCACTCTGAACATCTCCGGATTTATTGGCGCTTGTAATGATCTCATCGAACTTGGCTTGAGTTTCATCTACATTCTCAAGACTCCTGTCAAGGCTCTCAACCGATGCTCTCATGCTCTCGGTGAGCTTATCGCTTTCCACACCCACATTATTGATGGATGCATTAACCTGATCTATCAGAACCTTGATCTCATCGGCAAGCTTACGAACCTCTTCAGCAACAACAGCGAAGCCTTTACCGGCCTCACCCGCTCTGGCTGCCTCGATTGACGCATTAAGAGCAAGCAGATTGGTCTGGGATGCGATACCCACGATCTGCTTCATATATCCGGCTATCTCGTCCACAGAGCCCTTGAAGCTTTCGAAGCCCTCTTCCATCTGATTGAATGTATCCCTTACATCAGCGGAGCTCTCCTTAAGCTCTCCTACCTTATCCTGAGCTATGCGAACGCTTCTCTCTATATCATCCCTGACTCCATCGAATCTTGATGTCGTCTCACTGACCTTACCAAATACCTCACCGAACTCATATATATCATTCTTGAGCTCTTCATTGCCTTTCATGATATCAGCAAAGGTATCGGTGATATCCTTAAGCTCTGTGAGCGAGTCAACTTCATTATACACAAGGCTGTTCTGACAAGCCTTGATGGAATCGGCGATGTAAGTAAGTGCAACTGCATTATCTGCCCTGGAAGATGAGCTTTCACCATTATCAACTACAGTTGTTACGTTTAAATTGTCCTTATTCTTATTTCTGCCAAACATTGATACCCTCGCCTCCTATTCGAATACCACACATGTCATCGTCTGATTGACGAACTGTCCGTTATAGTGCTCGCCATACCCTACGAGACCGCACGAAGTCCCAAGAGATGCGATTTTGCCAAGATAATTATTAAGCTCGCCTCTCTCCTGAAGCACCAGATATCTGAATACGCAGTTAACGGAGAAAATACCGGATACCCTGTTAAAATCACTCTTAATGGTATCAATCGTATTCTGGGCGATCACCATGGGATCGTTCATCTGAAGCAAAGTAAGGATATCAGAATCATTGACCTGTCTGTAACAGGTGATACCGTTACCCTCAACTCCCTTCAAAGATACGATACATATATCCTCACCGATCATCTTACCCAGAGGATTAACGAAGGTCTGATTCTCGATACCCTTCTCATCGCAGCCCGTAAGCTCCATATATACCTGCTTGGCGGAACGTCCGTTAAGCTCTCCTATATAATATCTGCCCTTATCGGTCTTGGATGCGAGCAATCTCACACCCTCAACAGGCGTATAGATATTCTCCTTGTATGCCTTGACCTTACCTGTCTCATTCTTGATCACGGCATATGCCATACCATCCTCATATATCCTGCCGTTAGCCGATACCTTCCCTGCATCTCCTGTTGCACCCATTTGCTCCAGCTTGTACTTATTGAGCAGGAGGCTTAACGTATTCATCACCCCCGCATCATTGCCGGAGCAGAAATCAATTATGGCAGTATTGCCATTACCGGGCTTAATGCGGTTCAGATCATCCTGCAATCTGCCAATACACTTGGCCGGAGTCACGGATACATTCTCCAAGGCACCCGCAGCACATGTAACCCCTTCGGTAAACACTGTAACTGTAGCACCCTTCTCTTCAACCTTATTCTCATATCCCATAGCTATGCAGCCGATACTGGGCACACCGGGGAAGGCTTTCTCAAGTTCAGCTACATTATCTTCAAAAAGATCGGCAGGGCTGGTCATGATGATAAGCTTAGGTGATGTTACACCATTAAGTGCGTCAGACACCTTGCCGGAAGCACTTGTACCATAGAACATCTTCATAGTTTTTCTCCTTACATATTGTGGTTTTTTATATGTATTATTATATCAATATAGCAAAAACGTGGCAAGAAAAATCGACCGTGAAGCATATCACGGCCGATCTTCTGTATCGCTCACTGCTTATTCATCATATCGCTTATGGAACGTTTTCACTGACCACATGCAAAAGAACTCAAATTCTATTCTTCATCCTTCTTACGCTTCTTATTCCTAAGAGCCCATGCTGCAAGAGAACCTGATGATGCACCGAACATTGATATCCACTGTGCTAAGCTGTTAGCATCAGCCGTTCCGGGTGTTCTTCTTGCACCGAGAACCTCATTACGGCTTCTCTTAGCCCCAAGCACCTGACCCTTATTCCTCTTAACAGGATCAACCACTCTCTTGGCTCCAAGCACCTGTCCTCTTGAACGTCTTACGCCAAGCTGTCCTGCAAGCGGAACCTCAGGCTCCTCAATCTCGATAATCGTCTGCGGATTACCTGGTGTCGTAGGAGGCACCGTCGGAGGTGTAGGCTGTGTCGGAGGCACTACAGGCGGTGTGGGCGGTACAACCGGAGGAGTCACAGGCGTATCCGGTATGTCAGGAGTGTCGGGTGTATCCGGTGTATCCGGTGTGTCAGGAGTGTCGGGTGTATCCGGTGTATCTGGTGTATCTGGTGTGTCAGGAGTGTCCGG
>CAJONG010000119.1 GCA_905235845.1 uncultured Lachnospiraceae bacterium
CGTTTCTGAACCGACGAAATCTTTGATCACTGTTTTATGTTTATAATCATTTAGAAGCCGTTCAGCTTCTTTTATATCGTCAAAAGCCATATCATATGTGTCAATAGGATAAATAACAGAATCTTCATCACGGAAACGTTCATGCCAGTTCTCTTCATTCAAATTATCCAGAAAGACCGCAAAGGCATTGCCTTTGAAACGAACCGCCAAAACGTCCGTACTATGCGGCTCTTTCTCCGAAGTGTTTTCATCATAAAGCATAATGTCGCAAAACTGTACCTGGACCATGTCATCCCCGGTACGCCACCGGTGCCATGAGCCAACATCGGATATGGCGTCTGCCAGTATGTTAAGTGTATTCATGTTCATGTCATAAATCCTCCGGGCTTTCCTTACCGAACTGTCGAAAGCCCGGTTTCAGTACATCAATATCTCTTGTTTCGTCAAAGTATTCGGTGATCAAGTACATATGGGTATTGTACCATATATGTCTTGTTTATTCCTGTTAAATCAGCCATACATTTGTGTGGTTCAGAGTGCACTATATGTCCGGTCCGGTAAAAGATACATAAAATCTACAGATATTATCATGGATGCAGGGATGATGATACTGTAGTATAATTGTATGAGCTGGTGTAATTCAGGGATAACAAATAAAGGAGTATTATGAGGATTACTAAGAGGGTGATGGAATACGCCCGTAATAATTACAATGAGGTAAAGCATACGACGCTTAATCCGGAGGGGCCGGGTGTGGTGAGGATACATCTGGTGCCGCCTAAGGTAACGGATGATGATATCGGATCATCGGTAGCCATTATTAACGGGCAGGATATAATTCCCGTGGATGTGTCGTGGACGATACTTTTATCCGAATTCATTGATGAGGTCAATAAGTACAGTGGACGTGCTGTTACCGATGCCGAGACAGAGCAGATCATGAAGGATACCTGCAAGCGCATGCGCAAGGTCTATCCCTTCCTACCCTCCAAGTATATCCGCAATGATATAGTGAATATAATGGAGATATTCAAGAAGGTGGCTTACAGAGAGCCTCTTACGGAAGAGATACCTTATATAAGCATAGGAGACTATGCGCCGTATATGCGTGCGCCTCACAGAATGGATCTTATGGTATCCGCAATGACAAGGGATGAAAAGTGGCACTGCAATCTTAAGTGCCTGCATTGCTATGCCGCAGGTCAGGAGCATTCGGGTGAACAGGAGATATCCACGGATGAGTGGAAGCGTATAATAGATAAGCTTAAGGAGATCTGTGTACCCCAGATCACATTCACGGGCGGTGACCCGACCATGAGGGATGATCTTATAGAACTCATAGAATACGGTCAGTGGTTCGTGACAAGGCTTAATACCAATGGGATCAGGCTTACCGAGGAATACTGCCATGCGCTCAAGGCGGCATCTCTTGACAGCCTTCAGATCACATTCTATTCGCATGATAAGGAAGTGCATAATAAGCTTGTGGGTGCAGACGGGTATGACAGTACACTAAGCGGTATTAAGAATGCTCTGGCTCTCGGTATCAGTACAAGCATCAATACACCGTTATGTACACTTAATGCAGATTATGTGAAGACACTTGAATTCCTGCATGATCTCGGAGTCACATATGTGACCTGTTCGGGCCTTATACCTGCGGGCAATGCTACGGGCGAAGAGTCCGACAGCCTTAAGCTTAATAAGGAAAAAATGAGCGAGATTTTGACTGATGCGGTCAATTACTGCTTTGAGAATAACATGGAGATAAGCTTTACATCTCCGGGCTGGGTGGATGCCTCATTATGCGATAAGCTTGGGATATCTACTCCCACATGCGGTGCCTGCCTAAGCAATATGGCGATCACTCCCGGCGGTAATGTGGTACCCTGCCAGAGCTGGCTGTCTGATGATATCCTCGGCAATATGCTTAAGGATGACTGGACCACCATATGGGAAAGTGACAGATGTAAGGAAAGACGGGACTATTCGGCGGGTCTGACGGGATTGTGTCCGTTAGAGAAGGGTGGTGCCAGATGAATAAGACGATAAGAAAAGCGCTCAGATTTTTCACAGGGATACTGCTTGCGGCGACAATGCTGACAGTGGTGTCAGGTTTTATGAAGGCTGAAGCTCATGCCAAGGCACTTGATGAGATAAGGGATTATGAGATAACTGCAACGGTCAATGATGATGCAACTGTCACACTTATATATCATATCGAATGGGAGGTTCTGGATTCTTCGTCAGATGGTCCGCTTACATGGGTCAAGGTAGGTATCCCCAACAGTCACTATTCGGATATGAAGGCTCTGACTGACAATATCAAGAAGATAGGGTATATGTCATCCTCCGGGTCATATGCAAGGATAGATCTGGATAAGTCCTACTATGCGGGGGATATAGTCACATTCGAGTTCAGTGTCATACAGGACTATCTGTATCAGGTCAATAAGCTTGAAGACGGCTATACGGTGTATGCCTTCACACCGGGGTGGTTCGACGATATAGAGGTGGATGAGCTTACGATCCGCTGGAGCGCGGACAAGGCATACAGTTGGGAACCTGACTGCTACAATGTCGATGGTTATCTGCTCTTTAATGAGACCGGCATGCGACCCGGGCAGAAGTACACCATTAAGGTCACTTATCCCAATGACGCTTATGGATTCGATATGAGTAAGACCGTGAATAAGACTGAAGAATATGAGGATGAAGACAATGATAACTTTGACACAGAGCATCCTTTCTTATTCGGCATATTATTCTTGATATTCTTCTTGATCGTACTGGCTATTCTGGTAGGTGTACCGGTACTTATAATCATCGGAGTAGTGGCGCTTATAAGCAGGGCTGTCTATCTGGGGAAGGCGGCTTTCGGTATCGATACCGATAAGAAGATAACAAGGACCAAGATCACCTACTATGATTCCTGTCCAAGCTGTGGTTCGGTCAGGGAGGAAGGAAAGGATGAATGTGCCTACTGCGGTCACAGCTTCATTAAGAGTAAGGAGATAGTTGAAGCCAAGGATATCGGTCCTAAGAATGCGGCAAAGTACAGCAGGGAGGGCACATATAAGTATAATGACTTGCCCAATACCTACATGAAGGTTCATGTGGTGAATATTCCTCGTGCCCATAGCAGCAGCTCGGGATCAGGGTCGTCATATCACAGCTCCTGTGTACACAGCTCATGTGCCTGCGCCTGTGCATGTGCGTGTGCCTGCGCCGGAGGAGGCAGGGCAGGATGCTCGACCAAGGATTTCTACAGGACAGATCTTAGATTAAAATTTTTAAAACGGAGCAGATGATCATGGGAAAAAGGAACGTTCGGCAAATATCGGTATTAGTCACGGTGTGTCTGACAGCAGCATTGCTGCTTGCGGGATGCGGGGCAAAGTCTTTCACCAAACAGACTGATGAAGTGTCTGCATTACAGCAGGATGGGGTGGATTACAGACAGGCGCGATGAAGGTATACGGACTGGATGAGACAGAGAGAGAGCAGTATATGCAAGAGGTTTATAGAGATGTGTCGGATGCCTTCGCCTATTATCTGGATAATGAAAACGGGGGAAGACCCATTGTGCTTGCAGGCTTTTCTCAGGGTGCGGATATGTGCTACAGACTCCTTGAGGAATATTTTGGCGATAAGAAGCTTGAAGAACGGCTTGTAGCGGTATATGCCATAGGATGGCCGTGCAGCAGGGAAATTGGATATGTTTCCACAGGGAGCATATCACTTATATGATTATCAGTTTTTCTTCAGAAATCTTGAAGAGAATGTCAGTAAGAGGATCAAGACCTTTAAGAAATAGTTAAACTGATATCGGATGAGGGTCCGGGAGTCTGTGAGGATGAATTGCCGTTTCCGGCAGAAAAATACATTAAGGAGGAAGCAGAATGAAGATCTATGTGGATTGTAACGCAGTAACAGGTGGTGACGGAAGTAAGGAGCATCCGTATAAGAGGATTAACAGTGCAGCGGCAGCGGCTCTTCCGGGAGATGAGGTCATAGTTGCACCCGGAATATACAGGGAGGATGTGAATCCTATCAATGCGGGGACAGCATCCGACAGGATAGTATATAAGAGTGAGAAGCCGCTAAAGGCCGTAATAACAGGTGCAGACCCTTTCAATAACTGGGAGCACTATGACGGTGACGTATGGAAGCTTACGATAGACAATTCTTATTTCGGAGACCATAATCCGTATACGACGCTTGTGTGGGGTGACTGGCTTGATCAGGGTAGTAAAGCTCATACCGGCGATGTATTCCTTGACGGAAAATCTTTCTATGAACAGGACAGCCTTGAGAAGGTACTTAAACCCGAATACTATGACGGTTCGTGGGACAGGGAATATACCCTTCATACCTGGTATACATGTCAGGATGAAAAAAGTGACAGCACCCTGATATATGCCAATTTCCAAGGCACTGACCCCAATAAGGCGAACACCGAGCTGACAGTAAGACCGCATTGCTTCTGGCCTGTAAGCGAGCACGTGGACTATATCACATTGTCAGGCTTTACGGTACGTCAGGCAGCTACACAGTGGGCTCCTCCCACGGCTTTGCAGGAGGGAATGATAGGACCGCATTGGTCTAAGGGCTGGGTGATAGAAGACTGTGAGATATATGAGTCCAAGTGCTCAGGAATATCTCTCGGTAAGTACAGGCAGCAGAATAATGATAATAAATGGTCTAAGATAAAATACAAGGACGGAGCTCAGACACAGAGAGACTGTTCCTTCATAGCACAGCTTGACGGCTGGAGCAGGGAGACCATAGGATCTCATATTGTCCGAAACTGTGACATCCACGACTGTGGCCAAACGGGTATAGTGGGGAACTTGGGCTGTGTATTTTCACTGATAGAGAATAACCATATCCACCATATCAATAATAAAAGGAATCTGGCAGGAGCGGAGATAGGCGGCATTAAGCTTCATGCGGCCATCGATGTGATAATAAGGAATAATCATATACATGACTGTGTAAGGGGTATATGGCTTGACTGGCAGACACAGGGTACAAGAGTAAGCAGCAATCTCTTCCATGATAATTGTCTTGCGAGGGATTATC
>CAJONG010000120.1 GCA_905235845.1 uncultured Lachnospiraceae bacterium
CTAGGGTCTGCAAGTACATCCGTGTACTTGCAAACAGACCGGACAACATCGTGTTGTCTGGCGAATCTGAAATTCGCCTCGCGAGCCTCGCACAATGTGTTCGGCATGGTGGATTAATATGTAGGACGATATTAATACATGTATCGTTATCAAAAACTGAGGATCAATCGACAAATTCAACGGAATAGTAGGGGACTATGAGGCTCGTACCGGGATAAACAACCTCGTCTGTCAGATGATTGGAGAACATGATCTCGGATATATGCGCCTCTACCGAATCGTAATTGTCCCCATATGCTGCGGCGATCGAGGGGAGAGTATCGCCGGGCATAACCGTTACGGATGTATAATACTTATAGTAATGAGGAGCATCAGACTCTTCGGCATGGGATATGATCCTTGATGTACCTATAAGGGTAATCGTACTTATTATGATGGCAGCTATCGTGGCTGTCCTTCTGAAGATCATCTGGCGTCTTCTTCTGTTGACATATCGTCTCTTTCCGTAATGTGACCCATAGCCTCTGTTCATATATAACCGTCTCCCTGTAAAAAAATTCAATCTATCGAACAATATGTTCGGAACAACCGTTCGATTTAATTGCATTATATCGAACATTTATTTGCCTGTCAATACTTTTTTCGAACATTTTTTCTGAAAAACGAACAAAATTTTGGAATATTTGTTTGCATTTTTATCGGACATGTGTTAGTATTAAATCAGAAGTTTTTTTGTTGTAAGGAGGTAATATGGCAGGTAATACTATTTCGGCTAAGCAGCAGCAGATACTTGATTATATTAAGGATGAGATATTGACTAAGGGATATCCGCCCACCGTAAGGGATATATGCGAGGCAGTGAACCTCAAGTCGACTTCGAGTGTATTCTCTCATCTTGAGACTCTGGAGAAGAAGGGATATATTAAGAGAGACCCGGCCAAGCCAAGGACTATAGAGATCACTGACGACAGCTTTAATATGGTACGCACTGAGATGACATCCTTACCTGTTATAGGTACCGTAGCCGCCGGTGAACCTATACTTGCGGAGCAGAATATCACGAATTACTTCCCGGTTCCGGCTGAGATGGTTCCAAGCGGGGAGCCAAGCTTCGTACTTAAGGTGAAGGGTGACTCCATGATCAATGCAGGTATTTTCTCGGGAGATCAGATTTTCGTTCAGTGTTGCAATACAGCCCATAACGGAGATACCGTTGTGGCACTTGTTGATGATTCCGCTACGGTCAAGACCTTCTATAAGGAGAAGGATCATATCAGACTCCAGCCTGAGAATGATACCATGGACCCCATAATCGTGGATGATTGCCAGATACTTGGCAAGGTATTCGGAGTTTTCAGATTATATCGATGAATTTTAATAATATATTTTGTGTAATAAGAATCGGGCCGAAAGGCCCGATTCTTATTCTTCACTTATTTTTCGCTTATTTTCACTTAATCTTCTCTTAGTTTGATCGATCTGGCGGCTCGACGCTTATGTTCGTCTTTCATTGCCGCATAGTGTTTTCTGGTTGTATTGACATCCTTGTGTCCGAGAACATCGGCTACGAGGTATATATCTCCGGTCTCCTGATAGAGGTTGGTGCCGAAGGTACTTCTTAACTTATGCGGAGTTATCTTCTTAAGACTCACGGCAGAAGCGTATTTTTTGACAAGATTCTCCACGGCACGTACAGATATCCGCTTATTCTGTAATGATAAGAAGAATGCATCTTCATGACCATCGACAGGTATGATACGCTTGCGCTCCTCCATATATGATGCCATGGCATCATGGACTTCGTTACCGAAGTACACTACATCCTCATATCCGCCCTTGCGTCGTACCTTGATCCTGTCATTCTTCCAGTCTATGTCATCAATGTCAAGTCCCACACATTCGGATACTCTTATACCTGTTCCGAGTAAAAGAGTGAGAAGAGCAGTATCTCGTACAACTGTCTTATTATGATAATTAAGCTGTTTTTTCGTAAGGTCGGTTCCCGCTTCGACTCTGTCAAGAAGATCGGCCACCTCGTCCGGTTCAAGCCTTATAATCTCTTTTTCATGAAGCTTGGGCATGGGGACAAGCGCCGGCGGATTGGTGGATATCAGTTCATTCCTGAAGTAGTAGTTATAGAAGCTTCTTAAGGATGCAAGCTTACGGCTCTTACCTCTTTCGTCATTGACGATCTCTTCATTCTCACCGTTCTTGTATAATGACAGATATTCCAGATATTCCTCAATATCCTCTCTGCCTATCATATCAAGTACTTCCATCGGAAGCTCGGTCATCTTGTATTCCCTGCAATATGAATTGTTCTTCATGATGTATTCGAAGAAGACTCTGAGATCATAAGCATATGCGATCTTGGTCCGGGATGAGATGGTGTCGTTCATGCCGCGAAAATAAGCCTTGCAGAATTTCGGAAGAGTATCAAGGATTCCTCTTAGTTTTTCGACATTCTCCCTGTTAAGCTTATCATGATAATTAAGATTATTGTTATTCATGCTTCACCTTTATTTAATAATGTGCGCCTTCGCCCTTTTTCCATCCATTGATGTTACTCTCGGTTATGGCGGTGAACATACGGTTCTTGACTCCGGGATTATCTTTAATAAGTTCCTTTAGTAGATTATGGGCATATTCCCTCTTGGTATTGCCATCGGCGGGACAGGGACTTGTAACGACAGGCACATCATATCTTCTCACGAAGCCTATAATATCCGCTTCGTGAACGTATATCAAAGGACGGATCACGGTCACATGCATCCTGTCAAGGAAGGTGACCGGAGCAAAGCAATGAAAGCGTCCCTCATACATAAGGGATAAAAGCATTGTCTCTACCACATCATCCCTGTGATGTGCGTAAGCCACCTTATTGCAGCCTAAGCTGCTTATAGCCTCGTTGATCGCCCCTTTTCGCATCTTAGAACACAGAGAACAGGGATTTTTCTCTTTTCTTTCATCGAAGACGATCTTGGCTATGTCGGTCTTAATGATGTGGTATTCCACACCAAGCTTATCGCAAAGTGCCTGTACGGCATCCAGATTAAAATTATCAAAGCCGGGATCTATGGTGACGGCAACTATCTCAAAGCTTGCAGGATAGAAGTGCCTTAAGCCTTCAAGAGCATACAAAAGTGTCAGGGAATCCTTACCGCCGGATATACCTATGGCAATGCGGTCACCATTTTCTATCATATTGTAATCATCCACAGCGCGTCTTACGTAGCTGTACAGCTTCTGAAGCTTCATCCTGTCATTACCTTCTCATTATTTTTACTATTATACCACAAATTATGATATACTAAAAAAATGAGCAATAAAAATAAAAAAAGTTGCGGCAAAAAAATATACGAAACCAAATACTTCAAATGGGGTCAGACAGCCTTCATCGTGATCTTATTAAGCTCCGTGACTGCATACCTTTTATTTCATTTCAGTGATTTCAAGGGCGGACTGTCAAGGATCGTGCATGTATTTCTGCCTATTATAGACGGACTTGTGATAGCTTATATCCTTAATCCGTTGGTTCGGTTCTTCGAAAGAGACTGCATCGAGAAGACATACATTAAGCATGGCATGTCTGTGGGGACTAAGGAGAAAAAGCGCTTCAGGGGAATAGCCATAACGGTCACTTTCGTGATAGCAGCTTTACTTCTGTATTCATTCTTCGGGACTGTCCTGCCGCAGCTCATATCATCGGTTGAGACACTTATCAATAACTTCCCGACATACTATGACAATGTCATCAACTATATCAATTCCATACCCGACAGGTATGAGATATTCGCCAATGAAGATGTACTGTACTACTTCGACAGGTATTCGGCAGAGTTGGAGGATTTCCTGACCGAAAGTATACTTCCCAATGTCAAGGATATGATAAAATCCCTCTCAAGCGGAGTCATGAGCGCCGTTGGAGCATTGCTTGATCTTATAATCGGCATAATTGTGGCCATATATCTGCTTTCCGGCAAGGAGAAGTATATCGGACTTGTCAAAAAGATAATATACTCGATCTTTAACAGAGAGAAGGCTAATGACATTATGACCGATCTGAGGTTCATCGATAAGACCTTTGGCGGCTTCTTGATCGGTAAGATAATAGATTCAATAATCATAGGTATCATATGCTTCATAGGCTTAAGCTTACTTAAGGTTCCGTTTGCGGTGCTTGTCAGTGTGATAGTGGGAGTGACCAATATCATACCGTTCTTCGGACCATATCTTGGTGCCATACCGAGCGCATTCATCATACTTTTAGTTGATCCTAAGAAGTGTATAGTATTCCTTATATTCATAGTTATCCTGCAGCAGGTGGACGGCAATATAATAGGTCCCACTATCCTTGGCAACTCCATCGGAGTATCAAGCTTATGGATCGTGGTAGCGATCACCGTCTTCGGAGGATTCTTCGGAATCGTGGGGATGTTATTGGGAGTTCCGTGCTTTGCATGTGCATATGCCTTCATCAGAAGGCGTGTCAATAACAGGCTTAAGAGAAAAGGGATGTCCATCGCCACATATGATTATGCCAAGACCTCTTATGTGGATGAAGACAACAGACTTGTATTCATCGGAGAGAATACGGCGTTGCAGGAGAGTCTTAACAGCAGATATGTGGAATTGAATCCTGCGGCAAGGAATAAGACCACAAGCGATAAAAAGAGTATCCCCAAGCGGATAAAAGAGATATGCATATCAATAGCGGATGCTTTTAGGAAGCTGTGGGATAAGATAAGGGGAGTGTTCGGTAAAAAGGGATGACCTTTCGTCATATCGGAGCCTCGAAGGATTCGTTGGTATTATCGGCGACGACCTGCTCATAGGCTCGCATGGCCGTATCTTCAACGGCATCATCATATCCAACAAGAGCGGCGAACGGAGAAAACTGTGCGGCTCTGTCGTGCACAGACATATGCGGATGTGTAGCCGATACATGGTGCGGCAGGTCGATTATATCCTTATATCTGTCGTTGTCAGAAGCATTATTTCTCATGCTTTAGGACCTCCGATCTGATTTTTGCGTTCGATCATTGTGGCACCCTCCTGAAGATC
>CAJONG010000121.1 GCA_905235845.1 uncultured Lachnospiraceae bacterium
CTACGCTGGCTCTGTACAATACTCCGGAGGATGTGGATACGCTTGTGAAAGCACTGAGAGCACTGTCATAGGAAGGAGTCGCTTATGGGAGAGATGATCAACGAGGAAGTAAGCGGTATTGTAGATCTGATATTGCATGACTATGAGAAAGACAGGAAGATAGATCATATCAATCTGTTCGACAAGCCGAGCCGTCAGGAGGTAATACAGATATCGGACAGGCTCTTAAGGATTGTATTCCCGGGTTATTATTGGGACAAATTCTATAAGATATATAACGCGAGGAACAGTCTGTCCGTACTTGTGGAAGATATCATATATCATCTGAATAAGCAGATAAGACTGGCTCTTCCGTATGACGGCACATACTCAGGCTTCTCGGAGAGTGAGCTTGACAGGGAGGCGGAGACGGTCGTATCGGAGTTCTTCAAGAGACTTCCGATCGTACGTGAGTATGTGGAGACAGACCTGCAGGCGGCATATGAGGGTGATCCGGCAGCAGGGTACCTGGAAGAGATAATATTAGCCTATCCGGGTCTTAAAGCATCCACAATCAACAGGCTGGCACACGAGCTGTACCTGTTAAGAGTACCGCTCATACCGAGGCTTATGACCGAATATGCTCACAGTGTAACGGGAATAGATATACATCCCGGAGCGAAGATAGGCAAGTACTTCTTCATAGATCACGGGACCGGAATAGTAATAGGTGAATCCACCGTAATAGGCGAACATGTCAAGATCTATCAGGGTGTTACGCTTGGAGCACTCTCAACCAAGGGAGGTCAGATACTTAAGAATCTCAAGAGGCATCCGACGATAGAGGATAATGTGACCATATATTCCGGTGCTTCGATACTGGGAGGAGAGACTGTCATCGGAGAAGGCTCGGTCATAGGCGGTAATGTATTCATCACCAAGTCCGTGCCGCCACATACGACAGTAAGTGTGAAGAATCAGGAACTGGTATTCAAAAATGCCAAGTCAGGGGGTCTGGATAAGCGGACTGTCGAGCAGGATGAGGCATGGTATTATGTGATCTAGTGTTCTGAGTCAATGTACTTATAGTGAACGACAAAAATAATTTGTCGTTCACTATAAGGCCTCCGGCGGATGCGCACGGATTTTGTAAGGAAATATGCTGCATACGCAGCCAAAATCCGGCGCAGGAAACGCCAAAGTAAAAAGAACTTTGTCGTTTCCTATATGTGCATATCACTATATCGGATATGTCAAAAATATGTGAAAATAATTGTATAAAAGGTATTGACATATATATCAAGGATATGTATAATATAATTCATAGAATACCTAGTACATAACTAGGAATTAGCTTGAATACAGAGCAGAAAGGAGACAGTATGAGATACGGAATCTACACCATAGGTGATTCGGAATACACAATGAGTTGTTGTTGCATGCAGGATAGACGGTTTTCTGTATTTCATTGTGTTGCCTGAGACATTTATTATTGTAGGGAAAGATTGACAGCTAGGGAACAGGTATCATAGTGGTGCCTGTTCTTTTTTATCGCATGGCCGAAGGGAGGAGTCAGCTAAAGCTGATCGGCGTAACAGACGGGTTGGGTGCGATTACATCTTCTCTACTCGGTTGATAATAAGGAGATGTGGAGACATGGGTAAGGAAAATATTGACACAGAGGTAAAAAATATAAGTGCGGAGGAATTCGCCAAGGTACTTAAGGATTCACCTGATAAGATAACGGTACTTGACTTAAGAGAGCCGGATGAAGTGCTTATTCATCCGATAGAGGGTGCGATCAACATACCTTTCTCTCAGGTGGGCAGCAGGCTTAAGGAAGTTGCACCCGACAGACCTGTGTATGTAATATGCAGAACGGGTAACTTCAGTGAAGAGATAGCTGAGATACTCACAGACAGAGAATATGAAGCATATAACATCGAGGGAGGCTATGACAGTTATCGTAAGCTTCTTGGTAATGAGAGTAAAAGGGAGAATATAGATACCGAAACCTCCGGTTCTGACAGTTCTTACGATGAGAAGAAACTGAGGGAACCGGAGAGTAAGGCATCAACAGAACCTATATATATAGATGCAAGGAATCTCAGGTGTCCCGGACCGATAGTGAAGGTGGCCGATACCCTAAGAGAGCTTCCGGATGGGACACCTGTCAGAGTGGAGGCTACGGAAGATGCATTCGCCTCGGATATCGCCGTATGGTGTGAGCGTACAGGCAACAGACTTGATAAGCTCACGGTGGAGAACGGCATCATAGAGGCTGTCATCATTAAGAGTGGGACTAAGCAGGTGACACCGGATAAGAAGGCGGACATTGTGCCTGACGGTACGATAGTGACAGAGTCGGGTAATGATAAGACCTTCATAGTCTTCAGCGGAGATCTTGATAAGACGATAGCATCCTTCATACTGGCTAACGGTGCTGCGGCACTCGGAAGGAATGTGACCATGTTCTTCACATTCTGGGGACTTAATATCCTAAGGAGACCCAAGAAGGTCAGAGTGAAGAAGACATTCATAGAGAAGATGTTCGGTATCATGTTGCCGAGGGGATCTAAGAAGCTTGGGCTGTCGAGGATGAATATGCTCGGTGCCGGTCCTAAGATGATCAGGGCTATCATGAAGAGTAAGGGTATATCATCACTTGAAGAATTGATAGAGGATGCAAGAGCACACGGTGTGAGACTCGTAGCCTGTCAGATGTCTATGGATATCATGGGCATACACAAGGAAGAGCTGATAGACGGAGTCGAGCTCGGCGGAGTCGCTACATTCTTAGGCTCCGGTGAAAAGTCGGATATAAGCTTATTCATATAGGAATATACAGGAGAAGGGAGAATTCAATGAAGAGAATAGGATTGATAAAGAGGATAGCGATAGGTGCGCTGTCGGCAATATTAGTACTTAATCCGGCGTTGCCTGTGCTGGCAACCGATGCGGATGGCGCGGCAATAACACAGGATGAGGCTCTGTTATCCGAAGAAGAGAACGAAGTCGATTCTAAGGAAACCACAGGGGAGGAAGAGACCGCGACGGAAGAAGAGGAGACTTCAGAAGAAAAGGATACAGTAGAGACAGAGGAGACCGGGGAAGAGACTACGGAAGCCACAGAAGAAGAACAGGATGCCACCTTGGAAGCTGAGGCACTCGATGAGAACATACCGGAGAGGCTAACAGGGCTTGTGGGAGCCAAGAGCTTAGCCAAGGCTCCTAAGGCTGTAGAAGCAGATGACGGCAAGGCTGTATCCATAGAGATAACCTCAATCGGTGCGACAGGTACAGATGGTAGCCAAGTGGAGGTGAAGACGGCTATATATACTGCGGACGGTGATGTTCCGAAGAATATAACCCGTAATTACGTAATATGGATATATAGCAGTTCTTCAAGTCCTAATAAGACGCTCCTTACATCAGAGGATAATACCTTTACTAAAAAGATCAATATATCAAACGGGAAGAAATATAACATATACGCCAAGCTTGTCGACTCAGACGGTAATGAGATAGCGGAGAGCGATCATACAGTGATCACAGCGATCAAGCCGACCATCAATGAGTCTGCGGTAGAAGTTACGGCATCCGCAGATGCTCTGAATACAGGAGTGATCAGGGTAGCGGGTCTTAGTAAGATTGGATATTATCCATCTGGTACTAATAATGCTGAGGTAATAGTGGACGGAGATACGATCTCGGGACTTGCGCCGGGAGATTATTATGTATTCTCTCCCGCATATCAGGACGGTGATACCTATTATATCAGGTCATCGGCGAAGAAGGTCACGGTTTCCGGCGGGGGTGTGATACCCGAAGAGAAATATATCGTCAGCACATCGGGAGATGCGAACGTAAAATTCGTAAGGAGTGAGGTCGAGGTTGAGAAGAATGCCGACTTAAGCCTCTATATCAAGCCCGTGAATGAGGACACGCACTATATAGATGCGGACAGCATAGCCATAGAGCCTGCAGGGAATATATCGAAACATACATACAATTCATCAACAGGCGAGCTTTTCATAGAGAATATCACAGGCAATATCACCGTCAGAGCCAGCTCTGTGGAGAAGCAGACGGCTGCTGCGATAGAGGTAGAGAGCGTTGAATTCAACAATAACGGGATATACAGTGAGGAGAATCCGTCGATACAGGCTGAGATAAGTGTGAAGGTGACAGACAGGAACGGCAATCCCGTACCAAAGTCTAGGGTAGCATTTAAAAGTGATGAGTCGGAGGTATCCACATATCTATACAGGAATACAGATGAGAGCGGAATAGCGGAATTCACACACAGCTTCTCCATCAACAGGGAGAACGGGGAGATAACTGCGGATTATACGCCGGTGTTCGCACTTGACGGAGACTATACCGGTATAACCGCACGTACAAAGGTTCATCTTGAACTGCAGCTTAAGTCCGATCTCGAACTCTATACCTATCAGATAATAGGTACGAAACCCGGGGAGAATGACGGTAAGGTCATAGGTGTACCGGATAATTATGAGATATGGACCGGCGTGGTGCATCAGGGTGCGATAGTAAAAGGCGAAGGTGAATGGAAAAGTCCGGTAAACGGCGAGTTCACAGGCTTAAGCGCGGGGCAGCATATACTTAGAGCCGGCGAAAAGGTCTATAAATCAGACAATACATACTATTTCTACTTCGCCTCTGATTATGCGGATTTCTTCATACCGAGAGGAGTATGGAATATACGTGTGGATAAGGAAGCATCCGAGCATGTGATATATAGCGGAGATACGACACAGACGACGGAACCCGGCGGAACAGTATACATATACATACAGCCGGAGGATGGATATGAGATATCCGAATACAGTGTAGATAGGCCGTCATACTTAAGCGGCGGATTATATTACAGCAGTGAACACGGCTATATCATACTGAATGGGATAAGCGGCAATATAGTTCTCATGGTTAAGGCTGTCGCAGTGTCGGCACAGGAGGAGGATCAGAATGTGCCGGGTTCATCGGATGACTCATCAACAGACAGTATTGCTGCTGATGACGATGATGATGAGGCATATGTAC
>CAJONG010000122.1 GCA_905235845.1 uncultured Lachnospiraceae bacterium
CCGTCTGCGGTAGTCACGCTGCCTGCTGATGAAAAACTGAGTTCCTGGGATTCTGTAAAATAGACTTCTTCGACACCCTCAAGTCTTATGACCGAGAATGTCCGGCCTGTTCCGACAGACCGTCCGTAAGATGATAACGGCTCAGTTCTCTGTATGCCCAATCTGTCTGCCAATTCATCTGACTTGGACTGACCGAAGAACATGCGCCATAGATACAGGACGAAGCGATCCCTTACCTGGTCGATGCTTTTTAAGTCATCACCCTGTTTGACCTCCCGTATGCGTCCCGTCATATCGGTATTCATACTGTCGAACCGCTCCATGAAGGATGTGTCCATACCCTCCTTTGTGTAGCTTAGAGAAAACTTCCTTGTCTGCGAGGAATTATACATTCCTGCGGAATCCATTCCTATTTGATAGGAATTGATCTTCAAATACTATCTCCTTTCCTGGGTTAATATTGTTAATAATTATATCGGATAGAGAGGGAATATTATGAATACTTACGCTTTCATATTTTGGTTCTTGACTGTATAATTAGTAAGGGTGACAAAAACCAAGTGAAGAGTGCTCGGGATGGTAGATTAACATGCGCAGAACAGCAATTGCCGCCGCTTTGCTTGCAGCCTGCACTACGATGCTGACAGGCTGTGAGCCGGTGGATACCATAATGTCATATGTGAACCGCAATACGGTCGAATCTGTCGCTGATATAGCGACTCTGGGATTTGTATCGGATTTTTCGTATGAGTATGTCCCTCAGATACCGGCGGTGATCACGGATTCGATGGGTTATTCCCAGTCGGGTAAGAAGGTCATATATATTGAAGGAAAGGATATTGCGAAGGAATTCGAGGTGATCGATATACGGGATGATGAGCCGGTATATAAGGGAAAGCTTCGCAGGTTATCTTCGGATGAGCACGAGAATAAGGATGACAGGTCGCTGTATGTAGGTGACTTCACCGAATTTACCAAGACGGGAATATACAGGATATATCAGGAGAACGTCGGATACTCGAATGAATTCTCTGTCAATAACGATAGTTATTCAACGTTATTTGAGGAGTGTTACCGTAAGATAGAGGATGCACAATATGTCAGATCCGATACCCTTATCTATACATTGGCCAATCTTATGCTCACTAAAGAGATATTCGGTGAGGAATACAGCGATGATTCATTTATCAAGGCGGGGATCGAAGTACTGCTTGCACAGCAGCATCCCAGACTCGGAGTTATATATAACGAGCTTCAGGATGAGGATACCCTTAATACCATAAGCGAGGAGCTTAAGAACCCGGTGGAGGCTACCATAAGTACGGATGAAATGATATCACTGTCGGCCACCGCAGAATTCGCCGGAGTTCTGGCACAGTATTGCTATAACTACAGGGACGAAGATCCGGCATTCACGGCAGAGGTATTAAGAGCCGCAGGTAAGGCATATAATTATGTAGAGAGATACAGAGAGGACATATATGCGGATTCGATGTACTATGCAGCCGTTGAGATGTATCGCACGACAGGGCAGTTCAAGTACAGGAATGCCATTGTTCTGTATGACAATATAGATGAAGAGGATAAGAACATATCCGAGCACGACTATACGATGCTTGCGGATGTGGCTTATCTCAGCTCCGCATATAAGACGGATTATGTGAGATGTCAGTCGCTTATGCAGTATTACAGGAACAAAGCTGCGGGAATCTCGGAATCGGCCACAAGGCAGACCTTCTATGTACAGGCGGATATAGAGGAGCTTGATGAAGATGAGGTTCTGCATAATATGATGACATTAGGACTTGTAAGCTATGTGCTCTCAGGGCGTGAATATGCCATAGTGCAGGGCAATTATCTGCATTATCTGTTCGGACTTAACAGGGGTAGGGTCAATTACTACCTGTCTCCCATAAGAGAGGGTCATACGCCCATATCTGAGGATATAGTGCAATTATCGAAGATGATTTTTATATTGGGAAACGGAGAATGATATGATTCGAATCATTATTGCGGGAATAACAGCTGTTCTTTTTCTTATACTTACCTTGCCGGTGCTTTTGGCGCTTTGGATCATAGGCAGATTTAACAGGGGCGCGAAGGATCGTGCCTCGCAGGCCATGATAAAGTGGGCTTTTAAGCTGATCCTTTTTATATGCGGGACAAAGCTTAAGGTATATGGTAAGGAGAATGTTCCGGATGACCGGAGCGTGCTTTTTGTGGGTAATCATCGCAGTATATTCGATATACTCATCCTGTACACCAATACTAAGATACCCACAGGTATAATATCCAAGAAGGAGATGGGCAAATTCCCCATATTCAATATATGGATGAAGAATATAGGATGTCTGTTCTTAGACAGGGATGATATAAAACAGGGGCTTAAGACCATACTTACGGCCGTGGAGATGGTCAAGAGCGGCATGTGTATGGCTATATTCCCCGAGGGAACGCGCAATAAGGTGGAAGGAACATTCCTGCCATTTAAGGGAGGGAGCTTTAAGATCGCAGAGAAGAGCGGTTGTGATGTGATACCCTTTACGGTGATAGGCTCGGCGGCGATCTTCGAGGATCACAAGCCTTTTATTAAGAAGGCTAAGGTGGTGCTTGCTTTTAGTGAGCCGATTAAGACAGAGGGACTTACGAGAGAGGAATTGAAGACCATACCGGAGAGAGCCAGGGAGGCCGTAATGGAGAAGTATGAAAAGCATGTAGCTGAGGTGCAGCTTAAGGAAGGGAAGGAATAGGGGCCAATGATAGTTCTTAAGGGTGGATTGTGTGTGGATCCGGCATCTGAGATGCAGGCGATAAAGGATATATTCATCGAAGGCGATAGGATAAGAGATATAAGGGATAGTGCGGATTCGATGGATGAGTACATAGAGGATGATCACATCGATAAGCTGTATGATTGCAGCGATCTGATAATCGGTCCGGGGCTTGTGGATGCACATGTTCACTTCAGAGACCCCGGCTTTACCCATAAGGAAGATATAATAACAGGAGCCGAGGCAGCGGCAAGAGGAGGGGTGACAAGTGTCATAATGATGGCCAATACCAATCCGGCCATAGATAATATCGACACCCTCTCTTATGTGCTTAAAAAGGGTGCCGGAACCGGAATACACGTGTATAGTGCGGCTACGGTGACTAAGAACCTTAAGGGTGAGGAGCTGACCGATATGGCAGCACTTAAGGATGCCGGTGCCGTAGTCTTCACGGATGACGGCATTCCGCTTCTGTCGGAAGAGATGGCTTATAAAGCTATGAAGAAGGCGGCTGAATGTGGGGTCATCCTGTCATTTCACGAGGAGGATCCGCGATTCATAGTCAATAACGGTATCAACAGGGGAAAAGCCGGCGATCATTATGGGCTTGCCGGAAGCGACAGAATGGCTGAGATATCAATGGTTGAAAGAGATATTCGACTTGCGAAGGAGACAGGAGCCAATATCAACATACAGCATATAAGTACTGCGGAAGCAGTGGAACTGATAAGGCAGGCAAAGGCTGAGGGAATGGATGACATAATTCATGCCGAAGCCACTCCCCATCACATAACAATGACCGAGGACGATATCATACGTTATGGAACGAACGCCAAGATGAATCCACCCCTGAGGACACCTGATGACAGGGATGCGATCATACAAGGTCTTGTGGATGGAACCATAGAATGTATAGCAACGGACCATGCTCCGCATGCTTCCCATGAGAAAAATCAGCCGATTGATAAAGCACCAAGTGGTATTATTGGGCTGGAAACCTCCCTGGCTGTATCATATAATGCACTTGTTGTCACAAAAAAACTATCGTTACTGCAATTATTTTGCAAGTTATCTCTGAATCCTGCAAGATTATATAAAATTGATGCAGGACAACTTGCAATTTACAGAATGGCGGATTTGGCTGTTTTTGACCCAAATAAGATACATTATTTTAATGAATCACGGTCGAAATCCTTTAATTCACCCCTCGTAAACACAAGAATTACAGGTGATGTTGTTGGAACTATATCTAGCGGAAAATTTGTCTATGACAACATGGAGGATAGAAGGGTCAGGTAGGCGTACGGGAAGAAAAAATGAGCAAAAATAAGTAAACATAACTTGCAATTGTGTATAAAATCTGTCAATTTATGTAAATGAAATTATGTAAATTAAACAAAGATAGTGACATATGGCGTAAAATTAGATTTCCGGCAATTGTCCAGACATTTTGAAACTGATGCAGCATGTGTGAAGTAAAATGCGACGAAGGAAGAATGGGAAAGAGTGGGAAAGGATCGAAAGGACAGGATATGAAGAAAAAGACAACGGCAGTTATCATAAGTAACGAAGAGATATCTCCGGGGATATACAGTATGCGGATGAAGACCGAACTCGCAGGCGAAGTGATCCCGGGGCAATTCATAGGTGTGTATACTAAAGACCGGTCAAAGCTTCTTCCGAGACCGATAAGTATATGTGAGTGTGATAAAAAAGCCGGGGAACTTAGGCTCGTATACAGGGTTGCAGGCGAAGGAACGGATGCCATATCAGGTATGAAGAAGGATGAGGGCATAGATATACTTGGTATACTGGGCAACGGATATGACTTAAGCACTTCCGATAATAAGAAGAATGTGACGCTTATGGCAGGAGGTATAGGGATACCACCCATGCTTGAGCTTGCCAAGGCTCTGTCTGAACGCCATAAACCCGAACAAAAGATATCTGCCGTGATAGGGTACAGGAATAACTCTCTTTTTCTGGATAAAGAGCTTGAAAAGTATGCGGATATATATGTTGCCACGGATGATGGAAGCGTGGGATACGGCGGCAATGTCATAGGTGCATTGGAACACTATAAGTTATATCCTGATATAATTTATGCCTGCGGTCCGATGCCTATGCTGCGAGGGATCAAGGCTTACTGTGAGAGGTCGGATATTCCCGGATATATATCCTTAGAGGAGCGCATGGCCTGTGGAGTGGGAGCATGTCTTGGCTGTGTATGTAAAACTGTCCGGACGGACGGAC
>CAJONG010000123.1 GCA_905235845.1 uncultured Lachnospiraceae bacterium
GACACCGTACCGGTTCAAGTCCGGTTCGGAGCATTGCTTTTATTAAATCGCTCGATCGAGCGATTTTTTAATTGTAAATAATTTACTGTTAAAAAAACCGTTTTACTGATATAATAAATTCGTATTTTTATGCCCATATGTATGGGCGGGGATAGGGTTAACTAAGAGGCAGGCATGGAATATAACCTGTATTTTGAGTATTCATCGATCATATTATTACTGACGCTTATTACTGCGTTGATGCTAAGAAGGGTTTCAAGAGGTCGTACCAATACACTCTTCCTTTTATTGGTGTGTGCTGTTTTATTCACGGCTGTTGTTGATGTGCTTGAGGTGTTCACATTCAATGTATCGGCTAAGTATATCCTTAATTATCTCTATTTCTTCATAAGGAACAGTACACTACCATTGTATATTCTTTTCCTGACATCTTATATGGGAATATGGCACAGGTTAAGAGGCTTTAATCCTCTTACGCTTTTGATCCTTATCCCTTTTATAATAGATATGCTTATCATAGTGGCCAATCCCTACACCTGTGGTGTATTCTATATAGATGAGGACTGTGTGTATCACAGAGGGGGTTCGTTGTATGTCCTGTACATCATCGCCTTCTATTACATCGCTCTTAGCATCGCTGTCATCATCTGCAACAGGAAGCTTATCGGGATACGTGAGATGCTCATCCTGTCGGGATTTCAGGCTGTCAATGCCATAGCCGTATATGTTCAGATGCTGCTTCCGGGCTTCCGTATAGAGATATTCGGAACTACCATACTGAGTATACTTGTTGCTGTGGGCGTCCATAAGCCTGAGGAGTATATGGACAGTGTGGTGGGTATATCTACAAGCGCAGGATTCTTAATGGATGTCAGGAAGACACTTTTAGCAGGAAGACCTGTTGCGGTGATCCTCTTTAAATACACCAATCACGCGGTTCTAAGGGAGAGTATCGGATATGAGCTTTATACCAAGCTTACGCGTAAGCTTGCGGATAAGCTTAAGCAGATCAATTCCCTTACGGGTTCCAAGGCGGAGCTTTATTATCTGGATAAGGGCACATACGCAGTCATCGCACCATATACAAAGTATAATATGATATACAATTTCGGAAGGATGCTCACAGATTATGTCAGATCGCCGATCAAACTGGATATCATGGAGGTTAAGCTTGATTCCAGAGTATGCCTTATCAATTGTCCCAGTGATATAAGCAATGAGGATGCTTTTATTGATTTTGTCAATTCACTGGAATTCAGAGTTCCCGAGGATGATAATCTTGTGATCCTGGCTGACGTATCCGAGTCCAAGGAATTCAAGATGCGTAATGACATGAACACCATCATCGCGAGAGGTATAAGCGGCCATAATTTCCAGATGTATTATCAGCCGATATATTCTATCAGGGAGAAGAGATTCACTTCCGCCGAGGCGCTCATAAGACTCATAGATGAGGAATACGGCTTCGTATCGCCGGCTTTTTTCATTCCGGTTGCGGAAGTAACAGGTGCTATTCATCAGATCGGTGACTATGTGATAGACGAGGTATGTCGCTTCATATCAAGCGATGCGTATAAGGAGCTTAATCTGGATTATATAGAGATCAATCTGTCGGTTGCCCAGTGTATAGAAGCAGACCTGCCGGATAAATTCAGGGCAGCCATGAAAAAATACGGGATCACCCCTTCTAAGCTCAATCTTGAGATCACCGAGACGGCGGCGGACTATGATCCGGCGGTTACCGATCACAATATAGCGGTGCTCTCGGATATGGGATTCTCTTTCTCATTAGACGATTACGGTACGGGATATTCCAATATCAAGAGGGTTGTCACGCTTCCTCTTGATATAGTCAAGCTTGACAAGTGCCTTGTGGATGATATGAACAACGAGACAATGGGTATAGTCATCAGGAATACCGTGTCGATGCTTAAGAATATGGATAAGAAGATCCTTGTGGAGGGAATTGAACAGAAGGAAGCCTTTGACAGGTTCTCCATGCTTGGATGTGATTACATACAGGGCTTCTATTTTTCCAAGCCCCTGCCTGAGAGGGAGTTTATAAGGTTCATACGAAGGATGGAAGGGGAGAAGCATGAATAACATAATTATTTTTGATATATGCGCATTCATAATACTTGTCATCTTCATATCATCCATGCTCCTTAAGAAGCAGATGCGTGACAGAGCCAATACCATACTCCTTATATTGATGGAGCTGGCTGCGCTTGCCACCATAAGCGATTTCATGGCAGCTTATATAGAGAACTATTATGAGGCTGCCGATGTGGGGTTATCGCTTGCATATGGTGCCAATTATATATATTTTCTGACACATAACCTGATGTTCCCCGTGTACACGCTGTATATATATGCTACGGCCGATATATGGCATATATATAAGCAGAACAGGAAGGCAGTATATCTGTGGTGGGGACTTGTAGGCTTTGACATCGTATTGCTTTTGATAAATCCCTTTACTCATATAATGTTCAGGCTAACAGAAGACCTTAAGTATGTCAGGGGACCTTTTATCATAGTATTTTATCTGGTGGCAGCGTTCTTCGGACTGTGGGGATTATGGATAATCATCAGATACAAGGCTATCGTCAGACATGACAAGGCGAGCACTCTTATCTTACTGTATCCGATCATCTTTTCCGCTATCATCATACAGGTCATATGGCCGGAGGTACTGGTGGAGATGTTGAGCATAGCCGTAGCGGTGCTCTTCTTCATGATAGTATTGCAGAGGCATGAGTATCAGCTCGACCCGGTAACGGGAGCTATGAAGTATACTACGAGTATCGATCGTATCAATGCCATATTCAATATGCATAAGCCGATCACGATAATATTTATCAAGATCGCCAACCATAACAATATAAGACTTTATCTGGGTCAGAGCAGATACAATGCTTATCTGCGTACCCAGACGTCCGCTCTGTCTTCCATTGCCTACAGACACAATTATCCTGTGGATGTATTCTATCTGGATAACGGCACATACGCTTATCTGTCGGATGACTATGATATCAATAATGCGATACCCATAGCCGAAGAGGTTAAGGAATACATGGCTAAGCCCATGGAGGTGGATGAGTTCAGTGTTCTCCCGGATGCCAGGATATGTGTAGTCAGATGTCCCGAGGATGTGGAGGATTTCTCAACGATATTCACACTTGCCACGACCTTCCATGAGACACTTGGGAAGACTAATGATGTGGTACTGTATGCAGAGCATAGGAATGACAGGGATTTTATGATCCGTAACGAAATGGATGATATTCTGGCGAGGGCATTGGATAACCGTAGCTTTGAGATGTATTATCAGCCTATATACTCTACGACCGAGGACAGATTCGTCAGTGCGGAGGCGCTTTTAAGGCTTAAGGATGACAGATTCGGATTCATTCCTCCGGGGGTATTCATACCGATGGCGGAAAGCAGCGGAGCCATACATGAGATAGGTGATCATGTGCTTGATGCGGTATTCGACTTTATTGCAAGGAATGATCTTGATGAGCTTGGTCTTAAGTATATTGAGATCAATCTCTCGGCTGCACAGTGCATCGAGGTGGATCTGGTGGATAAGATCCTGCATATGATAGCGACCAAGGGCATAGATGCCACAAGAGTGAGCTTAGAGATCACGGAGACAGCCGCCAATATCAACCCTGCCATAGTGGATTCCAACGTTCACAGACTTCATGATGAGGGTATAAGGTTCGCACTGGATGATTACGGTACGGGCTATTCCAATATCAGAAGAGTTACGACACTTCCCGTGGATCAGGTCAAGCTTGATAAGAGCTTCGTGGATGAGATAGATAATCCTAAGATGTGGATCGTGATCCGTGATACCATAGCTATGCTACGGGAGATGGGTAAGGAAGTATTGGTAGAGGGAGTTGAGACGGAAGAGGTAGCTGAGAGGCTTATTAAGGTCAATACGGATCTTCTGCAGGGATGTGAACTGATACAGGGCTTTTATTTCTGTAAGCCGCTTCCGGAAGACGAGTTCATAGAGTTCATAAAGAAAAGGATATAGTCCGGTATGGATTATTGATAATAAAGATTGCTATAGCATTAAAGACAGGTTGGTATAAGATCAATGAAACGACAGAGAGCTGTTGGAGGAATGAATTCAATAATAAGTGTCAGGATGAATAATGGGCATGCTCACAGGCTTATGGCTCTTGTGATGATCCTGCTTATGACAGGCATGTTATCCGGATGTACTTTCCATCTGGAGCATGAATGGAAGCCGGCGACATGTGAGGAGCCGGAGATATGCCTTTTAGGAGGAGAGACTAAGGGTTCACCCCTTGGTCATGACTGGCAGCCTGCCACATGTATCATGCCGAGAACCTGCGCAAGATGCGGAGCCACGGAGGGAGAAGCGCTTGGTCATACTTGGCTTAGGGCGACCTGTCAGTCTCCGATGACCTGTTCGGTATGCGGGGCGGTGGAAGGAGAACCTGCAGAGCATACATGGATAGAGGCTACATGTGTGACTCCTAGGCATTGTTCGGTATGCGGCATCACGGAAGGAGGTCTTGCGCCTCACAGATGGGTGGATGCGACCTATAATATGCCGAGGACCTGCGCAATATGCGGAGCTACCGAAGGCCAGGCGTTGCCTTCGTATATACCGGATGTATCCGCATTCAGTTATATGCTGTATCAGGGAGCAAAGCAGGACTATCACACCATAACCGGATATGACGATAATATAGCAGACGGCAATGTAACTGTGCTCTCATATAAAAAATACCCTTCAGATGGCGGGCATCCTTATCTTGAGGGCTATGAATGGAGAGAGGTGGAAGTGCAGTTTGCCATGGACAGACCATGCAGAGTCATGTGGGGCTACTCGGATATCTACACAGGACCGAGGGAATATGCCCTGACTGACTATATCACGTATGCGGACGGAAGCAAGGAGAAGGTTGAGGCGACACAGTCCTTCTATACTTCCA
>CAJONG010000124.1 GCA_905235845.1 uncultured Lachnospiraceae bacterium
CTCTCCCTCGCTTAAGTACCCGTATTCTCGTCCGTTGGTGCCATTAAGCGTATCGTTGTAGAACTGCTCAAGCCCGTATGAGCCAACGTTATCCTTACCCGTAAAGCCTATGACATCACATGCAAGCGTATTATTGGGATATATCCTCTTATATTCCTCCTCGAACCACACTCCTGCCACATCCGGGTTGGCTGTCCTGTCATTCTGTATATCCACAAAATCCGATATCTCGTCATAGTTTAACTGTCTAAGTGCCACATAATACTGACTCGCCGGGTTCTGAGCGATATAGTTCCTGACATCAGCCTCCGGAAAGTCCGGGAAGCATTCATTCAATGCGCTCATTGTGGCATTAAGGCTTTCTTCCTTACGAAGCATCATCTTACTGTCTATGATAAGATTATAGACCTTCTCACTCGTGGCTAACTTATTGCCCTTGGAATCTAAGATGTCTCCTCTTTTGAAGGGAATGGTGGTACTCTCGTACTGTTGTTGGCTGAGCACCTGCTTCTTATACCTCTCTCCGTTATCCCTTGTTATGGATATAAGCTTTATGCTCAACCCGACAAAAGCCAGCAGTACCAATAGGAATAGTACCACCAGCTTCTCCTGCATCTTCTTATTAAATGGTCTGTCAGTTCTGTTCATAGGAATAATAACTCATTGCAGCTCACGCAGTTGCCTTACATAATCACTTCCCTCGCTTCCCACAACAACTACCTGACCTTCCTTCGCATATGTCATACCGAGCTCTTCCACTGCGATCTTCTTGATACTCTCAAGGTTCACGGATGCGTTGATACGTGCAAGATTCTCGTCATTGGTAAGTCTTAAGTCGTTAAGCTCCTTCTCAAGCGCCGTAACTCTCTTGGCACTTATGGTAAGCTCACTCTGCTTCTCAATATATCCTAGCAGAGTTATCGCCGTAATGCAAACAGCTATCGACAGGAAAAGCACATACCCTGCATTCATGTGTCTGGCTCTGTCACGATTGCGCCTTGCAGCATGGTTGACACGCTTTATATGTACCTCTTCCCTTCTGCCGGGGTCGGTGCTGCGCACGGTATTGCCCTCTACGTAATAGCTGTTTCTTCCGGTATTGACCGTTATTCTGTAATTGTCTCTTCTTCCTGCTCTGTAACTACTCACTTTGACGCCCCTCTCGGATGCCTCCTGCATCCGACTTCCTTGTCCTTACTCTCAGTCATCCTTGACTAAGATACTGCTTTTTCAAAAACTCTTAGCTTTGCGCTCTTGCTTCTGCTGTTTGCTGCCAGTTCTTCTTCTGTGGCCGTTATCGGCTTTCTGCTTACTACCCTTCCCTTGCTTACCTTGCCGCACACACACTTGGGAAAGTCCGGTGGGCATGTGCACGGATTCTCGGCTGTCTTAAATGCATTCTTGACTATCCTGTCCTCCAATGAGTGGAAAGTGATTATTGCCAGCCTTCCGCCCGGCTTAAGCACGTCTATCATCCTGTCTATGGAATCCTCAAGCACTTCCAGTTCACCGTTACACTCTATCCTTATGGCCTGATACGTTCTCTTCGACGGATGTCCGTCCTGCCGCATCCTTGCCGGTATCGAGGCTTTGATTATCTCGTTAAGTTCATATGTGGTCCCAATCGGCTTATCTGCTCTTGCTTCCACTATATGCCTGGCGATATTGCGTGCGAACTTCTCTTCACCGTAATCCTTTATTATCCTAAAAAGCTCCTTCTCCTCATATGTATTGACTATGTCCGCCGCGCTGATGCGCCTCCTCCTATCCATTCGCATGTCCAGAGGCGCATCGGATTTATAGGAGAACCCTCTGTCGGGCGTATCTAACTGGTGTGAAGATACTCCGATATCAAGGAGTATTCCGTCCACCGCTTCTATATTCATCCTGTGTAAAATATCGGGCATCTCGCTGTAATTGGCTCTTACTATGCTTACCCTGTCATCACGACCTATCTTATCCGTGGCTGCATTAATGGCTTCCTCATCCTGATCTATACCTATCAGTCTTCCCTTATCAGATAACCTCTTAAGTATCTCCGAGGAATGCCCTGCTCCTCCAAGTGTTCCGTCGGCATATATTCCGTCAGGGCGTATATCAAGTCCTTCAATGACCTCATTCAGTAATACCGGTATGTGTTCAAAACTCATCAGATACTAAGTCCCAATTCCGCCATGTGTTCAGCGATATCTTCCATGTCATCGAAGTTGGCTGTTCCGTCCCAACGATCCTTACTCCATATCTCGACGCGGCTTGCTACACCTATGAGCACTACATCCTTAACAAGCTCTGCGAATTCTCTTAAGACCGCCGGAAGTAATATCCTGCCCTGCTTATCCACCTCAACCGTCGTGGCTCCGGCCAAGAAGAATCTCACGAAGCTTCTTGCGTCCTTATTGGTGATGGGAAGTGTCTTAAGCTTCTCCTCGAATGCCGTCCATTCCGTCTTGTCATATACGAACAGGCATCCGTCAAGTCCCTTGGTCACTACGAATTCATCGCCTAACGCTTCCCTGAACTTGGCCGGTACTATCACCCTGCCCTTGGGGTCAATTGTGTGATTGTATTCTCCCATGAACATAGGCTTTACCTGTTCCACCACTTTGTGACACTTTTTTACCACTCTCAACCACTTTTAACCACATTATAGTTATTATTTCGGTCACTTGCAAGGGAAATTTAGGGTGAAATCGCTGACGAAACCTTGATTTTACAGGCTTTTGACATGGTGGAGGGAAGATATTGTGGCATACAAAAAGAGCCGACCACTATATCTTGTGGTTGGCTCTTTTTAGTTGTGAATATTTCACAAAGTTTTTATTAAGATTTTGTTGATTATATACAACGGCTGAAATCCGGGTATATCTTTTGCCAAGACTCCTTCCATATATGGACCAAACCGGATGTCATGTCTGCATCATACGTTGAATCTAAAGAGTATAACATCCCCATCCTGTACCACATAGTCCTTACCTTCCATGCCGACCAAGCCCTTCTCTCTTGCTGCGGCAAGGCTTCCGAGATCGAGCAGATCCTTATAATTGACTACCTCTGCCTTGATAAATCCTCTCTCAAAATCAGTATGTATCTTGCCTGCTGCCTGAGGCGCCTTCGTACCCTTCTTAATGGTCCATGCACGGCACTCATCCTCGCCTGCCGTAAGGAAGCTCATAAGTCCAAGCAGTGAATAGCTTGCCGCGATGAGCTTATCAAGTCCTGACTGCTTAAGCCCCAAGTCTTCTAAGAACATCTGCTTCTCATCATCCTCAAGCTCTGCCATCTCCTGCTCTATCTGGGCGCAGACAACGAAGACTTCACTGCCTTCTGTCGCCGCCTGAGCGCGTACTGCCTGCACATACTTATTGGATGCGCCGTCATCGGCAAGATCATCTTCCGATACATTAGCCGCATATATCGTGGGCTTTGCTGTAAGCAGATTATATGAATCAAACCACGCAGCCTTATCTTCATCATCGGATACAGGGAATGTACGGGCCATATTGCCTGCCTCCAAATGAGCCTTGATAGCCTCAAGCTGCTCGTATTCCTTGGCAACGGTCTTGTCCATCTTCGCCTGCTTAGCTACCTTGTCGATACGCCTCTGCAATATCTCAAGATCAGAGAATATCAGTTCAAGATTGATAGTCTCAATGTCTCTTGCCGGATCCACAGAACCGTCCACATGTACCACATTGGTATCTTCAAAGCACCTTACCACATGTACTATGGCATCTACCTCTCTGATATTGGCAAGGAACTGATTGCCCAAGCCCTCACCCTTGCTTGCGCCCTTTACAAGACCAGCGATATCCACGAATTCAATCGTGGCATGCGTGCACTTCTTGGTATTATACAACTTACCAAGCTGTTCAACCCTATCATCCGGAACCGGTACGATGCCCACATTGGGATCAATGGTACAGAAAGGATAATTGGCAGACTCCGCTCCCGCCTTGGTAAGCGAATTAAAAAGAGTTGACTTCCCGACATTCGGAAGTCCGATTATACCTAGTTTCATAAATGCATACCTCTTTCCTTTATTTTCAGGCTTTTCAGCCTCGTAACATCATGTTACGTAACAATCACGTAACAATTTGAGGTTACTTTTCGTTAATTTTCGTTACCTTTTATAAGAACAGTCCATCAAGATATTCTGAAAACTTCTCAGCCTCATCCGCCTGGCTCTTGCCCGTCTGATGAACATAAGTATCAACCGTTATCTTGATACTTGAATGACCCAGCATCCGGCTTAAGAACTTGTAATTTGTGCTGTTCTCGCAAAATCTTGTAGCCATCGTGTGGCGAAGATCATGCATCGACATTTTCTTTACCCCGGCCTGCTCACACCTTTTCTGAAGTGCAGCATCATAAGTGCTGTTCTTCGTCGGATAACCTGTCCTGTTAATGAATACAAGGTCTCTGAATTCCTCCGGAGTATTATCGTTCGCATAGCCGCCACGGCTTTTTATTCCGTTTAAAATCTCATATGCCGTTTTTGTCAGCGGAACCTCCCTGATTCCATGTCTGGTCTTCGGCGGTCCCCAGCGCCACTCCTGCGTACTATATCGGAACTCCAGTGTCTTTTCAACCTTTATGATACGATTTTCAAGATCAACATTCTTCCATTCCAATCCGATCAGTTCTCCGGTACGAAGACCGGTTTCCAGAATCAGACGGAACTGTTCATAATAACTGTAATCTTTTGCAACCTCGATAAACCGCTTTTCCTCTTCTATGGTAAAGAAATCTATAGGTTTTCTTTCCACCGCCGGTGGCATTTTTACACCACTTTTCGTGACAGGAGATTTTCGGATTATGTCGTTCTCATAAGCGGCATAAAACATGGTGACCATAGTCAGAAGCGTTTGTTTAATGGTCCCTTCAGCGTATCCTGCCGTCGCCATATCA
>CAJONG010000125.1 GCA_905235845.1 uncultured Lachnospiraceae bacterium
CTGATGGTGCTTGCGGGACTGGGCAATGAGGAGGAGTGTGAGAGGCTTGCAAGGAAGGCGATAGATGACGGATCGGCGCTTGACAGGTTCATTGCCATGGTGGAGGCGCAGGGAGGGGACACGTCTGTTATAAAGGATACAGGGAATTTTACCAAGGCTGCATTCACATATGATGTGATAAGCCCTTCGGACGGATATGTGACAGCCATGGATGCAGCGGGATGTGGTATCGCCTCGTCGATGCTCGGAGCCGGAAGGGAGACCCTTGAGAGCAAGATAGACTATGCTGCAGGGATAATCCTTAAGAAGAAGACGGGGGATAAGGTTACGGCTGGAGATGTGCTTGCTACCCTCTATGCGGATGACGAGGGACTTTTCAAGGCATCGGCTGACAGATATCTGGAAGCTGTCAGTATAGGAGATACGAAAAAGGAGCGTAATCCCCTGATATACGCGCTTGTATCGGAGGATAAGGTCGTAAGGTTCGATGAATAGAGGATATCATAGAGGATATACAGAGGAAAGAGACAGGATATAAGCGCAGGCTTATGTTCCGGAAGGGAGTATTGGATGGACAAAAGAGAGATAGCGCATTATATAGATCACACATTGCTTAAGCCGGTAGCTACATGGGAGCAGATAGATGAGTTATGCAAAGAGGCGATAGAGTATGAGACGGCTTCTGTATGCATACCGCCCAATTATATCGCAAGGGTCAAGGCCAAGTATGGAGATAAGCTTACCGTGGCAACGGTCATAGGTTTTCCTCTGGGATATGAAGCGACAGGGGTCAAACAGGCGGAATGTGAGACAGCGCTTGAAGACGGTGCCGATGAGATAGATATGGTCATAGATATCACTGCAGTCAAGAACGGTGATATCGCTTCGGTTACAAAAGAGATATGCAGTATAAAGAAGATATGCGGCGATCATATCCTTAAGGTAATAGTGGAGACCTGCTACCTGACTAAGGAGGAGAAGATTGCGCTGTGTGGTGCGGTGACTGAAGCCGGAGCCGATTATATCAAGACATCCACGGGCTTCGGAACAGCAGGTGCAACCATTGAAGATGTGAAGCTTTTTAAGGAACATATAGGTCCGGGTGTGAGGATCAAGGCAGCAGGCGGCATCAGGACCAGGGAGGATATGGAGGCATACATAGAGGCAGGCTGTGACAGGATAGGCTGCAGCAGTACGAAAGTATTGTTTTGATAAGGAAGTTGTGATATATTGAAAGTGTATGGGGTAGTGTTATGCAGGGCAGATATGATATCTGTTCGTAATGCATGGAATGGAGGTTGCCATGGCACTGGATATCAATGTGAATAATAATATGAATATCAATACCAATGTAAGCGCAGTTCCCGGACAGAGCGCAGCTACACCCAAGAAGGGTGTGACGGATGCGGTATCGGATGCCGCCAAGAAAGCCATTGAGGCTATGGGTGATGTGAATGCCGGGTCTTCGACAGACAAGCCTTCCGTGACGGAGACTGAGAGTGAGGATGCCATAAGTGCTGTATCAGAGCAGGGAGACAGACTTAATGTGACGGCTGAAGGAGCCGATTCGGCAAGAGTCGGCGGAACCGTCCTTAATAACAGCGAGGACGGACTGGTAGCTGAACAGAATCAGGTAAGGATCGAAGCCAATGAGGACGCTATGGAGTCAATGCGTGCTCAGATTCAGGAGACAAGGGACAATCAGGCTAAAGCCATGGAGCAGATGTGTGAGACAGCCGAGGCTAATGCGGAGAGAGCACAAGAGCGTAATGCCCTTCGTGATGCCGATAATGAGGATGCAAGTTCACGCAGGGAGCTGATCATAGAGGAAGCTGCCAAGAACGGTAACTCCGTAGTGGAGACCGCCAAGGAGCATGTCGATAATCTGACCGGTCTTACGGAGGAACAGGTAGAACAGCTCTACAGAGACGGCAGGATAAGCCGCTATGAGTACCAGCAGAATATGGAATCAAGAGAGGCTACAGAAGAACAGGCTCAGGCTAACGGGGAGGCTAATGCGGCTCTGACACAGGAGACGCTGGCTAATGAAGCTGTAGTTGCCGCAAGTGAGGCGTTGGTCACGGCAGTGGATAACGGCAATGCGGATGTTATGCAGGCAGCCCTTGGAATAGAGCAACCCGAGGAAGCAAGAGTACAGGCTGTTATGAGCTGATAAGATAATGATAAGATGACAGAGCGGTCAGCACCACGTGAGCTAAGGCTCATGGTACTGACCGCTTTTTATGTCCATATGTAGTATCAAAAACCACATATTATAGTTTTTTTAACAATTATGTTTACAAGATAGAAGTTTAATAGTATAATATCCGAGGATTGTTGTATAAAATGTGCTAGTGGCAGAAAGATATAAAAGGAGAACAGAATGTTTAAGATCATAACCGACAACGGCTCGGACCTTCCCGTAAGCTTCATGCAGGAGAAGAATATTGACTGTATGTACCTAAGCACGATACTTGATGGGGAAGTGATAAACGGTAAGGATAAGAAGCTTTCGGCTGAGGAATTCTATAAGATGTTGAGTGAGGGTGCCAAGCCCTCCACATCACAGATCAATCCTGCGGATGCCAAGGAATACTTCGAGGCTCATATCAATGATGCGGATGAATTCCTCTATATTGGCATATCTACAGGATTATCAGGTACGGTCGGCAGTGTGAAGATCGGTGCCGAGGAGATAATGGAGAAATATCCCGATAAGAAGATAGAGGTGGTAGACAGCTTAAGCGGTTCCCTGGGAGAGGGGCTCTTAGTGTGGCATGCTGCTAAGCTTCGTGATGAAGGCAAGAGCTTCGAAGAGACCGCAAGGTGGTGTCATGAGAATGCTAAGTTCTGCATCCTGGCCATAACGGTTGATAATCTCTTCGATCTGTGGAGAGGCGGAAGAGTATCCAAGAGCAGCGCAGTTCTGGGAACACTTGCTTCTGTTAAGCCATTCATAATAGTGGATGACAACGGCAAGCTTGAAGTGACCAAGAAGATAAGAGGCCGTAAGAAGGCACTGCAATATCTGACGGAATTCATGCAGGAGCATGAAGGCTCGCGTAAGACCGAGAATATGGAGAATGTGGTGATGGTATGTCACGGTAATGTACCGGAGGATGCAGCTTATGTTGAGGGACTCCTTAAGGAGATGGGATATAAGAATGTAATGGTTGGCAATGCCGGACCCATGATAGGTACACACACAGGCGCAAGTCTTGTGATCATAGGTTTCCTTGGAGATTTCCGATAATAAGGCTGATAGTATCGCCTTTTTGATATTGCATAAATAGAGTTATCAAGGGGATTGTCAGGATAAGATTAGGCTTGACAATTCCCTTAAATATGTGTAACATAAGTTCGTTGCATAGATGTGCGTGTAGCTCAGCTGGATAGAGCACTTGGCTACGGACCAAGGTGTCGGGGGTTCGAATCCTCTCACGCACGGACGCAGTAAAGCCGCATAAACTCTAGGTTTGTGCGGCTTTTACTTTTCTCATTTTCGATTGTATTTTTCCCCAAAATTACCCAAAATTTCCCATTAAAAATGCCACCCTTGTGCCACCCTTTTTTGTTATGTAAACAACAATATGTTGTGTTGACATAAAAAATAAAAAATTATTTTACTTTAAGATATTGGTTAAGCAGCTCTCCGGCTTTCATGATCTCATTAACATCCACATGGGTATATATATCAGCCGTGATAGATATATTGGCGTGTCCCATAAGCCTCTGAGCCGTTCTGATATCCACACCGGCACGACAGAGATCTGTACAGTAGGTATGCCTTAAGCAATAAGGAGTAAAATCTCCGGCAAGAGGCAGAGGCGGCACCAGAGCGTTACGGTATGTCTTAGCTCCCATCTCTATATTAAGCTCTCTGTATAACCTTTCTCTTAATCGTCTGTAAGAATCCTTATTGTATTGCTTACCTGCTATATATTCAAAAGGCTTAGTGCCCTTGATACTCTCGTATAATACTTCCGGGATAGGAACGTATCTGTCAGAGTTGGCCGTCTTAGTACCTCTTATATGTAGAAGCCTTGAGCCGTGATCTATATCTTTACCGATCAATCCCATAGCCTCGGATGGACGGCATCCGCACTCAAGCATCAGTATAAACAATAAAAAGGGGTGGTACTTATCATATACATTGTATAGACATTGTCTCTCATAGTCTGTGATACTTCGTCGCTTACCTTTGGTATGATCTGGAAGCTTAAGCTTGGCGGCAGGGTTATCCTTAATAAGTTTATTCTCCTTGGCCGACTCGAAGATGAACCGCATCTCCTGTCTTAATGCGTTCACATGAGAAAAGCTCATCCCGGAGCATCCGTTAAGGATCCTCTGACATTGTAAGGCCGTAACCAAAGACAGAGGAATAGAACCGATAACAGGAGCTACATACTTCCTGTATCTCATCTTGATCTCGGCCAGATTCTTCACATTTGCCTTATATGTATCGAATGCTGTTATAGCCCATACATCGACCGTAGTATCCGGGGACAGGATAGAAGATGTATCCCGAAGCTCTCTGAGCTTATTATCTTTCTTAAGTTTCAGAGCCTCCTTAGAATTAGCCCTTATCCTATAGGTCTGTCCTTGATAATGTAATGTGGTACTGTACTTGTAATTCATGGCGATACCTCCGAGTTGCACCGGTGCAACAAAACTATATATAGTGATTAATAATGTATAAATAACTAGCCGTAGGGTAAAGTCTTTGTAGGAAAAAATAAATATAGAGAAAGCACCAGGTCCTTGTGTTAGGATAGAAGTTGCGAAACTCAAAATCCAAAGGAGGTGC
>CAJONG010000126.1 GCA_905235845.1 uncultured Lachnospiraceae bacterium
CAAATCACCCATCCCAAAGTGCCTGGGACAAAGAAGCAGTTGAAGACGTATTATCACGGGACGTTAATGATCTGTTTAAACTACTTGATGTTGCTGAAAAATGGAGAACTTAATTGCAGTTCTTAGACGACGAATGATGAAGGGAGCCGGTAATCGACTCCCTTTGTTGCGCAAAGGAATCTTTTTGCATCCAACAAAGGCATATTTTTTCAGAAGTTAATAAGATATTCGATTTCAAGTAAAAATGCTCCTTACAACTCAGTAAGGAGCATTTTGCCAATCCGTCTGCGACAGTGCTCATTTGATATGTTACTGTCTTATGAACACTGCGCTTTTGCTTCTATTTTTACCCAGTGGGCGATAAGGGTTGCGGGTACGTACATTTTCGTTTACAGACTCGGATATGGCATATATACAGCGTGGTTTTGTATGATTGCTGATAATATTGTAAAGTCGATTATTCTGTATATCCTTTATTGGAAATATAATGACAGACTGATGGATTAGGAGGAAAAATGGCTGATAAAAAACTGATCAAAAATGTAAGAGTATTTGACGGGAGAAGCGATATCCTTACTGAGCATGTCGCCGTAAAGCCCCTGTCCTTGGACATGGGGATATAAGGCGACCTGCGTTATTAGTTTTCTAAAAGCTATATATTTTTTTGCTTGTATTAGATATGATTGAGCTGTATAATGTTTATATGGAGTACAAATCGAACAACAACGTGGTCTATTCCTGCAAGTATCATGTGGTTTGGTGTCCTAAATATCGGCGCTCCGTTCGCTTAAAGGAACTGATAATTGAAACATGTGAACATCTCAAGGTCGAAATCATCGAAATGGAGATCATGCCTGACCATGTGCATCTGCTTATGGAAGTAGACCCACAATACGGGATACATAAGGTCGTTAAGCAAATTAAAGGGTATTCATCTCGTATACTGCGAGAGGAATTTCCTTGGCTTAAATCAAGGCTTCCGAGTCTTTGGACAAATAGCTATTTTGTATCAACAGTTGGTGGCGCTCCGCTCGCTATAATTAAACAATACATTCAGAATCAGAAAAACGTGTAGGTGAGTTATGCAATTATCTGAAACTGTCAAATTATATATGTCTAAAAGTGAATATCAGCTTGTCAAAGATACTATGGATACGTACATTGCTACGGTCAATAGTATTGTTTCTGATGCCGTAAACGGCAAATCTATTGCAAAGCTCACCACTAAGGGCATTGATGCTAACTTGCCTTCAGCTCTTGCAAACCAGTGTATCCGTGATGCAAGGTCTATCGTTAGGAAATACAATAAGGCTTGTCGTGACGCAGAACGTAAAAACGCTAAACTTGCAAAAGAAGGCAAGAAAATCAAGGTGACGGCTGCACTACCTATCCTTAAAAAGCCTTGCTTCTATGTCAATAACCAGAACTTTAAGATTAATGGAACAAATATTGAGTTTCCTGTTATGGCAAACGGTAAATCTAAAAGGCTTTCTATCAGCACAAAGATGACAGACAGGCAGATATCCACCTTTGCATCACATAAACTCGGAACGATGCGGATCGTCTGCAAAAACAATAGTATAGTTGCCCAGATAGTCTACGAGGCAGACGAGCCCGCAATTCCCAATGAGGGAAACGTCATGGGCGTTGATCTTGGTATCAAGTGCCCGGCGGCATCATATATTTCAGATGGCAATATTAAGTTCTATGGTAATGGTCGTAAGAACAAATATATGCGCCGTCATTATAGGTATCTACGCAAGAAACTGCAAGAAGCTAAACATGTAGACGCTGTAAAACGCATCAATGATAAAGAACAGCGTATCATGCGTGATATTGACCATAAGATAAGCCATGACATTGTAGAAACAGCAGTTGCTCACAATGTTAAAGTTATAAAATTAGAGCGTTTGGCAAACATACGCTCTACGGCAAGAACAAGCCGTAAAAACAACCATGGCCTGCATAACTGGTCTTTCTACAGACTTGCACAGTTTATAGAATACAAGGCTAAGTTGGCAGGCATAACAGTTGAGTACGTAAACCCTGCATATACAAGTCAAACATGCCCAGTCTGTGGTCATGTACATCATGCCAATGACAGAAAGTACACTTGTAAATGTGGGTTTCATATCCATAGAGATGTGCTTGGAGCTATGAATATCTGCAACTCAACTGAGCATGTTGGCGATAGCAATATCAGACATGCTGCGTAGGGAGCTATACGCTCTGCCCTGCGATGGGTAATGGCATATCCATACCTTGCACTACGACCTACCAGAAACGGACTGGTCAGCCACTATGTAGTGGCGGGTAGCAAGAATCCCCCGTCTTTAGGCGTGGGGAGTGTCAATCAACAAATATATGAGCGTTGCTACATTTGCAATCATAATCACAAACTGGATTAAATCGCTTGACTCCCCGGTAGTCTCTTTGCCAGCTTATATGACAGACCATGGGATTATTCATGGTCTGTTTTTATTCGCCTACGACTATGCGGCAGGGAAGATTGCCGTCACGCAGACTGTCTGTGGGGATGTACAGGTACAGGCTGTCTCCGTCCCGGATCACATGCTGACCTTTGTACAGCACTCTGGCTCCGGCTTCATTATATACCGTCACAGGGGGTATATATGACATAGCGTGTGCGTGATCACCTGTCAGGGTTGCGCACAGCAGTATGAGCAGAAGAGTTCCGGTTAGCTCACCCTTAAATATATCCTTCTCCATATACCATGTATCAGAGGCGGAAGAACGATGACCGTAACGGGAGCCGGATGATAAGAACAGAAGCAGTATAAAGAGGATCAGTGCAAGCATAAGATAGGGAATATCCAGCGTGTCCTCATACATCTTAAGACTCAGTACGGTAAAAAGCGTTACGCTGCATTTATAGAGTATATCGATAAGCCGTCCGGTCAGTTCTCTTAAGGATGGGAATCTGAAGGGAATATGTGTGGGATTGTTAAGATGATCAAGCAGTTCCTCCGCTGACTGATACCTTTTGTCGGTGTCATCCTGTATACATCTGTCTATCATATACGAAAGGGCACTGTATCTGTCACGCTTAATGAATCTGTGCTTTATGTAGGCTATGGGACTTAGGCGACTGTAATGTATGCGGCCAAGGCGCTTGAAGGTCATGCCGAGAGCATAGATATCGCTTCTGGCATCCACTTTACCTTCATGGCGCTGTTCCATCGGAGCATAGGGAAGTGTCCCGCTTAAGGAAGAGGGATTGCTGATACCGTATATGTATGCGCTGCCAAGATCAATGGGGTGAAGCTTACCGTCAGACCCAAGGATTATGTTGGAAGGCTTACAGTCGAGATATAGAATAGCGGGTGTCATTGAATGTATATATCCGAAGATTCCTGCCATCTGTATCATCCAGTCATATAATGTACTTATGCTTACGGCATGTAAAGCGCAGTATCTGTCTAAGCTTATTCCTTTAATATAGTCCATTACGAGTCCTGTATATCCGTCGATATCCAATACATCCAAAAGTCTCGGAAAAGCAGGGTGGTCAATAAGCTTAAGTGCATTAAGCTCATCCTTCGACAGGCTTCGGACGAGCTTGATCGCTCTGTCCTTATCAAGCTTAAGATCAGTAGCAAGGTATACGGTTCCGAAGGCTCCGCTTCCAAGAATATCAGTGATCCTGTATCTTTCCGATAGGATCATGCCGGTAAGATCAGGCGCTTTGCCTGATTCCGTATTGATATTGTCCATGTTATGTCTTTTATTAGCAGGATCAGGTCCTATCATATTTTTCACACTACTTCCTCCTTATTACAATGGCACTTTGATTATCCTTTTCGCCAAGTGCCATATTACTTTTATATATGTTATAGAGTTTCTCCTGTAGGATTGTTCCGCCGTCTGAAAAGGGAGAAAAAGCTTCCTTGGAACCTGAAAGGTCAGCTTTTCTGTAGAAGCCATCTGTACATAGCAGCAGAGTCTCGCCTGATCTCAATCTTAGCCTGTGTATATCCGCATGGTAATATCTTCCGGTGCCTATAGCTTTAATGAGTCTGCCATCACGATATATATGGTCATGTCCTATGACACTGCATCTTCCGGTGCCTGAGTACTGATAAAGGCGGCTGTCTCCGAGATGCATATATACGGCGCGTTCGCCCATGATGCAGAGCAGACTCACGGTCGTACCTAAGTTAAAGCCCATGTTTTTACCATGATCGGACAGAAATATATGCTCTGAATACAGTGTACGGAGCATCAGTAAGGTAATGGACTTAAGATCCGTGTTGTATGAGTGGGTATTGGTAATGAAAGATCTGCGAAGAGCCTGAATTACATGGCTGCTTGCGTATTCACCGTTATGCAGGCCACCGATGCCGTCTGCAACTGCGGCGAAAAGCAGTCTGTTACTTCCGGTGATAACGGAAGCAAGGGTAAGGGAATCCTCATTGTGTTCCCTGAGTCCGCGCTCCCACAGATAAGCCGTGTCATAATCAACGGCGTGAGATGGTGTGAACAATATTAACTTCCTCCTTTTATTCCTTGATGCGCTTGATCTAAGATCATTCGATCCGTTAGATCTTATGCACAGAAATGACGTGTAGGTGATTATATCCTGTGAAACATAATTATTCAAGGGGAAATAACGGGTAAAAATATCAAAAAATAAAGGCTTAAATTTGGTCGATTTAACCAATGGATTGTCATTGAAAAGAATGTGAAAAACACATATACTAATATATGTGCCATGACACGTAAAAACCACAATATATTGACAGAAGGCATGCTATCGGGATGCCGGAACGGACAGAGGATGTACAGAGACGATACTAAGATCATACATATAGGAGACAGAGTCATAGGGGGAGGCAACCCGGTCCTCATACAGTCAATGACCAATGTACCTACCGAGAATATCGATGCCGTGACAGAGCAGATACTTGGTCTTGAAGAAGCAGGATGCGAGATAATCAGGTGTACCGTGCCGAATATCGAAGCTGCCAAAGCCATAGAGACCATTAAGAAGAGTATTCATATCCCTCTTGTTGCGGATATTCATTTCGACTATAAGATGGCGATAGAGGCTATAAGATACGGAGCTGATAAGATACGCATCAATCCGGGCAATATCGGTGGTGAGGATAAGCTTAAGGCTGTGGTGGATGCCGCAAGGGATAGGAATATACCTATAAGGGTAGGTGTCAACAGCGGATCACTTGAGAAGCATATAGTAGAGCGTGACGGCGGAGTCACTGCGGAAGGCATAGTGGAGAGTGCCATTGATAAGGTTCATATGATAGAGAATGCCGGCTACGATAACATGGTGATAAGCATCAAGTCATCCGATGTCATGATGTGTGTAAAAGCACATGAGCTTTTAGTCAAAGAACTTGAC
>CAJONG010000127.1 GCA_905235845.1 uncultured Lachnospiraceae bacterium
GCGGACAGGTACGGGGTAAAGGACTTCGCCATAGCAGGAGGAGTGGCGTCCAACTCTCACCTAAGAGCTGCGATGCAGGAGGCATGCAAGACAAGAGGGATCAACTTCTATATGCCTTCCCCCATATTCTGCACGGATAATGCTGCCATGATAGCGGTAGCGGGATATCATGAATATATGGCCGGTAACCTTGCCTCATGGAACCTTAATGCAGTACCGGCATTGAAATTGGGAGAAAGATAAAACAGGATTTAATTAATTGTAAAATATGGATATAAAGATCAGAAGAATGGAGATGAAGGATATTGACGCGGTGTGTAAGATGGAGGAGGATGCTTTCTCCATGCCGTGGCATAAAGAGTCCTTTATCGAGATGGTGAATAACCCCGATGCGCTGTACCTGACAGCAGAATGTGACGACTGTGTCACACCGGTGGGATGTGCAGGATTTATCAGGGTTCTGGATGAGGGTAACATCTGTAACATTGTCGTAAGCAGGGAGCATCGTCGACTGGGAATCGGCAATCGACTGGTTCGGTCAATGATAGACATAGGTAGAGAAGAGTATGGGATCAAAGCCTTTACTCTTGAAGTAAGGGTGAGCAATTCTCCGGCTATAAGACTCTATGAGAATCTGGGCTTTGTTAATGAGGGGATAAGACCGGGATTCTATGACAGACCCAAAGAGGATGCTTACATCTACTGGCTTAGGTTCTGACAGATTGCAGTGACCGCAACGGTGATAAGCTATGAAAGAGATAACAGACATAATAGAGACCGATAATGACAGAGAGACTTATGAGGTTGCAAGGCAGATGGGACAGAAGGCGACGGGTGGAGATGTCATCTGTCTGATAGGAGACCTTGGTACGGGGAAGACCGTATTTGCCAAGGGTTTTGCCGATGGAGTCGGAGTGACTGAATCGGTCAATAGCCCAACCTTTACCATTGTACAGGTATATGAAAGCGGAAAAATCCCACTGTATCATTTTGACGTATACCGGATAGGTGACAGTGAGGAGATGTTCGAGGTAGGCTTTGAGGAATATGTGTACGGTGACGGAGTGACTCTGATAGAATGGGCGGATCTTATAGAGGACATACTTCCGGCTGAGTATACACATATCCTTATAGAGAAGGACTTAAGCAAGGGCTTTGATCACAGGATCATAACGGTATCGAGAGTATATGGCGGATAGAGAGATAAGAAGTCAACTTAAGAATACAGCGATCGTTCTGGCGGCAGGAAGCGGTAAGAGAATGGGCACAGATACCAAGAAGCAGTTCATGGAGCTTGACGGTAAGCCGCTTATGGCGCATTGCCTTGATGTCATGCAGAGGTCGGATATCATCACGGGTATAGTGTTGGTATGCGGCAGCGAGGATGTGGATTACTGCAAAGATGAGATAGCAGGCAGGTTCGGTTATGATAAGGTGGTAGCTGTTACGACAGGCGGTAAGGAGAGATATCATTCCGTTATGGCGGGGCTTGATAAGATAGAGGAGCTTGCGGGCAGGGATGGATGCGAACATGTATTCATACATGATGCTGCCAGACCTTTTATAACAGAAGAGGTACTTAAGAGGCTCTATGATTCCGTAAGGGAGTGTGAGGCCTGTGTGGCTGCGGTCAAGAGTAAGGATACCGTGAAGATAGCCAATAGTGCTGATTATGTGGTATCCACGCCCAACAGGGAGCTTACATGGATCATACAGACTCCTCAGGTATTCACTTTTTCCCTGGCTAAGGAGGCATATGATAAGCTTAAGGAAGAGGAGTGCGGACTGTCATGTCAAGGAATCGTTGTAACGGATGATGCAATGGTGGTTGAGACATGGACAAGCCACAGGGTTAAGCTTGTGGAGAGCAGTTATGAGAATATCAAGGTGACGACACCTGAGGATATGGATATAGCAAAAGCGATAATAAGAAGGCGAGGTAGTGACAAAAGATGAAAGCTGAGATATATAAGATACTGATATTGACAACAATGCTTGTGGCTGCAACAGGATTAATGGGCTGTACGGATAAATCCGGAGGTAGTGCTCCGGTGCCTGATACGGATGAAGAGATCGACGGTCCCATAGACGGAGGAACAGATGGAAGCGGCTCTTATAACACGGATAAGGCCACAGACTTAGGTAATATAGTTACCGCAGAGATTGGCTTCGATAATTCATCATATGAGTATCCCGAGAAGGAGCTTGAGAACCTAATACACGGTGTGTATGAGATAAGGATCGAAAGGACAGATACGGGTGCGGATGTTAATGTCAAGGTAACGGACGGCTATTCGGATGCCAAGAGATTTAATTTTGAGGCAGATGAAAAGGTGCTTGATGAGCTGCAGGAGATCATCAAGGAGCATGAGGTAGCCAAACTTGACGGTTATTATAAGAGAAATACCGCATTAGGTGAGGGCTTTGACCTGGAGATCGCATATGAATCCGGTGATAAGATATCAGCACACGCCAAGGGTGGATATGCGGTAATGCCGGATAAATACTGGGATGAGAAGTGGTTCCTTGCATATATTGACAGGGTTATGAGAGACTATGATTACTATCTGGATTATGAAGAGAACCAGCTTGAGGACATAGGAGAGGCGGACATTCCGGAACAAGTGATAGAGAATCCCGGCTGGGAATACTACTGTGATGCCGGCAGAGTGGCAGCGGATGATCATGTTAAGCTTTCGCTTATCGGTACCGAGCCTAATGAGATAGTGGATGATGATGTATGGTTTAGCAATATCGGTGAGCAGATGCCTGACACTAATCAGAGGGAGGATGGTAGATACAGATATTATTTCTACGGAGGAGAATACTACTCGGGGTATATGATGGATATCGAGGATCTTGAGACGAGTGAATTTATCGCTACCCTTAACCTGCAGAGTATGTACTACTCCGATGATTATGTGGATACTGACCGGTATTATGTAGATGAGAATATTAAGCATGCGGTATCAAAAGACGGAATTCTCTACATATGCATGGCTCATAATACATATGCTTCTTCGGCTATGCATAACGCATATATCATGGCGCTTGATATGAATGATGACTACAGAGTGATATGGAAGAGTGAGCCGCTTACCTGCAATGCGAATAACTTCGCCGTAGAGGGCAACAGTATCATATGTGGCTACGGCTTCACGAATGAGCCGGATTATCTGTATGTACTGGACAGATTCACGGGTGAGAGGGTAGAGACTGTCAAGCTTAAGACGGGTCCCGAATACTTCTTTGTCAAGGATTTTGAGACTGACAGCAGTGTTGAGAGAAGACTGTATGTGCGTACCTATGATACCAACTACGAATTTGAAGTGGAATAAGGAGAATATCAAAAAAGGCTGTTGACAGGAAAGCAGGCTTTTGTTACAATAACACTTGCGTCTGATAAAGACACTATATTGATGTCAGATGAGAGATCATCAGGCAGTGCAGGGGTATCGAAGAGGTCATAACGAGGCGGTCTTGAAAACCGTTTGGTGTAACAGCCACGTGGGTTCGAATCCCACCCCCTGCGTAAGAAAAGGAGTCCGAATGGACTCCTTTTTCTTACGCATTAGGTCGGTGTATCCATCCCACGGTCATTTCACTTAATTATGACTTAGGTGTCGCAATATAGCACTTGGATATCAAGTATGTGTACTTGTCAAAAATAGTAGTAACACTCACTATAGTTGTACATTCACATTATTCCCGGAGGGCTCTCTTACCGGGCCGGTACTTACGGTGATGCCTTCTGATAATACATCCACAGGCTCATAATCCGAAGCAGCGTCATATTCGGATATGTCATCTTCATCCGATACGATATCCGTTTCGGCGTTCTTATCTTTTTTCGTTACTTTCAGATCGCCCTCTGATCCGCCGGTTTCGGTTGTATCCTTTTCGGATTCAGCAGCCTTTTTCAGTTTGGCATCTGCATCAGAGAGAGTATCTAACTGCGAAGAAGTTATCTCCTGAGCTTTTGATTCAAGGTCGGCCAGTTTTTCTCTTTTCTTGGTGGTATCATCGCCACGTGCTTCATCTAACTTGATCTCAGATTCAAGGATACCGGCTTTTCCTTCCATATCTGCCTTTACAGCTCCTTGTACTTTGGCTTGATCCATGGAAATGTCGGCTGAAATAATGGCTTGCATGCTTGCGCTTGACATACCGGTACTGTTTTTTCTTGTTTTTCCGTATTGACTGTTCCCGCCAAGCATATCGGTCATTGATGGACTGCTCTTTTTCCGGCTTTCTTTTCGCTGGTCTATCTGATGCTGGCGAAGCTGATTCTGAAGATCAGTAATCTGTTGCTGGATATCCTGACGCTTCTTCATTTTTTCTTCCGGTGACATATCTTTATTATCACCCAGCTCCTGCATTTGCTTCTGGGCATTTGCAATCTGATTTTGAATGTTCTTGCTAAAGGGATCAGAGTCCTTATTCATTTCAATCCGAAATGATGGTGTTCCGGTGGTGTTTCCGCTTATTCCACTGATATTCATACTATAGCCTCCTTCCGATATTCATAGGCGTTCCCCGCTACAACTTCGGTTTATTGACTGACACTTTCCGTACTGTTTGTGTTTTTTGAATTGTAATAGTCCTCAAACAG
>CAJONG010000128.1:0-2477 GCA_905235845.1 uncultured Lachnospiraceae bacterium
ATTTAAGACACAGATAATAGTGTCCGGCAGACTGCCCAAGGGAACAGCCATATGGCTAAGAAGCCTTACTGTACACGGTACGGTCGAGGATGTTGAATACATAACAAGCGAGGCTGTGGGGCTTAATGAGAAGCATAAGGATGAAGCAGACAATATAATGAATATATTCACGGCAGCCAATGGCACTGTGATGCAGAAGATAAAAAAGGAGGGATTGCCTGTGTGTCAAGCGGTTAATGAGTTATTCGCAGATGAGATAAAGGAATTGCGAACTGAGTATAATAATGTCGTAAAACAGAAGGATGAACAACTGAAACAGATGGATGAGCAGATAGCGTACCTTAAGAGTATACTCTTATCTCACAATATCAGTTTTGATTAACTGTAATGGAGGGAGGATTTGGCTTGGACCTATTTTCCGATTGAAGAGATAAGTGGTTATAATGTATAATCATATAGTGTATCAATATATGTGCTATAGTGTTATAGCGATACAGGTGTATGTATGATGCATACGGTATGTATGGCATTAAGAGAAAAAGATACGGAGGGTTTATTATGGCTTGTTTTGTAGTACCTGCAACGGAAGCAGTGATAACGACAGTAGTTAATGCTGTTCTTAAGAACAAAGAGAGCAGGATGGTTCAGACGAAGAGCACGGAGCATGCAGTTGAGACGGTTGAGGCTCATAAGGGCAAGACAAGCTTCACTACAAAGCTCGGCTGGCTTAACACGATGTTATGGGGCGGCTCTGCATTGCTTGCCTTTGAGCATGCATGGCACGGAGAGGTTGTTCCGTATTTCCCTTTCTTTACTGCGGTGACTAACGGTGAAGTGTCGGAGATGCTTGCGGAGATGAGCAGTGTGGGCGTAACAATGGCTTTACTTGTTACGGCAGTATGGGGAGGTATGGTCGCTGTGACCGGAATCATGGAAAAGAGAAATGATAAAGTGCAGGATATCATAACGGAGGTAATATAGACATGACTCTTCTTATAGCAATGATTGCCTCTATAGTGAGCACGCTTATATGGTATGCGAGGGATGACAGGAGAGAGCTTAATCTCGGCCTATTATGTCTTATGTTCTGGGGTGCATCCATCATGTGGTTTACAGATGCCATATACGGATATGCGGAGCTTGGAGTGGATTATTTTACACCGGAGGCATCCGATATGCTCAACGATGCATATCTGGGGATATCCGTTGTGGTACTGGGGCTTATCATATGGCTTGTAACATTCTTATATAAGGACCCCAAGGGCATTATAAGGAAGTATCTTACGACCGGAAAGTGATATGCTTTTAATATAATTCGGTCTTATATCTGGCGACAGGCACATCGGGTGATGACCTGTCGCTTTTTTATAAAAGTCAGTGGCGGATAAGTGCCTGCGGATACAAAAGCAACTTGATATAGAGATATCATATCCTATATAATAAAGCAGTGACAAAAAGTACGGATGCCGAACCTTAAAAGCGTGGAGCGGAGATAAGGAGAATAAGTCTATGAGCATAATACATAAGGGCTTTAAGATGAAATTATACGATGGTATGGAGGAGGAATACACCAGACGTCACAATCTGCTGTGGCCTGAGATGCAGGAGAGCATACATAAGCATGGCGGACACAATTATTCCATATATTTAGACAGAGAGACCATGACGCTCTATGGCTATATCGAGATAGAGAGTGAAGAGGAATGGGCTAAGCAGGCAGATGAGCCCATCAATCGTAAGTGGTGGGATTTCATGGCTGATATAATGGAGACCAATCCGGATAACAGTCCTGTAAGTACCGATCTCGTACCCGTATTCCATCTTGATTGAACTTAAGGGCGATTTTTTATACCGATACGGAGATTATAGAGACAGATATATGGAAGATATTAAGGAATTATTGGAAAAAGTAAAAAGCGGTGAGATATCGACAGATGAGGCCGCACTTAAGCTTAAGAGAGCGCCTTTTGAGGATATAGGCTATGCCAAGATAGACACTCACAGGAAGCTTAGGCAGGGTGTGGCTGAGGTTATCTATGGTGCTGGCAAGACAACCGAACAGATACTCGGTATCATTAAGACCATGAAGGATAAGGGGCAGGATACCATCTTAATAACGAGAATAGATGAGGATAAGGCCGGCGTTATATCCAAGGAATATGAGCTTGATTACAATAAGGACGGAAGGATAGGGCTTATCGGTGACATGCCCCGGCCGGATGGTCTTGGAACCATAGTGGTGGCAACCGGAGGTACAAGCGATATACCTGTTGCGGAGGAAGCGGCTTATACTGCCGAGGCTCTGGGTAATGATGTTAAAAGGATATATGATGTGGGAGTTGCCGGTCTGCACAGGACACTGGCACATCTTGATGATATAATGAGCGCTTCTGTGATAATAGCCATAGCAGGTATGGAAGGAGCGCTTGCAAGCGTGATAGGCGGACTGGCGGACTGTCCGGTGATAGCGGTCCCTA
>CAJONG010000128.1:2515-7114 GCA_905235845.1 uncultured Lachnospiraceae bacterium
AATTCCTGTGCAAGCGGAGTGACTGTCACCAATATCGACAACGGATTCGGCGCTGGATATACTGCGAGCATGATCAATCATATGAAAGGACTGGAATGATGAAGACGATCTACCTGGATCTATCCATGGGAGCGGCAGGTGATATGCTTAATGCCGCATTATATGAGCTGCTTGGGAACAATGAGGAAAAGGAAAAATATATAAAGACCATGAATTCTCTGGGGCTTGAGGGCGTGAGCGTGACCCCTGAAAAGTCTGTTAAGCAGGGGATCACCGGAACCCATATGACCGTGAAGATAGACGGAGCGGAAGAGGGTGAACAGCACGAAGGACCAGACCATGACCGTGAGCACCACACACATGACCATGCAGACGAACATCATCATGACCATGCGGACGGACACCATCACGATCACGACCACACAGACGGACACCATCACGATCACGACCACACAGACGGACATCACCATGACCATGAGCACAATCACCATCACAGCAGTATGGGAGATATCGAGGGCATAGTGTCGGCGCTGCCTGTATCCGATAGGGTTAAGGAGGATGTCATAAGTGTCTATAAGCTTATAGCGGAGGCTGAAAGCAAGGCACATGACAGACCGGTATCTGAGATACACTTCCATGAAGTAGGGACTAAGGATGCCATAGCCGATGTGACTGGTGTGTGCCTGCTTATGGATATGTTATCTCCCGATAAGGTTGTGGCTTCTCCCATACATGTGGGAAGCGGTCATGTGCACTGCGCACATGGTATACTCCCCGTACCCGCACCGGCGACGGCGCACATACTTGAGGGTATCCCCATGTACGGAGGCAGGATAGAGGGAGAGCTGTGTACACCTACAGGTGCCGCACTGCTTAAGCACTTTGTGAGTGAATTCGGTGATATGCCCGTCATGAGGGTAGCGGCTACAGGATATGGAATGGGGAAGAAGGATTTTGAACAGGTCAACTGCGTAAGGGCGATGCTCGGACAGACGGACGAGATGAGCAAAGCGGTGGCAGAGCTTTCGTGCAACCTCGATGACATGACACCCGAGAGGATAGCCTTCTGTATGGAGAGACTCTTCGATGCGGGTGCGCTGGATGTATATACGATGCCAATAGTGATGAAGAAGTCAAGGCTTGGGACCATGCTATGCGTCATGTGTGAGGAGAGCAAGCGTGAAGAGATGGTGAAGCTTATATTCAAGCATACCACTACCATAGGTATCAGAGAGAGCATAAGCCACAGATATACCATGACACGCCGTATAGGTAAGGTGGATACAAGATACGGAGAGATGAGGGTCAAGCATTCGGAAGGATACGGAGTGGAACGAAGCAAGTACGAATATGAGGATCTTGCCCGCATCGCCAGGGAGATAAGCGAGTCCATAGAAAAAATAGAAAAAAATCTCTGATTTTTTAAAAAATGCTATAAAGTATATTAAGGATACGTCCGATATACAAAATGAGGTATAATATCATGCAGATGATATGAGTATCATATACCCGTTAGGGCCGACGGGTGAAAGTGATATAGATGCCTTAGAGAAAAGGATTTCGAAAATAATGCAAAGGAGGGCAAATTATGGCAACTAATATCGGTAGCGGCTATGAGCAGTTCGGAATAAGTCAGAGAGCCGGCAGCTACAAGGCACCGAAAGCCAAGGAAGCACCTGCGGCTAAAGAGTCCGTTAAGGGCTTCGGTGACATCAAGGATACCGTTGAGATATCATCGGGTACGGTGTCAGCCGAAGAAGGTCTTTCCGACAAGGCCAAGGAACTGCTTGGTAAGCTCAGAGAGCAGTATGGCGATTACGGATTCGCAGTTGCGGGAAGCAACAGTGAGTTCACTTCCATGCGCGGAGTAAGCGACAAGGAATATACCGTTATCTTCACAGCCGATGAACTTGAGAAGATGGCTGAGGATGATGATTATGCCGCAGAGCAGATGAAGCAGGTGGAATCGCTCATCGACATGTCTAAGAAGCTTGAGAATGATGAAGAGTTCCAGGCTAAGCTTGATGAGCTGGCGGAAAAAGGCTATATTCTGCAGAATCTCTCTATCTCGATGAACGCAGATGGCGGCGTGGATGTATTCGCAGAGCTTGAGAAGGTATCCGAGAAGCAGGCAGAGCGCATTGAAGAGAAGAGAGCGCAGGCTAAGGAAGAGGCTAAGGCAGAGAGCAAGGATGCGGAGAAGGAAGCTATAGCTAAGAAGTTCGAAGCACCGAAGAAGGGCTTTATCAAAGCATCGTCAGTGGATGAGCTGATAAGCACCATAAAGGGACTTGACGATGCCGGGATAGAGGCACTCATGTCAAAGCCGGGTGCAAGACTTGATTTTACGGTATAGGACGGTACGGTAAGCCGTGTAAGGCAGATATCACGTAACTGTCGCAAAATGTAAGGTATAAAGACATAGATATAGTGAAGTGAGTAGTGAAAAGAGACTGTTAAGAAGTAATACTTGACAGCCTCTTTTTATTGTAATATATTATTAATTGCGTGCCCGATGTAAAGTATTGATACTATACAGGTTAAGAACGCAGCTTATCCGCTTTTTGAAGGAAACAGGCAGTATGTCTGTGGGTGGAGCGTAATGGATAATATTATAGAACGCGGAAGATTGTACGATTATTACGGTGCACTCTTGACGGAACATCAGAGAGCGATATACGAGGCTGTCGTATACAATGATATGTCACTTGCGGAGATCGCCGAAGAGCATGACATATCGAGACAGGGTGTGCATGATCTTATTCACCGATGTGACAGACAGCTTGCAAGATATGAAGATAAGCTTCACCTTATCGACAGGGATGAGAAGATACATGGGCAGTTGAATAAGATCTGCGATATCACCGATGATAAGGATATACTTCATTCGGTTGAGGATATACGCAGTCTGTTATGACAGTGCGGTATCAGGTGTGATGATGGCAGATCAGATAAGAATATAAGTATCTGTTATACAGAGGTATAGGCATGGCATTCGAGAGTCTGTCGGAAAAACTTCAGAATGTTTTTAAGAATCTTCGCAGTAAGGGAAGACTTACTGAGGAGGATGTACATACGGCCTGTAAGGATGTGAAGATGGCACTGCTTGAAGCGGATGTCAACTTCAAGGTGGTCAAGAGCTTCATTAAGACCGTAGAGGAGAGAGCCGTCGGTGCCGATGTCATGAACGGACTCAATCCCGGACAGATGGTCATCAAGATAGTTAATGAAGAGATGACAGCCCTTATGGGAAGCGAGACCACTGAGATAGCGTACCAGCCGGGTAAGGCCATAACCGTCATCATGATGTGCGGCTTGCAGGGTGCAGGTAAGACGACTACGACAGCTAAGCTTGCTGCCAAGATGAAGACCAAGGGCAAGAAGCCGCTGCTTGTCGCCTGCGATGTATACAGACCGGCTGCGGTGAAGCAGCTACAGGTTAACGGGCAGAAGGTAGGAGTGGATGTTTTTGCCGTTGAAGGAAGCAAGGACCCTGTAGATATAGCGGATAAAGCCGTAGAATATGCCGGTAAGAACGGACATAACGTAGTGATCCTAGATACGGCCGGTCGTCTCCATATCGATGAGGAGATGATGGATGAGCTTAAGCGCATCAAGGAATCGACAACGGTGCATCAGACCATACTTATCGTAGATGCAATGACCGGTCAGGATGCGGTCAATGTTGCAAGCGACTTCAAGGATAAGATAGGGCTTGACGGAGTTATCTTAACCAAGCTTGACGGTGATACAAGAGGCGGTGCGGCGCTTTCCGTTAAGGCTGTGACCGAGCTTCCAATACTCTATGCCGGAATGGGAGAGAAGCTTGATGATCTCGAACAGTTCTATCCGGACAGGATGGCGAATCGTATACTCGGAATGGGAGATGTGCTTACTCTCATAGAGAAGGCACAGAATGCCATTGATATAGATGAAGCTAAAGAGCGTGACATGGCTTCACGCATGAAGAAGGGTAAGTTCGATTTCAACGACTACCTGGAGAGCATGAAGCAGATGCGCAATATGGGCGGTATATCATCCATTCTAGGCATGTTGCCGGGACTTGGAATGGGGCTTAAGACAAGCGATCTCGAAGGAGCCGTGGATGAGAAGCAGCTAGCAAGAACAGAGGCCATAGTCTTATCCATGACAAAGGCTGAGAGAGAGAATCCCAAGCTTATGAATCCGAGCCGCAAGCACAGGATAGCAAAAGGTGCGGGAGTCGATATAGCCGAGGTCAACCGCTTTATCAAGCAGTTCGAGCAGAGCCAGAAGATGATGAAGCAGATGAAGGGTATGATGGGAAAAAGAGGCAGATTCAGGATGCCTTTTTAATAAAACAACTTAAGTGATCTTATTTAGAGAAAGGAAGAGAATAAAATGGTAAAGATGAGATTAACAAGAATCGGAAGCAAGAAGAACGCGATCTACAGGGTTGTAGTATCTGACTCAAGAAGCCCCAGAGACGGCAGATTCATCGAGGAGCTCGGTACATACAATCCCAATACGGATCCTTCGGAGTTCAAGATCGATGAGGAGAAGGCTAAGAAGTGGCTTGCTAACGGTGCACAGCCCACAGAGATGGTAGGTAAGCTCCTT
>CAJONG010000129.1 GCA_905235845.1 uncultured Lachnospiraceae bacterium
GGAGCCAAAGGTGCTCTCTCTACACCCTTAAGGCGCCCCACGATGACCTGTCCTCCGACCAAGGTGGCTCCCGTAGAACCGGCCGATACATATGCATCGCACACTCCATCCTTAACCATATTCATGGCCTTTACGATAGAAGAATCCTTCTTCTTGCGTATGGCCATTACCGGCGGTTCGGCATTCTCGATCACATCCTGTGCATCCGTTATGATAAGTCTGTCCTTATCGTAAGCGCCTTCTGCAGCGGCACATCTCTCAATGGATGCCCTGATCTCTGCTTCCCTGCCTACCAGATAAACCTTAAGCCTGTCATTATCCCTGACAGCTCTTATGGCACCCGCAACATTACAATCGGGTGCATTGTCGCCTCCCATTGCATCAAGAGCGACTGTAGTATATTCAGCCATAAATACCTCTCCAAATCAACTACACACTACTATACAAGAGGCAATTATAAAAATCAAGTATTTATATATTATTGCCTTGTAGTATATATGCTTATATATCCTTGAAGTGGAAGCTCTTAACCCCCGTTGCATAGTCATCAACTATATGTCCTTGACCCTTAAGCCTGTATTTGTAGGTCACAAGCCCCTCAAGTCCCACGGGTCCCCTTGCATGAAGCTTGCTCGTACTTATGCCCACTTCCGCTCCGAAGCCGTATCTGAAGCCATCGGCGAATCTCGTCGAGCAGTTATGATATACTCCCGCCGAATCCACAAGCTGCTGGAAAGCATCCGCAGCCTCCGTATCCTCCGTGATGATGGAATCAGTATGATGCGAGCCGAATCTGTTGATATGCTCTACTGCGGCATGAAGACTGTCCACGACCTTAACGGAAGCTATAAGATCAAGATATTCCACATATCCCTCTTCACCCACAGCCTCTACGGGTATAAGTCCTCTGGTGGCGAAATCCCCCTTAAGTGTTACACCGGCCTCATTCATGGCCTTATATAACACGGGCAGGAATTCCCCTGCTATATCCTTATGTACCAAAAGCGTCTCCACAGCATTGCAGGCAGCCGTATATTGTATCTTGGCATCTGTTATGACCTTTATTGCCATATCAAAATCCGCCGCCTTATCCACATATATATGGCATATACCGTCTGCATGCCCCATTACGGGGATTCTGGTATTATTCATAATATATTGTACAAAAGCATTGGAGCCTCGTGGGATTATGAGATCCACATCTCCATAGCAGTCCAACAGCTCATCTATCTCACTGTGAGAAGTCGCCTGATAAAGACAATCCTCAGGCAGACCCACTTTGCCTACAGCCTCCTTAATAAGTGAAAAGATCACTCTGTTGGTCTGTGTGGTCTCCTTACCCCCCTTAAGGATCGCACAATTACCGCTTTTGATACACAGTGTGGCGATCTGTATCATAGCATCCGGTCTTGCTTCGAATATGACACCTATCACGCCTATCGGACAGGATACTCTTGTAAGCTCCAATCCTTCATCAAGCTGCCTGTGAAGAGTCACCCTGCCTACAGGGTCCGGAAGGCTTATGAGCATATCTATACCGTCAAGCACACTCTTAAGCTTGCCCTCATCGAACTTAAGTCTCTTAAGCACCGCACTTGGCACTCCTCCCTTCATGGCTTCACCCATGTCTATGTTATTGGCAGTGAATATCTTATCGGAATTGTCCTTAATGGCATCCATAATTAATTCCAGAGCCTTATTCCTCTGTTCGATATCCGAGGCTGCCAGATATGGCGCCACCGACTTCATATTTGCTGCGTCTTCTCTTATGCTCATTTTCCAATCATCCTCATATCCCCAGATCAGGACACCTGCTCATGCCCCCATTCAGTCGATCCGCCCTGACCTTACTATAATTATGAAAAATATTGTATCACAGATAAAAAAATTGTGGTAGAATGAATATGTGTTCGCGAAGTGAACGGATGCTGCAGGCGTAGTTAATCGGTAGAATGTTAGCTTCCCAAGCTGAAGAGGCGGGTTCGACTCCCGTCGCCTGCTTTCAAAGCCCCTATCCCGGCTTTAGGTTGGTATAGGGGCTTTTATCATGCACTGACAAGGATTTGCAATAAAAAAACGGCTGCAGGTCATCCTGAAGCCGTTAATGCCGGACTGAACCGATATTACCGTTACTCTACGGTAATGATCTCCTTCTTGTTATAAGAACCACATGCCTTACATACTCTGTGGGGAACCATCAGAGCGCCGCACTTGCTACACTTAACAAGAGTCGGATTAGCCATCTTCCAGTTAGCTCTTCTCTTATCTCTTCTTCCCTTGGAAGATTTATTCTTAGGACAAATTGACATATCTACACCTCCTTCAGAGTTTATAATCATTAAAACACGCTTATATATTATATGTTGATTTCCCTGCCCTTGTCAACATTTTTTTATAATAACTTTAGTGCCTTGGCTTCCCTTAGATACTACCTGCCCTTTATCTCTATCCTGTCAAGTATCCCCTGTACCCCCACATCCCTGTGGGTAAGATACATCCTTACTACATCCTCGGCAAAGCCACGATCTGTTCCGGTCTTTCTTACTATCGTATCAATTGAACGGCCTTTATCCGTCATCCTCATTATGGTCTTTACCAGAGCATACAGTTCACCAACTCTGTTCCTGCCTATATCGCACACATCCGTTGCCTTGTATATATCTGCTGCCTGGGACTTCGTCCATCCTGCATCCGTTATATATTCTGCATCACATTCTTTGCCTTCAAGCACATCCGTCTTCGCATGTCCATAATATATATACTTAGGCTTAAGTGCAAGGAGTCTGTCCCAGCTTGCTCTTATCTGTGTACCTCTGTGAAGCTTAAGCTCATACAACGGATTAAGGTCGCCCACAAGCAGACTTCCCTCATCAAGCCACAGGGATATGCTGTCGTCGCTATGACCGGGCGTATGTATTATCTCTCCGTCTATTCCGACCTCTGCCAAAAGCTTTCTGCCCTCAGACAGTTCGATGGTTCTGACACAACGCTCATCTATTGGCGTATAATCCTTACGCCCCTCTTTTTCGAATATATGATCCGATGAGTGTATATATGCCTTCTGCACATCCACAATGACTATGGTAACTCCGTGTGAGGCTATATCCTGTGCGATTCCCATATGATCCGGGTGAAAGTGCGATATAAGGAGATATCTGATATCCTTAAGCTCTGCCCCTGTCTCCTTAAGCGCCCTGCAGAAGAGATTGAATGTCCCGGCCCATGCTGTATCAAAGAGGACATACCCTTTATCCCCTTCTATCAGATATGTATTGGTGTTGCCGTATTTTAGCGGGATCACCGATGATCCCGTCATATTACTGTGCTCGGTCATATCCAAGGTTCACTTAAGTGATCTGAGAAGCTCTATATCCGACTGTTTAACCTTCATATTGGTGGTCATGGGTTCTTCGCCGGGCTTAGTCACCGTGATCTCTATGATCGTATCCTCTGTCACGCCGGTCTTTGTAAGATGCTCTATAAAGCCGGCGAACTTCGGATGGTTATTCCTGAATGTTCCTATCGCAGACATAAACTGCATTATATTCTGTGGATTAGCATGCATTGTAGTATCTCTCCTTATATTATGATCTGTTCCATATATTATTCTATTATCACTATTCCCCCCGAGAATTCATTATTCATCGGTGTGTGATATTTATCCGTTACGGCTGCTTCGTATATATTCGCAGATGCGATGTCAATATCAAGGCAGGCATGCATATCGGCATCGGCAAGCTTAGTTATAAGCGGAATGCGGCTCTCTCTCTTAATACGGGTAAGCAGCGGCTCCGCACTCTTACGGAATCCAAGTACCCTTGCGTAAGGCACCACAACAGGCGGAATACCGCATATATCAAGCATTATATGGGTAAGCAGCCTGCATACACTTGTATGAGTGATATTCTTGGTCTTCATCACATCTATGAAGGACTCAAAATCAATATAGTCCTTAATCTGTGTCATGAGTCTGTTACTGAAGGAGCGTGTGATATCCAGATAGTCGGCAAAGCTCTCTTCATGCAAAAGCTTATAGTGCAGATAGGAGTTAAAATCATTCTGATACATTAACTTCGACACCTTAAGCGTGACCACACTCGACCCGGGCATATGCTTAAGCATGAGTTCTTCATCGAAGGTCTCCTTAAGAAGCAGTCTTAATGCCGAAGCAGAACTCATACCGTCCACATCAAGCTCCGTGGCACTGTAGTCCGCTCCCTTTCTCGTTACGGCTCTTGGTATCATCGCTGAATGATTCTTACGGATGGCACGGCAGTATTCTATTGCAAGTATGGTGTTCGGCCCGTCAAGATTGGTAAGCTCAGATGTATCAAAGAAAAGCTCTAGAGCCTTTTGCCTGGCAAGCGGATATGAATAGCCCTTGCGCAGATAGGAATCCAGTGTCTCCTCATACAACGCCGGAGGGTCGGATAAGAATTCCGACAGCTTAAGCACAATCTCCTCGCTGCCCTCTTCCACGCCGAAGGCAAGCTCGTCTATAACTCCCAGACTGTTAAGAAGCGATACACCGCCCTCGGCGAACCTCTTCGCATCCGCAGTCGCATACACTACATCAGCGCCGCCAAGCAGAGCCATCCTTGCCCTCGCATACTTATCGACTATGGCAGGCTCGCCCCTCTGTGTAAAATCCCCGCTCATCACGGCGACCACATAGTCGCTTCCCGATCCGCGAAGGGTATCTATCTGATATTTGTGTCCGTTATGGAACGGATTATACTCCGCTATGATTCCCGTAGTCTTCATGTAACTAATAATATCACAACTTGAGTATGTTGACATCATTTCTTCTTCGGATCATACCGTCATGATAAAAAGGTGTCCTTAGAGCAACTATGGACACCTTTGATCTTACCATATAAAACTGTATTCTTCGGTCTATACAAGCTGTGCCTGAACCGCCGTAAGCGCTACAACACCCACAACATCCTCCCATGAGCAGCCTCTTGAAAGGTCGTTGACAGGCTTAGCCAGTCCCTGAAGCATGGGACCGTAGGCCTCCGCCTTACCGAGTCTCTGTACAAGCTTATAGCCTATATTACCTGCATCAAGATTAGGGAAGATAAGGACATTGGCCTTGCCGCCCACCTCTGAGTCAGGAGCCTTGGCTTTAGCTACAGAAGGAACCAACGCAGCATCAGTCTGTAACTCTCCGTCCACAACAAGATTAGGGTACTCCTCCCTGGCGATCCTTGTAGCCTCGACCATCTTATCTACCAGAGGATGCTTCGCACTTCCCTTGGTGGAATGTGAAAGCATTGCGATTATAGGCTTGGCTCCAACAAGATTCTTGAAGGACTTGGCTGATGTGTCAGCGATGGCAGCTAACTCTTCCGGGGTCGGATCCTGATTAAGCCCGCAATCCGCGAATAAGAAGGTACCGTTATATCCCATATCGCAATCCGGTACATCCATTATGAAGAAGCCGCTGACAAGCTTGGTTCCCGGTGCCGTCTTAAGTATCTGAAGAGCCGGACGAAGGGTATCCGCCGTGGCATGACATGCACCTGCCACCATTCCGTCCGCATCATTGGCCTTGACCATCATAACACCGAAAGTAAGGTTATCGGATAACAGAGTCTCTCTTGCTTTTTCCGGTGTCATTCCCTTGGCCTTACGCACTTCGTAGAGCAGATCCACATACTCATCAAGCTTATCCGTATTGTGCGGGTCGATGATCTTAGCTCCGTCAAGTTCTATATCAAGCCATCCTGCACCGTCTAAGATCTTCTCTTCATTACCCACGAGTATAAGATTGGCGATCCCCTCCTGCAATATATGTGAAGCAGCGATAAGCGTTCTCTTATCGGTCGTCTCAGGCAACACGATAGTCTTGATATCGCTTCTGGCCCTCTCTTTGATCTTGTCAATGTAATCTCCCATACTGTAACCTCCATATTACATATTTCATTTCTGCACTATCATATTTTACCACCGACTCGCTTACTCTTTCATTGCCAATCGTGTCATAAATATGTGAAAATTTGCACTCTTTATCAATTCTTGCTCTTTTAATTCTTGAATGAATGTATGGGAGCCGGTATCCTGCCTCCGCGATTCACAAAATCCGCACATCCGAAGCCGTTGACGGGCATGATGGGCGCATGACCCAGAAGCCCTCCGAATTCCACCTTATCTCCCACGCTCTTGCCGATCACGGGTATTATACGCACGGCAGTCGTCTTCTGGTTTATCATTCCTATTGCCAGCTCATCCGCTATGATACCCGATATGGTAGTATTCGGCGTATCTCCGGGTATGGCTATCATATCAAGACCCACTGAGCATACGCAGGTCATTGCCTCTAACTTCTCTATGGTAAGGGCTCCTGCTTCCACAGCATCTATCATACCCTGATCCTCGCTTACGGGTATGAAGGCACCTGACAGCCCACCCACATAGGATG
>CAJONG010000130.1 GCA_905235845.1 uncultured Lachnospiraceae bacterium
ATGGCCTATGAGGCTCTCAATAACTGTTCAAAGCTTAATTCCAATTTTATAATCGTATTAAATGACAATAATATGTCCATATCGGAGAACGTGGGCGGAGTCAGCAAGTATCTTAACAATATCCGTACAAAAACGGGATATATCAACTTACGAGACAATATATATTATTCGATGCTTGATAAGCCTCACGGTAATGCCATAATCGGTGCCGTAAGGAAGACCAAGAATGCCATCAAGCAGATGGTGGTGCCGGGGATGTTCTTCGAGGATATGGGTATCACATACTTAGGCCCCGTAGACGGACATGATGTGGAAGGGATGATCAAGGTACTTAATGAGGCTAAGCGTGTCAATAAGGCAGTGCTTGTCCATGTGATCACCGAAAAGGGCAGGGGCTTTGAGCCTGCCATCAAGCATCCTGCCAGATTCCACGGAGCAGAACCTTTTGACATAGAGACGGGACTTCCGGCCAAGAAGAAGGAGAAGGCCAATTATACGGATGTATTCTCTACCGTGATGTTCAAATTAGGTGCCAGGAATGAGAAGGTGGTAGCCATCACCGCAGCTATGGCGGAGGGAACGGGACTTAAGAGATTCCATAATGTCTACCCCGACAGATTCTTCGACGTAGGCATAGCGGAGCAGCATGCGGTGACTTTCGCCGCAGGACTGGCAGCAGGAGGACTTATACCGATCGTTGCCATATACAGCTCATTCTTACAGAGAGCCTATGACCAGATACTTCATGATGTATGTATACAGAACCTGCCCGTGATATTCGCCATAGACAGAGCGGGGCTTGTGGGAAGTGACGGAGAGACGCATCAGGGTATATTCGATCTGTCATATCTCTCCAGCATACCCGGTATGCATATCATGGCACCCAAGAATAAATGGGAGCTTTCGGATATGCTTAAGTTCGCGGTGGAGGCAGGAGTGCCCATTGCCATAAGATACCCAAGAGGTCAGGCATATGACGGACTTAAGGAACACAGAGCGGACATAAGCATGGGTGTATCCGAGATCATATATGAGGAAAAGGATGTGGCTCTGCTTGCGGTCGGAAGCATGGTGGCCACAGCCGTAGAGGCAAGAGAGATACTTAAGAGTAAGGGAGTTAAGGTGACTCTTGTCAACGTAAGATTCGTAAAGCCCATAGATACGGATGTGATAGACAGACTGTCTGCCAGGCATAATCTCTTCGTCCCCATGGAGGAGAATGTGGCAAGCGGCGGATACGGTGAGAAGGTAACAGAGTATATTAAGGAGAAGGGTATATCGGCTAAGATCCTGCCCATAAGCATCCCGGATGAGTATGTGGAGCATGGAAGTGTGGAGAAGCTTAAGCAGGAGATCGGAATAGATGCCGTAAGCGTAGCCGACAGAGTACTGGCTGCCCTTAACAAGAAGAGATAGATGAAAGACAGACTGGATGTACTTCTGGTAAGCAGAGGACTGGCAGCTTCCAGAGAGAAAGCGAAGGCTGTGATAATGTCAGGCCTTGTATATGTGAACGGACAGAAGGAGGACAAGGCCGGAAGTACCTTCGATGATGAGAGTTCAGTAATAGAGGTGAGAGGAAGCACCCTTAAGTATGTGAGCAGGGGCGGTCTTAAGCTTGAGAAGGCTCTTAAGGTGTTCCCGGTAAGCCTTAAAGGCTGCATATGCATGGACATAGGGGCGTCTACCGGCGGATTCACGGACTGTATGCTGCAAAACGGTGCCTCCAGGGTATATTCCATAGATGTGGGGCATGGACAGCTTGACTGGAAGCTTCGTAATGACGATCGGGTCATATGTATGGAGAAGACGAATTTCAGGTATCTTGAAGCTGATGCTCTTGAAGAGAAGGTGGATTTTGCAAGCTGTGACGTATCCTTTATATCGCTTGATAAGATACTTCCGGTAGCATATAAGCTGCTTAAGCCGGGTGGCAGCATGGTGACGCTTATCAAGCCCCAGTTCGAGGCAGGCAGGGATAAGGTAGGCAAGAAGGGGGTAGTAAGGGACCCCGCGGTTCATAGGGAAGTGATCGATCGGATCCTTAAGGTGGCAGTGGAAGCGGGATTTAGTCTGCTTGACTTAAGCTTTTCGCCCGTTAAGGGGCCTGAGGGTAATTTAGAGTATCTGCTGTGGCTTGGAATGCCTGAATATGTTCCGGGAAGCGGCATGACAGATAACATGACAGATGTGTCAGTCAGATCCATGGAGGATATGGATACGGAAGCTGTGGTGGCAGCGGCACATGCCGAATTGGATAAGGAAGCAGGATGACGCAGTCGCCGTATATGCGACGGAGGACTTAAGGATATGAGGAAGATCCTGATAGTTACTAACAAATGTAAAGATATGGATCTGTCCATCACGGACAGGATCGCAGGATACCTTAAGAGTAAGGGAGCAGAGGTAAGTACTGCTCTGAGGAATGTTAAGGACAGGGAGGATGACAGCGTAAGGACAGAGGGAACGGATGCCATCATAGTCCTTGGTGGCGACGGAACCTTCCTGCAGGTTGCAAGGGAATGTGCGGATAAGGACATACCAATACTCGGAGTCAATCTGGGAACTCTTGGTTTTCTGGCGGAAGTCGCCGTGGATGATATAGAAGCATCTCTTGACAGACTGCTTGCCGGTGAATATGAGATAAGCCGCAGGATGATGTTGTCTGCCGAGGTAACTCCGGCAGATGATAATAAAGGTGTAGATGGCGCTATGCGTGGGGTCAGGCAGATATCACCTGCCCTTAACGATATCACCATAACAAGATGCGGTTCACTTCAGATCATGCGCTTTACCATATATGTCAATGACAGGATGCTGTGTAACTTAAGCGCTGACGGCATCATAGTGGCCACACCGACGGGCTCTACAGGCTATAATATGTCCGCAGGAGGTCCCATAGTGGAACCGGAAGCAGGTCTGATAGTGCTGACTCCTATATGTGCGCATACCTTAAGTTCAAGGAGTATAGTGCTAAGCGCGGATGACAAGGTGGAGATAGAGATAGGCGCCGGAAAAGAGGACAGTTGTATAGAGGTGGAAGCATCCTCTGACGGAAGCGATAAGATGTTGGTACATACGGGCGACAGGGTAAGGGTAGTGCGATCACGGTACACAAGCTCGGTGGTAAGACTGAGTAAGGACAGCTTCTTACAGACTCTGCATCGTAAATTGGGAGAATAAAAGCCACCGGCTTATTAGGAGGTTAGAGATTATGATAGAGATAAGATGGCACGGCCGCGGAGGTCAGGGTGCCAAGACGGCGAGTCAGCTGCTTGCCGATGCCGCTTTTATGGCAGGACAGTATGTACAGTCCTTTCCGGAGTACGGTCCGGAGCGTTCGGGAGCACCGATAACGGCATATAACAGGATATCGCCTGAGAGGTGCATGATCCATTCCAATATATATGAGCCCGATTATGTGGCTGTGGTGGATGAGACATTGCTTGAGAGTGTGGATGTGACTTCGGGGCTTAAGGAAGAGGGAGCCATAATAGTCAATACACATAAGTCTCCGGATGAGATCAGACCTCTGCTTAAGGGATATAAGGGCAGGGTATGTACCATAGATGCAAGGCATATATCCATGTTAAATCTCGGAGCATACTTCCCCAATACACCCATGCTTGCGGCAGTGGTAGCGGTAAGCGGCTGTGTGGATAAGGAACAGTTCATCAAGGATATGGAGGGCTCCTACAGGCACAAATTCGCCAGGAAACCGCAGGTCATCGAGGGCAACTTAAATTGCCTTAAGCAGGCTATGTCGGAAGTAAAGGGATGAAGAATATAACCTTAAGATGAAAGGATTAGCTATATGATCAGACAGGCTAAAGATATTAATGAGCAGATCTCGTGGCAGGACTTAACGACAGGCTGTGAGATATATGAGCCGGGTACAAGCAGGCTTACCAAGACCGGAGAGTGGAGATCCAAGACTCCGGTGTGGCTTAAGGATAAGTGCAAGCAGTGTGTACTGTGTGCGCCGTTCTGTCCCGATGCATGCATACCCGTTAAGGAAGGCAAAAGAGAAGAATTCGACTACGATCACTGCAAGGGTTGCGGAATATGCATAAAGGCGTGCCCTTTTGAAGCTATAGCATGGAAGGAGGAGGAATAATGAGCATAAGAAACAGACTCTCTGGCAACGAGGCTATAGCTACGGCCATGCGTCAGATCAATCCCGATGTATTCGCCATGTTCCCCATCACTCCTTCTACGGAGATACCGCAGTATTTTGCACAGTATGTAAGTCAGCTTGCAGGTACAAATGTTTCTGAAAAAGAATTTGAAGAAATTGTAAAGAAGTCTTACGGTAAGACTTTGGATGAACTTCTTATTGAACAGACTGGTATGAACAAGACAGAGTATAAAAATCAGCTTAAGAATACTCTCCTTATGCAGCAGTATGTAGTTCAGAAAAATCAGGCTGAAATTCAGAAGGTTGCTGCTACAGATGATGAAATCCGCATGGCTTATGAAAGCAATAAATCTTCATTCGTATG
>CAJONG010000131.1 GCA_905235845.1 uncultured Lachnospiraceae bacterium
ACTAAAGTGGTAAAAAGCGAGGTCAGTCCTACCAATTTTCCCAGGTGGGTAGGACTAAAGTGGCAAAAAGCGAGGTCAGTCCTACCGATTTTCCCAGGTTGGTAGGACTAAAGAGGCAGAAAGCGAGGTTAGTCCTACCGATTTTCCAAGGCAGGTAGGACTAAAGAGGCAAAAAGCGAGGTTAGTCCTATCGATTTTCCCAGGTGGGTAGGACTAAATGATAGAAAACAAAATCTCGTCCTAAGGGGTTGCTCACATTACATAGGACGAGATATACAGATATACAGATTAGTCCTATAATAATTTCCAAATAGATAGGACTGAAATGACAATAATAACAAATAGTCCTAATAAATAGTCGGATAGCATAGGACCAAGACCGGAAAAAGTGCGAACAGTACTATGTACGCACATCTGACTCCGTTCGGAGAAGATTCACTATCATTGTAATCAGGCAATTGTTGCCAGAGAACTTGTTGCCAGAGAACTTGTTGCCAAAGAACTTGTTGCCAAAGGATTTGTTGTCAAAGAATTCTTCATTGTCGAAGAATGAAAGGGAGGGAAGTTATGCATGAATAGATCAACAGAATAATGAAGATTAACGAGAATTACAAGCGGATTCTCAAGCAGGCGGAGAGTGGATTGACCAAGGCCCCTAAATGGCGGGTGCGAGCCACTGAGGCGAAGGGGAAATACTATTACTACTACAAGGATCCAAGTGATAAGAGTGCACCACGGGGCGGACGGTATGCGCATAAGGAGGAATTGGATAAGATAAAAAGCATCGTTCAGAATGAGTACAATTGTGCATTGATCAAAGAGATCGAGAAGCAGCAGAAGTCTATCGAACGCTTTATTAAGGATTATGAGCCTGATAAGATCAAGAATATGTACAGTAATCTATCGGACGCAAGGCAGGCGTTGGCAGAACCGCTGTGCATATCTGATCAGGAGTATGCTTATAAATGGGAGAACTATAAATACGAGCACAAAGGCTTTGTGGAGAATGCTGCCGAATACTATTCGGAGAGAGGCGAGAGGGTGCGCTCAAAGTCAGAGAAGATAATAGCTGACAAGCTGTACTCTATGGGGATTCCATACAGATATGAATGTCCGTTAAGTCTTGGACATGCTATCATACATCCGGATTTCACTGTTTTGCACAGATCATCAAGAAAGGTGTATTATTGGGAACATTTCGGGATGATGGATAATCCCGAGTATACTGAGGAAGCATTGAGGCGCCTGGATATGTACGGTAAAAACGGGATATTCTTAGGTACTGAACTCATTATTACATACGAGAGTTCAGGACGACCTATGGATACGAAACTAATGAATCATACCATTGAACACTATTTTGGAAGCTGAATATGGGTATGACAGGACTATTTAAGGCCACCTTTGACGGCCACTGCTTAACAGGGAGTAAAAAGGCGCTTTGATAATACTCTGATAAAAACAAAACCCATGAATGCTTATGTTCATGGGTTCTTAAGCAGCGCTACTTGGATTCGAACCAAGAAATGACGGAGTCAGAGTCCGTTGCCTTACCGTTTGGCGATAGCGCTATATGATCATACAAAATCCTGTCTGTAACAGGCACTTGCTTATATTACCTCATATTTTCATAAAATGCAAGAGTTTTTTATGGCATGGATATACCAGTGTGGATATACAGCGTGGATATACCAGTGTGGATATACAGCGTGGATATACCAGTGTGGATATACAGCGTGGATATACCAGCGTGGATATACAGCAAGGATATACAAGCAAGGATATACAAGCATGGATATACATAGATATATATGCGACATACATGGATACACATGCATATCCATGCGGTATCCATGCATATCCATGCGGTATCCATGTATGTCCATGCTTGTGTCGGTTGTAGCTTTGTTTCCTTGAAAAGAGCACCCTCATATAGTACAATCTAAGTGTTTTTTAGACAATATGTAATGATATCCGGTTTGCAGGTCTGCGGATTTGACTGTATACTACGGATAGGATTTATGTTTTGGCGAATATTACAACAATTTAAGAGGATATACAATTTAATAGGATATACAGATTAATAGGATATGCATATTAAGTGGATATACAGATTAAGAGGATATACAGATTATGAAACATCCGGAGCTGTTAGTACCGGCGAATAACCCGGAGGTCTTCAAGGAGGCCGTATACTATGGCGCAGATGCCATATACATAGGCGGAGAGGTGTTCGGTCTCAGAGCCAAGGCTAAGAATTTTACAAGGGAAGAGATGGCAGAGGCGGTGGCCTTTGCCCATGAGCACGGAGTGAAGGTGCATGTGACCGTCAATATCTTAGCCCACGATGAGGACCTTAAGGATGCGAGAGAGTACCTGTCGGAGCTTAAGGAGATAGGCCCTGATGCGCTTATAATAGCTGATCCCGGAATGTACGGGCTGGCCAAGGAGATATGCCCCGAGATCGACAGGCATATATCCACTCAGGCCAATAATACCAATTCCCTGACCTACCGCTTTTGGTATGAGCAGGGAGCCAAAAGGGTAGTATCCGCAAGAGAATTAAGCCTTAAGGAGATCAAGGAGATCCGGGCGAACATTCCTGACGAGCTGGAGATAGAAAGCTTTATACACGGAGCCATGTGCATATCCTATTCGGGTAGATGCCTTCTAAGCAATTATTTCACCGGAAGGGATGCCAATCACGGAGAATGTACCCATCCCTGCAGGTGGAAGTATGCCGTGGTGGAGGAACAGCGTCCCGGCGAATATCTTCCCGTATATGAGAACGAACGGGGCACATATATTTTCAACAGCAAGGATCTGTGCATGATAGAGCACATACCGGAGCTTATGGATGCGGGGATTGATTCCTTCAAGATAGAGGGGCGCATGAAGACGGCACTGTATGTGGCCACTGTAGCGCGTACATATCGCAGGGCTATCGATGATTATATGAGAGACCCCTCGGTGTATGAGGCCAATATGGACTGGTACAGGGAGGAGATAGCGAAGTGTACCTACAGGCAGTTCACAACGGGCTTTTACTTCGGTAAGCCCTCCGAGGAAGCGCAGGTATACGGAAGCAATACCTATATCAATGAATATACCTATCTGGGTATCGTATATGAGACTGTAGATCCTGCCTTTAATATGGGAAAAGGATATGCATCCGAGATAGCTGCGAAAGCAGGGCGGTTGCATGAGGATGGCACGAACGCCGATAACAGTGCATACTATGTGCGTACCGAACAGCGCAATAAGTTCTGTCGGGGTGATGTGATCGAGATCATGAAGCCGGACGGGCGCAATATAGAGACGGTCGTGGAAGAGATATATGATGAGAACTGGGATAAGCAGGACTCTGCTCCTCATCCTAAGCAGACATTGTTCCTTAAGCTGTCGCAGCCCGCAGAAGTCTATGATATATTAAGGTGCAGGACAGAGGATCAGTCTTCTTCGATCACCTGAAAATCAAGATAATCGAAGGGCACTTCTTCTATGAAGCTGTCCTGATAGAATTTTGTCCGTGAGTGTTCCTTGAACTCACGGATATTTTTATCAAGCCAAATTGGTTTACATAAGTCAAACCTCAGACACGCCTCATCTATAGCGGCGAAGACCTTATGAGTTCTGGTATCATCCTCGTTATGCTCGGATACCATATCGCACAGCATCCGGTTGTCCTTAAACTCTCTTATCCAGATCCGCATTATTACAGTACTCCCAGCAGCTTAGCAGCCTTAAGTACAGCTACCTGAGTCTTACCATCGGTTATCCTGCCGGACATTATGTCGTATACAAGGTCTTCTATGGGAATCTCATATATATTGAGGAATTCATCGTCGTCTAAGTCACGCATGCCTTTGTGCAGACCCTTCGCCAGATACATATTGATCTTCTCATCCGAGTAAGCAGGCGCAGGATAGTATACTCCCATATCCGTCCACTCATCTGCCTCATAGCCGGTCTCCTCACGCAGCTCGCGCTTAATGGCCGCAAGCCTGTCCTCCTCCCTGCTGTCAAGCTTGCCCGCAGGTATCTCGGTTATCACCGAGTCTATAGGGTATCGGAACTGCCGCTCCATTATCACCTTATTATCTGCTGTGACAGGAACCACACATACGGCTCCTATGTGGCGGATTATCTCTCTTGAAGCTGTGTTGCCGTTAGGAAGTAAGACCATATCCTTCTTCACATGCAGTATGAAGCCGTCGAAGATATCCTCCGATGAGACTGCGCGCTCCCCTAATTGCTTAAGCTCTTCATCGCTTTCTGTATTCAGATCAGTCATGTACTTATCTTTCACATTATCATTCATTTGTCGTTACCGGCCTTTCGCATGAGGGTCTAAAGCCCCTCGCTATGATATCACGGATTGTTTCGTGCTTCGCACTCCCACAATCCTTCCCCATTCCGCACTTTCGTGGAGCATGTGCTCCACTTCGTGCCGGGTCATTAAGTCCTTCCTCCACAGGCAAGCAAGCTTGCCGTGGAGTTGGACTTTTGACCCTGATATCATCATATTATGCGTGTGAAAAAGTCATACGTCAAGCATATCGTGATCAACCGATATAATAAAGGAGCATGGCGGACAATAAATCTGATTACTTTAGCGCGCTGAATTGACAGAAGGGAAATGAAGTTGTATAATTCATTTTACAGTAAATCGTTTTACCGAGATTGATTTGCTTAAATGAGTGAGATTACCCCATTTTATAGTAGTTTTCCTTCATATTTTTTCCGGCATACGCCATGCAATCGATCCTGCATGGCGTATGTTGCATTTATGGACGAATTAATAAAAAACAGAGATAGTAATGATAAAATATGTTATCTTATTAATAGCAGAATATTAATAGCATAATAAAATCAAAGGAAAAAAGATGATCACGATAAAAGACATAGCAAGAGAATGTAACGTATCCATAGCGACTGTTTCCAATGTACTCAATAACAGAAATAAGGTCAGTGAAGCCACAAGAGAAAGGGTGCTTGATACCATTGAACTCTACGGATATAAGCCCAATCAGGTGGCTAAGGGATTAAGGAGCAAGAGAAGTAACGTCATAGCTGTCATAGCAGAGGATCTGTCACATTTTACACTGCCAAGTATCGTAGAGGGAATAATGCGATATATCGAGGACTTCGGGTACAGGACACAGCTTATGAACTTAAGACTGTATTCAAGGTGGTCAGATACATGGTTTGACAATGAAGGGATGATAGATGAGGTGCTTAAACCGGTCATCAGTGAGATAAGCTCCACACAGGCAGACGGTCTGATATATATAGGCGTACACGCAAGAGACACACATAAGATACCCGAAGACTTCGGGGTCCCGACGGTCATGGCCTATGTCCATGAGCTTAATCCCTCTGTCCCGTCAGTTATGGTGGATGATGAGGGGTCCGCATATGAGCTTGTGAGATATCTCATAGATAAGGGGCATACGAGGATAGGGATACTTGCAGGACGTGACGACAATATGCATACCCTGCTTCGTCTTGAGGGCGCTAAGAGAGCCTTGGATGAGGCCGGTATAGGATTTGATCCGAATGATGTCGAGTATGCGTCAT
>CAJONG010000132.1 GCA_905235845.1 uncultured Lachnospiraceae bacterium
TGTGCGGCAGATGCGGGAATACGCGATAGCGGAGGACAACGACTTCTGCCGGGAGATGATAGAGGACAACATCCGTGAAATTGGCGAGGGGATTGCCAGTGAAGCCATCCGGCACCGTTTCTTCCTGATTTTCCAGTACGAGGCGCGGATGCGGGCGCGGAAAAACACAGTAAAAGGCATTGTGGAGAGGCTGAACGAAGAAGCCGACACCGCCCGGCGGTATCTGGACGTATGCGAACTGGAAGTGCTGGAACCGCGCTACTCTGACAACTTCACGCTGAAAGTGCTGTACGAGATCATCAACAAGCGGACCAGCCGCCGCGTGTCTCTGCCGGACGGCGTGTTCGACTTCGCCCCGGATTTTACCCGCCGCAGTGTCTACGCCGCCTGGCGCGGTGGTTTGTGAGCGTTTCGGCCATGAATGGAGGCTTGCTCTATGCCGTCAATCAGTATGTTCTATGGTATCATTATCTATATGTATCCAGACGACCATAACCCGCCCCATTTTCACGCTCGATACCAGGAGTATGAAGCCTCTTTTGATTTAGATGGAGAATTGATAGAAGGCTCTATGCCGCGAAATCAGCACAAACTGATTTCTGCATGGGCAGTGGTCCACAGGGACGAACTTGCGGCTAACTGGAATCTTGCGCAGGACAAACAGCCCCTTTATAAGATTAGCCCTCTGCGTTGATGGAGAATGCTATGAGAACGTATTTTGACGAAAGCCTGGTAGAGGAGCAGATATGGCTTGATAAGGTTCAGGAGAAGCAGCAGTCTGCGCTTGATAATGAGGAGTTCATCGTATACTACCAGCCCAAGTATGATCCAAGCACTAATGAGCTTAGAGGTGCGGAAGCACTCATCAGATGGAACAGTCCGGAGTATGGTTTCCTGTCACCGGGTAAGTTCATACCGATCTTCGAGAATAACGGCTTCATCACAGAGATCGACCATTATATGCTTAGGCATGTGGCAGGAGATCAGAAGAAGTGGCTTGATGCGGGATATGATTGCGTGCCCGTATCGGTGAACGTATCAAGGGCTCACTTCATAGAGAGCGATCTGGCGGAACAGATAAGGGATATAGTGGATGAAACAGGTACTCCTCATGAGTACATAGAGATAGAACTTACGGAGAGCGCATTCTTCGATGACAAGGTAGCGCTGCTTAATACGATCGGTAAGCTTAAGAACTACGGCTTCGCCGTGTCGATGGATGATTTCGGATCAGGGTATTCTTCACTTAATTCTCTTAAGGATCTGCCTTTGGATGTACTTAAGCTGGATGCGGAATTCTTCAGAGGAGACAGCTCGGATGAGAGAGCCAAGATCGTTGTATCCGAGGCCATCAAGCTTGGCAAGAGCCTTGATATGCATATTGTAGCTGAAGGCGTGGAGATAAAGGAACAGGTTGACTTTCTGGCAGGAGAGGGCTGTGATATGATCCAGGGATACTATTTTGCCAAGCCAATGCCTAAGGAAGAATACGAGGCAAGGATGCAGAGACAGCAGGGTGCATAGGACCAAAAGAGGATAAGGAGAGGGTATGTTCGGAAAAAACTTACGCTTAAATGATGAGACCATGGAGATAATCGACGGAATCGGCAGACATATGCCGGGTGGTTTCTTCATCTACGAAGAGGAGGGGGACGGTGAGCTCCTGTATATCAATAATGCGGGACTTAAGATATACGGATGTGAGAATATTGCGGAGTTCAAGGAATTAACAGGATATTGTTTCAGAGGTATGGTTCATCCGGATGATTTTGACGAGGTCGTTGAATCCTGCAAGAGACAGGTAAGATCAAGTCACGACGGGATGGATTACATTGATTACAGGATCATCCGTAAGGACGGCAGCATAAGGTGGGTGGATGATTACGGGCACTATATCGATTCAGACGCATACGGCGGTATATATTATGTGTTCATATCCGACATCACGGATAAGCATGAAGATAATGAGAGCCTTAAGCGTAAGGCGGAGACCACCGTGGAACTGCAGAACATGATAACCGCTCTGGCATCCGACTATCGTAGCGTGTACCATGTAGATCTGGATACTGATGACGGTGTATGCTACAGCGCCGATCACGATGACTCTCAGCAGACACCGGAAGGCAGACATTTCGTATACAGCGAACGCTTCGGATGGTATGCGGACAATGTCGTTACAGAGGAATACAGAGAGGGCTTCAAGAGATTCATAGAGCCTGACAGTATCAGAGACGGACTGGCGGATCATCCCATAATCGCATACAGGTATCTGGCCAGACGAGATGGCAGGGAGTACTATGAGATGATACGTATGGCAGGTGTCCGCCATGCTGAGGATCGGGATGACAATATCGTGCATAAGGTGGGGCTGGGTCTTACCATCATAGATGAAGAGATGAGGGATACGATGGAGAGGAACAGGGTTTTAGCCGAGGCGCTTCAGTCTGCTGAGACTGCCAACAGAGCCAAGACCGCTTTTCTTTCCAATATGAGTCATGAGATACGTACTCCCATGAATGCCATAATAGGTCTTGACAGTCTGGCACTTCGGGATGAGACCATCAGTCCCGAGATAAGGGATTATCTTGAGAAGATAGGTGACAGTGCAAGGCATCTCCTTGGACTTATCAATGATATACTTGATATGAGCAGGATCGAATCGGGCAAGATAGTACTCCGCAAGGAGGAATTCTCCTTTAGCAGCATGCTCGAACAGATCAATACGATGGTCATGTCACAGTGCAAAGAAAAAGGACTTAAGTACGAGTGTAAGGTCTTCGGCGGCGTGTCGGACTACTATATCGGCGATGACATGAAGCTTAAACAGGTTCTGATCAATATCTTAAGTAATGCCATCAAGTTCACCGACGCCCCGGGGGAAGTGTTGCTGTCAGTTGAAAGGACTGCGGTATATGACGATCTCTCTACGCTTAAGTTCATCATAAGGGATACCGGTATAGGAATGGATGAGGAATTTATCCCAAAGATATTCGATTCCTTCTCTCAGGAGAACAGCAGTCGTAACAGTAAGTATGGAAGTACGGGGCTTGGAATGTCCATCACCAAGAACATCGTGGAGCTTATGAACGGCTCCATAGAGGTCAAGTCCAAGAAGGGTGAGGGTTCGGAATTCACCGTGGTGGTTACACTTAATAATTGTGACAGTCATGCTGTTATCGACGGTCAGATAAGTATCAGTGATATGCACATCCTGGTAGTGGATGATGAAGAGATAGCGGCCAGGCATGCACAGATAATATTAGATGATGCGGGGATCAAGTCAGACATTGCCTTAAGTGGCCCTGAGGCGCTTCATATGCTCGATCTGCAGCATACCAAGCAGGAGCCTTATAATCTGGTGCTGCTTGATTGGAAGATGCCTGATATGGACGGGATTGAGGTTGCAAGAGAGATAAGGAAGCACTATGACAGTGAGACCACGATCATCATCCTTACTTCGTTTAACTGGGATGAGATAGTGGATGAGGCCCTAAGCATAGGTGTGGACAGTTTCCTTGCAAAACCTCTCTTTGTGTCCAATGTTATAGATGAATTCAGCAGGATAGTCCGTAAGAATGGGATGGATATCCTTAAAGAGAAGCATCGTGCCGAGCTTAAGGGAAGACATATACTTCTTGCGGAAGATATCAGGATCAATGCAGAGATAATAAGGAAGATAGTGAAGATCAAAGAGGCGGATATCGACTATGCAGAGAACGGACGTATAGCAGTGGATATGTTTGATAAGTCACCGGAGTGGTACTATGATGCCATACTTATGGATGTACGTATGCCTGAGATGGACGGACTCGTTGCGACCGAGAAGATAAGATCGCTTGACAGGAAGGATGCGGCATTAATTCCCATAATAGCTCTGACAGCCAACGCATTCGATGAGGATGTACAGAACTCGCTACAGGTGGGAATGAACGCACACCTAAGCAAGCCTGTGGAACCCGACAGATTGTACAAGTCATTGGAAGAGCTTATCTGGGAGAAGGATATGGAAAGAGGAATCTGATATACAGAGTCTTATGCAGACCGACCTGTTACTACACTCTTTTGTGAGGATCATAAATGTGTTAGAATATAGGTTGATCGTTATAGCTTAAGTACAGAGGCTTAGAAGGGAGTAAGGATGAGAGAATCGGGAGAGATGTATCTGGAGACGATAAAGATCCTTAAGGAGAAGACGTCCAATGTACGCTCGATAGACGTGGCTACACAGATGGGTTTTTCCAAGCCCAGTGTAAGCCGTGCGATGGGTGTACTTAAGAGGGACGGATATCTTACTATTGATGAGCATGGCTTTATCAATCTCACAGACACCGGCGAGAAGGTTGCTTCTGCCATATATGAGAGACATAAGGTGCTTACCGAAGTGCTT
>CAJONG010000133.1 GCA_905235845.1 uncultured Lachnospiraceae bacterium
GTGCCGGTATCATGGCCGCCGCTTCGAAGTACAGTTCATCATGATAGTACGGCATCAGGTCCATATTGGCAGTGCCGTTTGCTATAAGATAAGTCATCTTATAGAATACATACAGGCTCCATCCGAAGGATACAGAAGAGCCCAGAGCTACAAGCGTATCCATATTCGGCGCTCCATGTATCAGCGAATTGAACCCGCTTTTGAAGAACTTACCGTTAATAACCATCACGATAAGAGCCAGTATCATCTGTGTAAGTGTCAGTCCCAGATGATTATGGGTCAAAGACGCCGGCAAGGGGAATCCAAGCATATTATGTCCCATGGTTATATACATGAGGAACACTAAAAAGACAACGGAATAAATAAGCCTTCGCTTAAGTACCGGTGTCTCCCTATCCTTCAGTTCTTCTTCATAATCAGACGAAGCCGTGCCTTCTCCCCCTTTAGATCCGTCAGCCGCTGCGATCAATGTACCTTTAACGGAAGCTCCGTATCCGGCATTTTTGACAGCCTCTATTATGTCATTATCCGAGGCATCTCCCTCTACTCCCATAGAGTTCGTCAGAAGACTTACCGCACATGATGTCACCCCGTCTACCTGTGACACTGCCTTTTCCACTCTTGCCTGACATGCCGCACAGCTCATGCCCGTTACATTGTATTGCTTCATATATTCACCATGATTTTGCAAGTTAATTCAAATTATTAACTATACCTATGGACACATATTTATCTATTATAGCCTTAAGATCCGTACCCTCCTCGGCCTCCTCGTTATAGTGTCCGTCCACCATAAGTCTCACTCCGCCGTCAGGCAGTCTCTCAAGTTCCTTATAGGTATCTCTGTAGAACATACCATGTGACACTGTCCTGTCCCTTAATATCCCTTTGCATTCTGCAATCGGGCAGTCCGGGAAGTTCACATTGAATATCTGTCCGTATCCAAGAGGCTTATCCATAAGTTCTTCTATTATCTGCTTAATATATGCATCCGTAACCTCATGTATCTTGCCAAAGCCCTCTGATAGTGCAATGGAATGATATCCCTGAAAAGCGCCCTCCAAGGCAGCTCCCACCGTGGCGGAATATTGCAGATCCGTGGCGGAATTATATCCGTAATTGATGCCCGAAAGCACAAGGTCAGGCTTACAGGGCATGATGCTTAAGCTGCCTACCCTTACGCAGTCAGCCGGAGTACCGCTGCACGAAAAGGCCTTGACTCCTTCTATGGGGAAGCTGTCATACGGATATACATCTATATGGCTATGCAACGTTATACAGTGGGATGCAGCGCTGCGCTGCGAATCGGGAGCCACTATCCAGACTTCACCAAGCTCTCTTGCAGTCTCTGCAAGCCTTATGAGTCCATCGGCACTGATTCCGTCATCATTGGTTATAAGTATCTTCTTCATCTTAAGTCAGTATTATCCTTCTGTCAGTTCATCCCTATCATTATACCTGCCGTATGGACTATGAAAGCACATATCCATGCAATGGCACATTGCCATATTACTACATATACAGCCCACTTATATCCCATCTCCCTCTTAATGGAGGCTACAGCGGCCACACACGGTGTATACAGGAGCGAGAAAACCAACAGACAGCATGCCGTCAATGTAGTCATGGCTCCTCCCACGCCTGTGGAGCCGAATAATACTTCCAGGACGGATACCACGCTCTCCTTAGCCATGAATCCCGATATAAGAGATGTACATATACGCCAGTCTCCAAGACCGATCGGCTTAAAGAGCGGAACCAGTGATCCCGCTATCATGGCCAGTATACTGTCCTTTTGATCTGACACATGATTAAAGTACAGATCAAAGCTTTGCAGTACCCATACAATAACAGTCGCAAGGAATATCACCGTGAAAGCTCTCTGAAGAAAGTCCTTCGCCTTATCCCACAGAAGTCTCACAACATTCTTCGCACTGGGCAGTCTGTAATTGGGAAGCTCCATTACAAAAGGCACCGCCTCTCCCTTAAAGCGAACCTTTTTTAAGAATAAAGCGACAAGCACACCGAGTATGATCCCCAGAAAGTACAGTATGGTTATAACAAGCCATCCGTTATCCGGGAAAAACGCTGCGACAAAGAATGTGTATATGGGCAGCTTGGCCGTGCAGCTCATAAATGGCGTAAGGAGTATGGTCATCTTCCTGTCCCTGTCACTTGGCAGCGTCCTCGTAGACATCACTGCCGGAACGGTACAGCCGAAGCCTATGAGGAGCGGCACTATGCTTCGTCCGGACAGACCTATCTTACGCAATAGCTTATCCATGAAAAAGGCCACCCTTGCTATATAACCGCTGTCCTCTAAGATCGATAGGAAGAAGAACATGGTGACTATAACGGGCAGGAAGCTTAAGACGCTTCCAACTCCCTCGAATATCCCGTCTATTACCAGAGAATGCAGGGTATCATTGACATGCGCGGAAGTCAGTATACTATCCGTGATAAGCTTAAGCCATCCTATACTCTTCTCAAGCAATCCCTGAAGCCATGCACCTATGACATTGAAGGTTAAGAAGAATACAAGCGCCATTATGCCAACAAATATCGGGATGGCCGTAAATCTACCCGTAAGCCAGTTATCTATCCTGCGGCTTCGGATATGCTCCCTGCTCTCACGGGGCTTTATCACGCATTCATCGCAGACCTTTTTGATATAAGAAAACCTCATATCAGCCATGGCAGCGCTTCTGTCAAGCCCGCGCTCCTTCTCCATCTGCATGGTGATATGCTCAAGCATCTCTATCTCGTTATCATCAAGCTCAAGCCGCCTGATTATCTGTTCATCCTTCTCGATGGCCTTGCTTGCTGCGAACCTGACAGGAATGTCAGCTCTTTCGGCATGATCCTCTATAAGATGTATCACGGCATGGATACATCTGTGCACTGCTCCGCCATTATCATTCTCGTCACAGAAATCATCCACCTCAGGTGTCTCCTGATAATACGCGATATGAACGGCATGCTGAACCAACTCATCTATTCCTTCGTTCTTGGCCGCCGATATCGGTACGACAGGTACTCCGAGCAGCTTCTCCATCCTGTTGATGTCGACAGAGCCGCCGTTACCCCTGAGTTCATCCATCATATTAAGTGCCACTACCATCGGGATGTTCATCTCAAGTAACTGCATCGTAAGATACAGATTCCTCTCGATATTGGTGGCATCCACTATATTGATGATGGCCTTAGGCTTCTCATTTAGGACAAAATCTCTGCTTACAAGCTCTTCACTTGAATACGGCGACATAGAATAGATGCCCGGAAGATCCGTTATCAGAGTGTCTTCCCTGCCCCGGATCACGCCGTCTTTTCTGTCAACCGTAACTCCCGGGAAATTCCCCACATGCTGATTGGCTCCGGTCAACTGATTAAATAATGTGGTCTTGCCGCAATTCTGATTGCCTACAAGCGCAAAGGTAAGCTTTTCTCCTTCCGGGACCGGATTGCCGCTTCCCTTCACATGATACCTGCCCTCCTCGCCGAGTCCCGGATGCTCTATATCCCGCTTGACCCCATCAAAGGAGCGGTCTTTGATATCTATGATACCTTCCTTCTCCTGCCTGTCTATAACAGTCGCCTTGATCTTCTCCGCATCCGAAAGTCTCAGTGTAAGCTCGTATCCGTGTATCATCAGTTCCATGGGATCACCCATAGGTGCAAGCTTTATAAGCGTTACCTCCGCACCCGGGATCACACCCATATCAAGAAAATGCTGCCTGAGAGCACCTTCTCCGCCAACCTCATCAATCCTCGCACTCTGGCCGATCTTCAAATCCCTAACAGTCATAATCCTTTTACCTTTACATACAGATACGGCTATTCTATCACAGATGGCTTATCTGAGGCAATGTCTCACCAAGCTATCAGCAAGCTTGATTTCGCAGGTCGGACCCTGCATATTCCTACAGAATTCTGTGATTTCATTTTTCCTTTGCTGTACATCCGTTTTATATTCAATAGATGTCAATCCCAAATGCCCCACGCATTCAATTTCCAAATGTCCATAAAAATGTTCTATGCTACCGATTATTCTCTCACATTCCGGCATATTCGGCCCGGTCCTCAATGCAATGGCATATCCTTTCTTCCCACGCTTAATGGTTGCATGTGGTTCGTGTGTGTTACACCACGGAGTGCATCTATCTATAAATGCCTTAAACTGTCCGGGAACATCAGCCCAATAAGATGGCGAAACTGAG
>CAJONG010000134.1 GCA_905235845.1 uncultured Lachnospiraceae bacterium
ATGGCTTGTCCCGGCGGATGTGTAGCCGGTGCAGGCAACAATATAGCCATACCGGAAGCACAGAAGTGTGTGGCCGAATTCGTGAATGCTGCTAAGGAGAGACTGCCACAGCCGGATAAAGGAGATATATAGGAATGAAGATAAGAACAAGATTCGCGCCGAGTCCAACTGGACGGATGCATGTGGGCAATCTAAGGACGGCGCTTTATGCATATCTTATTGCGAAGCATGAGGGCGGAGATTTTATCCTAAGGATAGAGGATACCGACCAGGAAAGATATGTGGAGGGTGCTGTAGATATCATATACAGAACCCTTGAGGGAACAGGTCTGATACATGATGAAGGCCCTGATAAGGACGGAGGTGTGGGACCTTATGTACAGAGTGAGAGACAGGCTTCGGGCATATATATGGAATATGCGAAGAAGCTTATAGATAAGGGCGAAGCGTATTACTGTTTCTGTGATAAGGAGAGACTTGAAAGCCTGCACACCAGGGTTGGCGATAAGGAGATCAATGTATATGACAAGCATTGTCTTACGCTTTCCAAGGAAGAGGTAGAGGCTAACCTTAAGGCAGGCAAGCCCTTCGTCATAAGGCAGAATAATCCCAATACGGGAACAACTACCTTCAAGGACGAGATATACGGAGATATAACGGTAGACAATGCAGAACTTGATGATATGATTCTCATTAAGTCTGACGGGTATCCCACATATAATTTCGCCAATGTGGTAGACGATCATCTGATGGGTATAACCCATGTGGTGAGAGGCAACGAATACCTCTCATCATCACCTAAGTACAACAGGCTGTATGAGGCCTTCGGATGGGATGTACCGGTATATGTGCACTGTCCCCTTATAACCGATGAAGAGCATCAGAAGCTGTCTAAGAGGAGCGGACATTCATCTTACGAAGACCTTATAGAGCAAGGCTTCTTAAGTGAAGCGGTGGTAAACTTCGTGGCACTCTTAGGCTGGAGCCCTACGGATAGCAATGAGGAGATATTCTCACTTGATGAACTGGTAAAAGCGTTCGATTACAGACACATAAGCAAGTCTCCGGCGGTATTCGATTTCACCAAGCTTAAGTGGATGAACGGAGAATATATTAAGAAGATGGATGACGGCGAGTATCTTAAGATGGCGATGCCTTATATAGATGCCACCATCAAACGGGATATAGATAAGAATAAGATCGCTGCCATGTGCAAGAGCCGTATAGAGATATTCCCGGATATACCTGAGCTTATTGATTTCTTCGAAGAGGTTCCGGAATACGATATACAGATGTATACGCATAAGAAGATGAAGACGGATACTGCATCTTCTCTAAGCGTCCTTAAAGAAGTGCTTCCTATCTTAGAGCAACAGGAAGCATATGATAATGACAGCCTGTATGCGAGACTGTCGGAATATGTAAGTGAAAAGGGGTACAAGAACGGTTATGTATTGTGGCCTGTAAGAACGGCCTTAAGCGGTAAGCAGATGACACCTGCCGGAGCTACGGAGATACTTGAGCTTCTTGGCAAGGAAGAGTCCTTATCGAGGATAAGAAAGGCCATAGAGAAGTTGGACAAAGAGGTATAATCTTAACGGTGTCCGGATTCTCGCCAAAGCAAGAAGAAGCAATCACACACGGAGACGGACCTGCACTTGTGATAGCGGGTCCGGGCTCCGGCAAGACTACAGTACTTACCAATCGCATAAAGTATCTGATAGAGGAGAGGAACATTCCTCCGGAGCAGATACTGACAATAACCTTTTCAAAAGCCGCATCGATCGAGATGAGTGATCGATTCTTGAATCTGTGTGAAGATACCTTTTATCCGGTTACATTCGGTACCTTCCATTCAATCTTTTTCCACATAATACACAGGGAATACAAGTATAATACGGGGGATATAATCACATTAAGACAAAAAAGGGAGTATATGAAGACGGCTGTCGCGAAAGCCGGAATAGACAAGGAAGCAGAGACTGAGTTTATAGACAGTCTTCTTAAAAGCGTTGCCTTTTATAAGAACTGTAACGAGAATGTGCGGATCAATTCCGACACCAATATAAGCGAAGAAGACTTCCTTAAGGTATACAGGATATACAGGGATATACAGATATCCGCGCACAAGATAGACTTCGAGGATATGCTGCTTATGGTGCGTAACCTTTTTAAGAAGCATGAAGAAGTGCTTGCAAGATACAGGGAAAAGTTCAGATATATCCTTGTGGATGAATATCAGGATATCAATGAGATACAGTTCGATATAGTTAGGATGCTTGCCGCACCTGCCAATAACATATTCGCAGTAGGGGATGATGACCAGAGCATATACGGATTCAGGGGAAGTAGGTCAGAGCTTATGCTGGGCTTTAGGGACGTATATCCGGATGCAAAGCTAATAGAACTTACCGTTAATTACAGATGTGCAGACAGTATAATAGCAGCCGCAGGGAAGGTAATTGCACAGAATAAGCAGAGATTCGATAAAAGGATAGAGGGCAGCGGCAGAAGCAAGGGCAAGGTCATAATCTCTGACTTCATATCAAGGGAAAAAGAGGATGAATATCTGGTTGGCATACTCAAGGAGACGGTGGATAAGGGGAACGCCGGTGATTGCGCTGTGTTCTTAAGGACTAACAGAGAAGCATCCAGATATGCGGAGCTTATGCATGCCTATGACATCCCATGCGATATGAAGGAGGCCATGTACGATCCGTATAAAAGCTATGCATACAAGGATATGTACCATTATCTGTGTCTGGCTAAGATCGTGCGAGATGGACTTAAAAACCATGAAATGACTGGGCCCGGAATTAAAAAGTTCGCCACTGCGGGAATGGAAAATGTGAGCCGGATAAAGCTTCCGGTCGCACATCTTTTCCCCATAATGAATAAGCCGGTAAGGTATCTTAACAGGCGTAATATACTCTGTGATGAGATAAGTATAGACGGACTTAAGGATATATACTGTGACAAGCCATATATGGATAAGGTGCTTGATACCTTCGCCTATCAGCTTGCAATTATATCCGGTATGGACCTGTATTCAGGCATCAACTATATCCGCAAGGGCATGGGCTATGATGATCATATCATGGAGAATGCGGTATCGGATAAGGAGAGCTATGATGAATATGCAGAGACCGCAGACTGGATACAGGAAAGCTCCAAGAGATATGCGACAATAGAGGAATTCAACAGATTCGCCGTGGGCTACGAAGAGATGATGAAGAATGAACAGTCCTCAATGGCGGAGAATGATAAGGCAGAGGCAACGAATATGGTGCATATAATGACATATCATGCTTCGAAGGGGCTTGAATTTAATATGGTAATCCTGCCGCATCTTAACGAAGGATGTGTGCCGCATAAGAGAAGTGCAGGCCCAAGCGCAACCGAAGAGGAGAGGCGCATGCTCTACGTGGCAATGACACGCGCCAAGAACAACCTGTATATGACATATGTATCAGGTAAGAACGATAGGAAGTGCATGCCAAGCAGGTTCTTAACTCCGTTGCTGGGCTTGAATTATCGGAAAAATTGAAAACTAGCATTAGTATTAATGGAGTGTGATATTTTTCGGTGAAAGAGGCAAAAATGCGATTCGCTGAAAAACAAGTCACAACTAAATTATTGCAAGTCTATGAGCATATCGGACAAGCAGAGAAAGGCGGCAAGCAAGCGCATGAAACGGCTTTATAATGCCGGTAAATGCCACAGAAAAAACTTGGATTTGTTTCGAGGGTAGAATATAATATTATTTTGGAGATACATATGGATTATTTGACAGCGGCAGAAACAGCGGAGAAGTAATGGAGAAATTTTAGCAAAGTAATCGACAGAGCAATGATAGCTTGTGAGAACAGCGGACACAGTGCTTCGGACGATTTTGCTGAGGTCAGCAAAATCGTGGAAGCCGGGGCAACTTCTAAGCCTAAAAAGGATTATGAACTGTCCCGATATGCCTGTTACCTTATTGTGCAGAATGGTGATCCGAGAAAAGAAGTGATAGCACTCGGACAGACATATTTTGCCATTCAGACTTATCGTCAGGAAGTGGCAGACCATTTCAACCAGCTTGACGAGGACAGGAGACGGCTTGTTGTCAGAGGTGATATTAAGCAATGGAATCAGCTTTTGGCAGAAACAGCGCATGATGCAGGAGTTATCACAAATGAGGAATTCGCCATATTCCAAAATGCAGGATATATG
>CAJONG010000135.1 GCA_905235845.1 uncultured Lachnospiraceae bacterium
CCTGACATAGCCCCGGATGGATACGGCTATCTTCTTAAGCAGCTCATCTCCGAAAGGGCGGCCATACATCTCATTGAGCACATGAAACCGGTTGATATTGACGACCACCGCATCCATATCAGTATCCGGATAGTATTGGTCGATCACCGTGCAGTATTCCATGAAGAATTCCCTGTTAAAGAGCTTAGTCAGTTCATCATACTGGGTAGCGGACACGATATTGATATTCTCATACAATTGTATGGTCTTATTAACTCTGGCGATCACCACCTCGGGAAGATCATAAGGCTTGGGGATAAAATCAGCCGCTCCCATATTAAGGCTCCTTACCTCCGCACTCTTCTCAGATGTCATGACGATCACCGGTATATGCTTAAGGTTCACATCATTCTCTATTATGGAGAGGAGCTCATATCCGTCCATCTCCGGCATCAGAAGGTCTAAAAGCACAAGAGAAAGCGTATCCTGATTGTCCAATACGATATTAAGTGCCTCTCTGCCGTTAGAGGCTTCAAGTATCTCATAAGAGCTTTCAAGCATCTTCCCGATCATCCTGCGATTGACGGCCTCATCATCCACCACAAGTACTTTACGCTTAATCTTAAGCCTGCTCTCAACGAATTCTTTCATCGGTAATCTCCATCAGATTCTTAATGCTGTATATCCGGTGTTATCCGTCACCATGGTTCCAACACACTAATTATACGTTTTTTCACCGATATTCTCAACAATTATTGATAATTACCGATAATCTACAGTAATTTATTGTCATTTTTTCAGTAATTGTGTAGAATAGTATAGTGTGGAGGTAGTGTGCCCTTATGTATGGTTTACGACCCAGCGCTCTTGTTGTTGATGACGAGCGTGTCAATCTGCTCATATTGGAGAAGCTGCTTAGGGGCATGGGAGTCGATGTTACCGGCGCTTCAAGCGGACGTGAATGTCTGACCCTGTGCGAGAGCAACAGATACGACTATGTCTTCTTAGATCAGAAGATGCCGGGACTTACAGGTACAGATACCATGACTAATCTTAAGCAGATCTTCTCTGCCTGTGGCATCAGCACCCCCATAATATGCGTTACCGGACTTAACAGCAAGGAAGACCGCATAAAGCTCTTAGCGGAGGGCTTTACGGACTATCTGTCAAAGCCTGTGGACAAGAAGCGCTTAGAACAGATACTTGCAAAATACACTCCTGTAGGCAAGACCATCATAAGTGTGGATGACGAGGATGAACTTGACGATCTGCCCAACTGGATAGGCGACCTAAGGGAAGTGGATGCCACCTACGGTATCAGACATTGCGGTTCGGCAGGAGAATTCCTCACGATCCTCGGTATATACCGTAATTCCATAGACGAAAGATCGGCTCAGATCGAGGAGCTTTTTAAAGAAGGCAACTGGGAGGAACTGGGCATGCTGGTTCATTCTCTTAAGAGTACTTCAGGAGCCATAGGCGCTCTGGAGATATCGGATATATGCATGATACTTGAGACGGCCTGCACTCAGGGCAATATCCCCCTGCTTAACGGTCTGACACCCAAGCTGCTTGCCAAGTACAGGGATCTGGGTAAGCATATACAGGAATTAAGCGGCAGAGCCACTGATAAATCAGATCTTAAGGATATAACATTTGAGGAGCTTAATGAAGCCAACAATTCCATAAGGGAGCTTATGGACTCATATGATTACGGCAGTATCGAGATCATCATGGAGTCCCTTGAAGAGTACAATATACCGCATGATTGGCGTGTATACTTCGACGGACTTAATCGACATTTTAATAAAATGAATTGGGAAGGAGCCCGTTCTCTTATGAATGAGTTCGGGGAGTTGCACTTAGCGGACAATGAGTAATTCAATCGTATTTATCAAGGGTGAACAGGGATTCATGGTTCAGGCCGTACTTAAGAATATGCGCAGCGCAGGACTGGATGTCATAGAACTTGAGGCTGATATTGCTGAGATAGAGAGGCATCAGTACGACTCTGACATCATACTGTACTACATGGGAAGCGCACAGCAGGTCACCAGACGCGTACTCGAATGCTTAAGCGGTATGTGCAGGGAATTCCGCAAGACCCTGTGCCTTATCGGCGATTCGGAGAGCCTCTATACAGCGGAGAATACCTGTGATCAGGGAGTTATATCCGTCACATACAACAGACCCATCGATGTTCGTTCTCTTGTGGATGACCTTAAGCATATGCTTGGTACACATGAGGAATATGCCCGTAAGAAGAATATACTTTTGGTAGATGATGATACCGACTTCCTACAGATGGCCAATACATGGTTCTCCGGAACGTATGTGATAGATACGGTGAATTCCGGCAAGGAAGCTCTTAAATACCTGAATAATAAGAAGCCCGATCTCATACTCCTTGACTATGAGATGCCAAAAATGAGCGGATATGAACTGTTAAATGAGATAAGAAAGGCATGGAAGACCGCTGACATCCCTGTCATATTCCTTACGGGTAAGGATGACAAGGACAGCGTCATGAAGATAATAGACAAGAAGCCCGACGGCTATCTCCTTAAGTCTACACCCAAGGAGCAGCTCCTTAACAGCATCGACAAATTTTTCGCCGATCACATCTTGGGCGGGCGTGCTTCTGCCACGGTCTCAGATAAGAAGGCCTAATCCCTACAGCATAAGCCTTCCTTCGATCCCCGAATAATCTATGACCTTAGTTGACAGGTCTGTGTGTCTGATAACAAGCTTACAAGCGGAGCCTGCTATACAGGTTCCGTTTTTATCTGTTAACGGAGCCTTAAGCGAGATGTCCTTAATGGGGAATATCTCATCCATCGTAAAGTCACGGTCTTCATCAAGGGTGATCACCTGGGATATATACAGATAATCCTCCGATGCATCATACTGTCGCTTAAGTGAGCCTTTTCCGTAAGCAATGACAGAACAGTCACTTTCCGGATTCGTCCCCCTGCTCCTTACATAGCCTATATCAGCAAATCCCGCATATATCGTCATGGCAAGGCGCTTATCTCTTCCGCACCTGTCATGCCCTTTAAGTATTAAAGCCTTAGGTATGAGCGAATATGAGGCGGCACCTGCGCCATGTCCCGTAGGGCTTTCATCCGAATCGCCATATACTCCTACAGCCCTTCCCTCCAGAACATGTATATCCGTATGACCGTTATCGGGGAAGCCGTATGCTCCGAGAGTTATATCCATGGGTCTTTTGCATATACGGAATCTGTCTATTCGCATTATGCCTAAGGGTACGGCATAGTCTGCCAGATCCACGGCCTGCAGCCAGTGACACTCAGTCTTAAGCTCATAGCCAAAAAACTGTCTTCTGTATAACACTCCGTCCTTGCATCCGCCGTAGAAGGTCACATTGGCAAGCTCTGTATGTGAGTCGATGCCGCTTCTTAAGACATATTGCTGTGACTCTATTATGTCTGTGTTATGTAAACTAGTTTCACTATAGCACGGACTGCTTTCCCACGGGTACTTGGTATTATAATTAAGCTTCGAATAATTCCACATCCCATGGATATCATCCTTATCCTTTAAGACCTTGGCAGTTCTTAATATCGTCTCACCATTAGCCTCATGATCCGTGAATACAAGCGCAGGACCGTCTAAGACCGTCTCCTTGACCTCACCCCCGGCTAATCCGTCCCACGAACCGTTATTCTCCCTTGCACTCCAGAAGGGATGGGTCTTCGGCAGATGCAGGCACATGAAGGCTTTGCCAAGCCATAGCGGCGACTCTGCACATGAATAACCCTGTACTAGCGGGCTGAACTGTCCGTAGAATCCAAGCCCCGGTATGCCCATTGATAAGAAATCCTCTCTTCCAAGGAATTGCATCAAAGACCCCGATGCTATCCTTCTTGCCAGTCCCGGGTCTATCCTTGTATCCTTAAGGAAGAGATTGCCGTCTAAGGGAGATGTGGCGGCATTCCTGTATATACAGCTTCTTCCCCACATATTGGTATATCCGTCACGATCGAACATGTCAGGATAGGTCTCCATGAGCTTATTGGAATTCTCCTCGATCCTTACAGCCACCTCAGGCATCTTCTCATAGCCGTACCAGAGATTCCATAGCGGTACGTAGAAGTTAAATGCCCACCATGAATAATAGTCAAAGGAG
>CAJONG010000136.1 GCA_905235845.1 uncultured Lachnospiraceae bacterium
CTTACCGCATGCAGCACCGGGAGAAGCGCCGAGTCCCTTGCCTGCCGGTGTCGCTTTCTTAAGTGCATCCGCATCGAACTGAGGATGAAGGAGGGTGTCAAGGTTACGTGGATCTATCATCGCAACCGCTTCCTGCTCTGTCCTCATGCCCTCATCCACGAGATCACATGCGATCTTAAGGGCAGCCTGCGCGGTCCTCTTACCGTTCCTGGTCTGGAGCATATATAACTTGCCGTGTTCTACGGTGAACTCCATATCCTGCATATCTCTGTAATGTGTCTCAAGCTTCTCACATACATCCTTAAACTGTGCGAAAGCCTCAGGGAACTTCTCTTCCATCTCGGCGATCTTCATGGGTGTACGAACACCTGCAACCACATCCTCGCCCTGTGCGTTGGTTAAGAACTCACCGAAGAGTCCCTTATTGCCCGTAGCGGGATCACGGGTAAAGGCAACGCCTGTACCGCAATCATCACCCATATTACCGAAAGCCATGGACTGAACATTTACAGCAGTTCCCCATGAATACGGGATATCATTGTCGCGACGGTACACGTTGGCTCTTGGATTATCCCATGATCTGAACACAGCCTTGATGGCACCGTATAGCTGCTCCTTGGGATCATCCGGGAAATCCGTGCCGATCTTAGCCTTGTACTCGGCCTTAAACTGATTAGCCAGTTCCTTAAGATCCTCGGCTGTAAGCTCTACATCCTGCTTAACGCCTCTTCTTGCTTTCATCTGGTCGATGAGTTCCTCGAAGTACTTCTTGCCGACTTCCATGACTACATCGGAATACATCTGTATGAACCTTCTGTAGCAGTCCCATGCCCATCTGGGATTATTTGATTTTTCGGCTATAACGCCGACAACCTGCTCGTTAAGACCTAAGTTAAGTATTGTATCCATCATACCCGGCATTGAAGCTCTTGCTCCGGAACGAACGGATACAAGGAGAGGATTATCCAGATCACCGAATTTTTTACCCGTAATCTCTTCAAGCTTGATGATATACTTATCTATCTGACCTCTTATCTCATCGTTGATCTCTCTTCCATCTTCATAGTACTGTGTGCAAGCCTCCGTCGTGATGGTAAAGCCCTGAGGAACGGGGAGACCCAAGTTGGTCATCTCCGCAAGATTGGCGCCCTTACCGCCAAGCAGATTACGCATATCCGCCTTACCTTCACTGAACAAATAAACCCATTTTGTCATACGCTCATCTCCTTACAATAAGATTAAAATGTAAACTTGTCCTCAAAATAAGCCTCAAGTTCGTCTATAGCCACTCTCTCCTGCTCCATACTGTCTCTGAACCTTACAGTAACAGCATGATCCTCTTCGGAATCAAAATCATATGTGATGCAGAATGGAGTTCCTATCTCATCAAGTCTTCTGTATCTCTTACCGATATTGCCTCTGTCGTCGAATTCGCAGTTGTACTTCTTGGAAAGCATGGCATATATCTTCTCTGCGCCCTCGTTAAGCTTCTTGGATAAGGGCAGTACACCTATCTTAACCGGTGCGATGGCCGGATGGAACCTTAATACGGTACGCATATCCGGTGCTTCTTCAGTGCCAAGGTTCTCTTCATCATACGCCTCACATAAGAATGCAAGTACCACTCTGTCCGCTCCGAGCGAAGGTTCAACAACATAAGGTATATACTTCTCGTTATTCTCATCATCGAAGTATTCCATGGACTGACCGGAAGTATTCTGATGCTGTGTAAGATCATAATCCGTTCTGGATGCTATGCCCCAGAGCTCACCCCAATCCGTGAAGGGGAATGCATACTCGATATCCGTCGTATGGTCACTGTAGAACGAAAGCTCTTCCGGATCATGGTCACGAAGCCTTAAGTGTTCTTCCTTGATGCCAAGGCTTAAAAGCCACTTATAGCAGAAGCTCCTCCAATACTCGAACCACTCCGTCTGGGTTCCGGGCTTGCAGAAGAACTCAAGCTCCATCTGTTCGAATTCCCTTGTACGGAATGTGAAGTTACCGGGTGTTATCTCATTACGGAAGGACTTACCTATCTGACCTATACCGAAAGGAACCTTCTTACGTGATGTGCGCTGTACGTTCTTAAAATTAACGAATATGCCCTGAGCCGTCTCGGGTCTTAAATATACCGTATCCTTGGCATCCTCTGTAACGCCCTGGAAGGTCTTGAACATCAGATTGAATTCTCTGATGCTCGTGAAATCATGCTTTCCGCAGGAAGGACAGGGAACGTTATTATCCTTAATAAACTTCTCCATATCCTCATGTGACCATCCGTCCACAGAACTCTCAAGCTTAATGCCGTTATCTTCCGCATATTTCTCAATGAGCTGATCGGCACGGAATCTTTCATGACACTCCTTACAGTCCATCAAAGGATCCGAGAAGCCGCCCAGATGTCCCGAAGCTACCCATGTCTGCGGATTCATGAGTATCGCGCAGTCCACACCTACGTTGTATGGATTCTCCTGTATGAATTTCTGCCACCATGCTCTTTTTACGTTGTTCTTAAGCTCTACGCCCAAGTTGCCGTAATCCCATGTATTGGCCAATCCTCCGTATATCTCGCTTCCAGGATATACGAAGCCTCTCGCCTTGGCGAGATTAACGATCTTGTCCATTGTCTTTTCCATTAGTCTGTGTCTCCTATTTATTTAATCAAACACGATATATACCGTGTTATCATCATTTATATGCACTCTCTTACGAGAGCTGTCAATATCCGCATTGGCCGTAACATATTTAACCTTCTTATAGAGTACGACATCCGCTCCCATATCTGTATACGCATTCATTACGATGATATGATGATCCCGTTTTCCACGTATGACATCGCCCTTGACAAGCTTTCCTTTAACATCGTATACATCCGCGTTAAGACCATAGCCTGCCTTAAGCGCCTGATCCACTGTCCCATAGAAAAGCGGACGCTCATTAAGATAATAATACGCATCATCATCCGCATAATCCACCGAACACCTGAGTATCCCTTCTTCGCAGGATATGTCATAGAGTCTGATGGCGTCCCTGTTCTTCTTGTTATACGCCTCTATTATGGAGCCGGTCTCTCTCTCCCAGTCACTCTCATCATATAGGTCCTCAGAAAACTCCTCGGACATATGCTCGATTATATGACCATTCTTCTTAAATTCGTATGTGGAGATATCATACTTCTTCCTGCCGCAGCCGGATACCGTAACAGCAAGAAAAGCAAATAAAAACAGACAGGAAGCACATATACCGTGTATTATTATCTTCCTGTCTGATTCTTCACAACTCATCACTATATACTCTCCTCATACCTATCTAGATATTATACAGATAGTGAGGTATTTTTACAATACAATATTTGAATTTGTATACAATATCATGTGTTATCAAAATCTCATAATTCTCTCGGACCATCTCCTATGGAAACCACATAAAAGTCAGCTGTGAGCCCTGTTTTCTCCTTATACCTTGCAGACACCTTTTCTTTGAATGTCTCGACGCTGTCATTTAGTACGATGCTTACGGAGCAGCCTCCGAATCCGCCTCCGGTAATACGGCTTCCTATCACTCCGTCTATCTCCCATGCAGTCTCCACCAATATATCCACCTCAAGACAGGATGCCGCATAATCAACACTCATGGAGGTATGAGCCTCGTTCATAAGCTTGCCAAAGCTTATTACATCTCCCTTTTTCAGTGCTTCAACCGCCCTGATGGTCCGTCTGTTCTCATATACCGCATGCTTTGCCCTTGCTCTGCAGTTATCCTTGGTAATCACATTCTTATTAGCCTCGAATGCAGCTTCATCAAGATCACCCAATGATCTGATATCCACCACCTTCTTAAGCTCGGCTAAAGCCTCCTCACACTCGGCGCGTCTTGTATTATAGTCGCTTCCGACTAAAGAATGCTTGACATTGCTGTTAGTCACTATTATACAGGCATCCTTAAGGTCTATTGGCGCATACTCGAATTCCAATGTGGCCGTATCAAGGAAAATGGCATTGTCCTTCTTGCCCATGGCCGAAGCGAACTGATCCATGATGCCGCAATTCATGCCGTTATAGTTATTCTCCGAGAACTGACCGATCTTAGCCAGATCCGTATTGGTCACATCCT
>CAJONG010000137.1 GCA_905235845.1 uncultured Lachnospiraceae bacterium
AGCGGCTCCTGCTGCAGATCAGGGAGCGGGAATGCAACCGGGATACGGGATGCCGTATCAGATGCCTCCATATGGAATGCCTGCACCGGGTATGAACTATCAGCCCGCGCAGTTTGAGAACTTCCAGAACGGACTCGGAGCTTTGGCAAGCAATGAGAACATAGATCTTATTCTGGATGTACCTCTGGAGGTAACGGTTGAGCTTGGCAGGACCAAGAAATCAATATCCGAGATTTTGGACTTCTCTCCGGGAACCATCATTGAGCTTGACAGGATAGCCGGAGAACCTATAGATGTATTGGTTAACGGTAAGTTTGTTGCCAAGGGAGAAGTTGTTGTAATTGAGGAAAGTTTTGGTATTCGAGTAACGGAAATCACAAAATAAGAGTTAGGAGTGAAGAATTATGGCAAAGAACGTTTTAATCTGTGACGATGCAGCATTCATGAGAATGATGATCAAGGACATCCTTACCAAGAACGGCTACAATGTCGTAGGTGAGGCTGAGAATGGTGCAAAGGGAGTTGAGAAGTACGGCGAGCTCAAGCCCGATCTTGTACTTATGGACATCACGATGCCTGAGATGGATGGACTCCAGGCGCTTAAGGCGATTAAGGGCAGTGATGCGGATGCCAAGGTCATAATGTGTTCAGCCATGGGTCAGCAGGCTATGGTTATCGAGTCTATCCAGAATGGAGCCAAGGACTTCATAGTTAAGCCGTTCCAGGCAGACAGGGTTATAGAGGCGGTTAAGAAAGTTATAGGCTAAAGGCAATGAATTCCTTTGCTCAGTTTATGACGGTGCTGCTCATCTTTGTGATTGTGCTTGCGGTCACGTATTTTGTGACACGTTTTATAGGGGTATATCATAAGACGCAGGGCAGGACCGGTAATATTGAATTGATAGAGAGTGCGCGTATCTCGCCTTCCGTATACGTACAGATAGTCCGTGTGGGGAATAAGTATGTTGCGCTCTCTGTGGGTAAAGACAGTTCCTCCTTCATATGCGAACTGTCAGAGGATGAAATCAAGACTAAGGCGCCCGATTCATTAAGCGATGGAAGCTTTGACAGCATTTTAAGTAAGCTGAAGGGCAGGATGAACGGAGATGGTCCCGTAAGCGGATTGGAAGACCGTCAGGATGAAGAGTAGTTTTAGCGTAAAACACATCAGAATATTGCGTACACTATGCCTGCTGTTAATGGTAGGCATATTGTGTATTTTACCGTGTGGTAAGGCATCGGCCACCGCTATAGAGAACGGTACACTTGACAGTAATCTGACCGGTTCCACTGATGAGAGGACCAATATAACCGATCCCGGAACATCGGATGATGCGGACGACTTAAGGGAGCTCAATATAGCCAATACCGTAACGGTAACATATGATAACGGCAACGGCAATGTCAACGGAGCGCTAAGGATACTCATCACCCTTACGCTTATAAGTCTTGCGCCTATCCTCATCATATGTCTGACCAGCTTTACACGTATCATAATCGTGCTGCATTTTACCAGACAGGCACTCAATACGCAGACTGCGCCGCCCAATCAGGTCATTATTGGACTGGCGCTGTTTCTTACGTTTTTCATAATGTCTCCGGTGATAACCGAGGTAAGGACTGAAGCGATAGAGCCCTTTGACAGGGGACAGATAACGCAGCAGGAGGCATTTACCATTGCCATGGAGCCCATAAGGGAGTTCATGTACGGGCAGACACAGACCAAGGATGTGCAGATGTTCCTTGAGATATCGGGAACCGAGTGGACGGGCAATATCGATGATATCCCTAATGCCGTCCTTATTCCGAGCTTCATGGTAAGCGAGCTTCGCACGGCTTTCATAATAGGATTTTTGATCTATATACCGTTCATCGTGATAGATATGGTAGTGGCTTCGGTGCTTATGAGTATGGGTATGATGATGCTGCCGCCCACAACGATCTCAATGCCCTTTAAGATACTTCTGTTCGTGCTTGCGGACGGATGGAATCTTGTTATAGGTAATCTTGTCAGGACGTTCTACTGAGTGCGCCCTGTGAATGGGAGGATATATGACCATTGATGATGTGACACAGATAATGAGCAGCGGATTGTATACCATAGTGATAACTGCGGCTCCGGTGCTTTTAGTATCACTTGCCATAGGTCTGATAGTCAGTATATTTCAGACTGTGACATCCATTCAGGAGCAGACACTTACATTCGTTCCGAAGCTTTTAGGTATATTTGCTGCGCTGATACTTTTAGGACATTGGATGCTTAACAATATGGTGGATTATCTGACGAGTCTGTGGACTGATTTTTCACTGTACATACGTTGATGATGGCTTATGATTGATTATACTGTGAGTATGTATGATGTGGAGTATATGTTGTGCATACTGGTTCGAATCAGTATGTTCGTATACGTCGCACCTTTTTTTTCACAGCGAGGAATTCCCCGTATGGTAAAATTAGCGCTTTCGCTTTTCCTTACGGGCATGATGTACTCCATTATCGGACCGGAGCATGAGAGGCTTTCGTATGAGACAGTCTACGGATATGCCGTCATAGTGCTTAAGGAAGCCTTGACCGGAGCCCTCATAGGCTATTCCACATCGATATGCAATACGATAGTGGATTTTGCCGGAAGGATCATGGATATGGAGACGGGGTTATCCATGAGTAACCTTATGGATCCCACAACGGGACAGTCGGGAAGTATGTCCGGCGTGCTGTATCAGTATGCGGTGATGTTAATGTTGATCATAACGGGACTGCACAGATATCTTTTGTCCGCTTTGGCAGATACATTCACACTGATACCGGTCAACGGAGCGATCTTTGATTTGGATAAGCTGCTTGAATCGATTACAGCCTTCCTTATGGATTATATAACCATAGGCTTCACGATATGTCTTCCGGTATTCGCAGTGATGCTCTTACTTAATGCGGTACTCGGTATAATGGCCAAGGTAGCTCCGCAGATGAACATGTTCTCCGTCGGAATGCAGTTGAAGGTATTGGTAGGTATATGTGTACTGTTCTTCACGGCAACGCTTATGCCAAGCGTAGCGAACTTTATATATACGGAGATGAAGACGATGCTTGTGAGATTCGTCAGTACCATGATCTGAGACTTGCACTGGATCTTCAGTTTTTTGCCGACGACGGTGAGGGCGGTGAGAAGACAGAGCCGGCCACGCAGAAAAAGCTTGAGGATGCCAGAAAAGAGGGACAGGTTGCCAAGAGCAGGGAGATAGCCAACGGAGTGGGACTTTTAGCACTTTTTTTAGTTCTTAAGCTGTGGACGGGTCCCATGGGTGTAAGGTTTTTACAATCCTTTGATTATGTATATAACAGGATTCCTACGGTGTGCAGATTACTTGGCGGAGCAGCTCCGGATCGTGAGATGGCGGTCATATTCAGGACATCGCTTTTGCAGGTGATCATAATGCTTGCGCCGGTACTTTTAGTGGGAGCTGTCATAGCTTTTCTGTGTGATTATGTACAGGTCGGATGGAAGCCTACGGGCAAGCCGTTACAACCGAAGTTTTCTAAGCTTGATCCTACCAAGGGTTTTAAGAAGATATTCTCCGCTCAGTCTCTGGTAGAGCTTATTAAGTCCGTTGCCAAGGTGTTCCTGATCGCATATATAACATATTCGTATATCAAGGGCAAGGATCATCTGCTTTTTGGACTGCTTGATATGCCGCTTATGCAGGGCATCAGGCTCATCGGTGATACGGTCATCAATCTGGGCATAAGGATATCCGCACTGTATCTGATAATCGCAGCGGCGGATTTTGCCTACCAGAAGTACAAGTTCAACAAAGATATGAAGATGACCAAGCAGGAGGTCAAGGAAGAGTATAAGAATCAGGAAGGTAATCCTGAGATTAAGGGCAGGATAAGACAGAGGATGCGTGAGGCCAGCCAGAGACGTATGATGCAGTCGGTCCCGACGGCTGATGTGGTCATCACGAACCCTACCCATTATGCGGTAGCCATCAAATACGATTCGGAGGTAGCTCCTGCACCCATAGTACTGGCTAAGGGAGCGGACTATCTGGCACAGAGGATCAAGGATGCCGCAAGGGAGAATGATA
>CAJONG010000138.1 GCA_905235845.1 uncultured Lachnospiraceae bacterium
CCTGCATGTGGGCATTACCGAGGCCGGAACTGTACGTAGCGGCAATATCAAGTCGTCCATAGGACTGGGACTTATCCTCGGACAGGGTATCGGAGATACCATAAGAGTATCACTTACGGGAGATCCGAGGGAGGAGATTACATCGGCCAAGCTGATACTTAGGACGCTGGGGCTTAGAGAGGGCGGCATCGAGGTAGTGAGCTGTCCCACCTGCGGACGCACGAAGATAGATCTCATAGGTCTGGCTACCAAAGTGGAGGATATGGTACAGGGTATGCCTCTTGATATCAAGGTAGCGGTCATGGGCTGTGCGGTGAACGGCCCGGGAGAGGCAAGGGAGGCCGATATAGGAATTGCCGGCGGCAATGGAGAAGGTCTAATAATCAAGAAGGGCGAGATAGTCAAGAAGGTTCCGGAGGAGAGACTTCTTGACGAGCTTAGAAGTGAACTGGAGCATTGGAATGGCTGAAGGTAATAGCGGAGAGGTCAGACTTTTTTTTGACGTATTTCCCACGATAAGGGTTAATAGTGAACTCGATGTGATATTTCGCAAGACCGAGGTAAGGAAGGTAAGCATATCTCCCGAAGGAGATGTTCTTACCATATGCATTTTGTCAGATCACATCATCCCCTACAGGCTGATCTGCAGGATGAAAAGTATCATTAAGGACACGCTTTTTAAAGACCGGAATATACACATAAGACTGTTACAGAGATATTCGCTGCCTGACAGCTATAATCTTAGGACTGTTATGGAGGAGTATAAGGAGAGTATCTTCGAAGAGATCAAGGATCGGGATCATCTGCTTGGAACTGCTCTTAAGCAGGCCGATATTGACTTTACGGATGACAGGACCATGACGCTTAGGCTGCCGGACACAAGGACTAACCGGATGGCCGAGAAGAGGCTTACGGAGATCCTTGAAAAGATATTCACGGATCGCTGTGGTGTGGACTGTATCCTTCATATTGATTATAAGGAGAAGCAGGCAGGCACGCATAAGGCGGCGGATGATATCATGATAGAGCGAAGGATATCGGAGATTGCTGCCAGAGCGGGCATTAAGACTGTATATACCGGGGCTGATAACGGAGAAGAAGATAATGAAAACCATGCAGAGGTTGTTACTTCTTATGAAGATGAATCCGTGAAGGGTAAGACGGATACCGATAAATCCGTTAAAAGTGCATCTTCCGCAGGCTTATCCTATTACGGCAAAGGCGGCAGGAAAAACGGCGGATCCTTTGATAAGGGTAAGAAAGAGGGCTATAAGCGCCGTGCACTTAAGCAAAGCGATGCACCGGGAGTACTCTACGGCAAGGAATTCGACGGTGAAGCCATATCTATGAAGGATATCACGGGTGAGATCGGAGAAGTCATAGTCAAGGGTGAGATAATAGCGACCGATGCCAGAGAGATACGTAACGAACGCACCATCTATATATTCGATGTATCGGACTACACGGATACATTCAGGATTAAGCTTTTCGTGCATAACGATCAGGTTAAGGAGATATCGGACTCACTGGGAGTGGGTACCTTTGTTAAGATCAAGGGTGTAGCCGCGTACAATACCTATGGTAAAGAGCTAAGCATAGAGCATATATCAGGCATCATGACCGCATCGAGCATGAAGGTGTCAAGAGAGGACAATGCTGCTGTTAAGAGAGTGGAGCTGCACTGCCATACCAAGATGAGCGATATGGATGGGGTCTCTGAGGCTACGGATATAATCAAGCGTGCGGTCAAGTGGGGGCATCCTGCCATCGCCATTACGGATCATGGTGTCGTACAGTCTTTCCCTGATGCATGGCATCTGTGGAGCGATATGTGGGGCAAGGAGAAGGAGAGGCGTGTTAAGCTCAATGAAGAGGCTATAGCTAAGGGTGAGGAACCAAAAGAGGATGCGGATCATCCTACAGGCTTTTTCAAGGTGATATATGGCGTGGAAGCCTATCTTGTGGATGATCTGGCACAGATATCCGTGGGGGAGTGTTCGGAGAAGATGTCGGACCCGGCGGTGGTGTTCGATATAGAGACAACCGGTTTTTCATCCGTTAAGGACAGTATCATAGAGATAGGTGCGGTTAAGGTTAAGGACGGGGAGATAATAGACAGATTCTCGGTATTCGTCAATCCTAAGCGTCCTATCCCATACAGGATCACGGAGCTTACTTCAATAACAGATGATATGGTATCGGATGCCGAGCCGATAGAGAAGATACTGCCTGAGTTCATGGAATTCTGTAAAGGAGCATTCCTGGTGGCGCACAATGCCTCCTTCGATACCTCCTTCATAAAAGAGAACTGTCGCAGGCAGGGACTTGATTATAACTTCAGCCATGTGGATACGGTGGAGCTTGCAAGAGCAATGCTTCCCCATCTGCCCAATTATCAGCTGCATACGGTAGCCAAGGATCTTAATGTATCCCTTGAACATCATCACAGAGCGGTGGATGATGCCGAATGTACGGCCAATATATATCTGTCTCTTCAAAGGATGGTGGAAAAGGACAGAGAATATGAGCTTTTGGAGCTTAACGATCTCATAGGGGATCCGGTGGATAAGGTTAAGAAGGCACATAGCTACCACGCCGTAATGCTTGCCAAGAACAATACGGGGCGTGTGAATCTGTATCGTATGATATCGGAATCCCATCTTAAGTACATGAGCAGGGGTAAGCCCTGTATACCCAAAAGCCTTCTTAACAAATGCAGGGAAGGTATACTCCTTGGCAGTGCATGTGAGGCCGGTGAGTTGTATTCTGCACTTGTGGATGAGAGAAGCGATGATGAGATCGCAAGGATAGTGGAATACTATGATTATCTGGAGATTCAGCCTGTCGGTAATAACCGTTTCATGATCCTGTCTGACAGATATGAGAACATTAACAGTGAGGATGATATAAGAGAGTTAAACAGACGGGTCACAGAACTCGGAGAACGATTCCTAAAGCCTGTGGTCGCAACTTGCGATGTGCATTTCCTTGACCCTGAGGATGAGATATACAGACGCATAATCATGGCGGGTAGCGGCTTTAAGGATGCCGATGAACAGGCACCGCTCTATCTTCATACTACCGATGAGATGCTTAAGGAATTCATGTATCTGGGTACGGACAAGGCTATGGAGGTGGTGGTTACCAATACGGTTAAGATCGCCGACATGATAGATTATATCAGCCCCGTGCGCCCGGATACCTGCCCTCCGGTCATAGAGAATTCTGATGAGACTCTAAGGCGTATATGCTATGCCAAGGCTCATGCCATGTATGGAGAACCCTTGCCGGAGATAGTGCAGAAGAGACTTGACAGAGAGCTTGATTCCATCATATCCCATGGATATGCGGTGATGTATATAATAGCACAGAAGCTTGTGTGGAAGTCCATGGAGGACGGTTATCTGGTGGGCTCAAGAGGTTCTGTCGGAAGCTCTTTTGCTGCCACCATGGCCGGTATTACAGAGGTCAATCCTTTAAGTCCGCACTATTACTGTGATGAATGTCATTACGTGGACTTTGACAGTGATGATGTGAAGGCTTATGCAGGCAAGGCCGGAGTGGATATGCCGGATAAGGTGTGCCCTAAGTGCGGTAAGCCGCTTAAAAAGGACGGTTTTGACATACCCTTTGAGACATTCCTTGGCTTTAAAGGTGATAAGGAGCCTGATATAGACCTTAACTTCTCTTCTGAGTATCAGGCCAAGGCTCACAAGTATGTGGAGGTCATATTCGGAGCGGAGCAGGCCTTCAGAGCGGGAACTATCGCCACCATGGCTGACAAGACCGCTTACGGATATGTCAAGAAGTACTACGAAGAGAGAGGCGTAATCAAGAGAGACTGTGAGGTAGACAGGATACTTAAGGGGTGCGTAGGTGTAAGGAGAAGTACGGGACAGCATCCCGGCGGTATCATAGTACTGCCTGTGGGTGAGGAGATACATTCCTTCGTGCCCATACAGCATCCGCCCAAGGATGAGAGTACGATAACCACGCATTTTGACTATCATGCCATAGATCATAATCTGCTTAAGCTTGATATACTCGGACATGAAGATCCAACAATGATACGTAAGCTAC
>CAJONG010000139.1 GCA_905235845.1 uncultured Lachnospiraceae bacterium
TCGAAATACAAATGCAAAATGACGTGCGCAAGGAGGATATATGAAACATTTGGATAAGATAGGATTCACATCATTACTCATAGGCACGGCAGGTATGCCGGAGAGCTACATGATTCCGAAACAAATAGCCATATGCATGATACTCATCATCATAGGCTGTCTGCTGATACTTATAGGGGATATACACAATGATATCAAGAACGGGAAGAATAATAGCAGGCGCTTGCGCGATATTTATCATCGCAACGCATCAAGCAGACCATACTACTTACGCCATTGAAAACCCTTCACTCATACGCGCAGAGGCCACCGCTTACTGTATACATGGTACTACGGCAAGCGGCGAGCCTACCCGTGAAGGGATATGCGCCGGTAAGTGGTTAGGTAAGACCCTGGTGGTATATCAAAGACTCCCGGACGGATCGGTCGGAGACATCATAGGCATATATGAATGTACTGATTCAGGGGGGCAGCCAATCAAAGAAGGCAAAGTAATAGACATATGGAAAGAAGACCTGCAGGCATGTCAGGAACTCATGGACAGGTTATATGAGGATGGATGTGCAGGAAGGGTATATATACAGATATTCGATGCCAAAGGATAAAAAGAACGGTAGCCCCACAATCGCTACCGTTCCACCCCGAAGGGTCACCATGTAATTAACACTTATAGTGTAGCATGGAACCCACCAAAAGTCAAAAAGAATTAAAGCCGGAAAAACGGCTTTGAAGCTCGATTAAGAATATTAAACTTAGAGGACACCATGTACGTACTTGATACATACCTATTCCCCGACTCACGAGAATATGAATATAAATACTTTGGTAACTACGGAGCAAAGGGCGAGGGTAGACTCCCTAAGAAGAAGATCACACCCGAACAGATAGCCAGACAGAATCAGACCAATAAGGTCAAGAAGATCCGTAGAACGATAAAGGCTAATTTTAGCCAGGGCGATTATTGGATAACCTTAACCTACCCCAAAGATACAGCCAAGACCATAGAAGAGGTCATGACCGATATCAAGAAGCTTATGGAGAAGTTAAGGGCAGCGTATAAGAAAGCCGGAGTCTCTTGTAAATGGATCAGACGCATAGAGATAGGTTCCCGAGGCGGAATTCATGCGCACATGATCCTTAACCGTATAGACGGGCTTGATGTTACATTAGCCAACCTCTGGACGCATGGCCATGTGAACATAGAACTACTTGACGGAGACTGTGATAAGTTGGCCGAGTATATAGCCAAGGAACCCACAGACCAACAGAGAAAGCTCATGCACTCTCTGAATATCAAAGAGAGCACCCTCATAAGATACAGTTGTTCAAGGAACCTGATCAGACCCGTACCGGAACGGGAATATAAGTCCCATAAGACAATGAGGTCGATATTCAACAATGACCTTAAACCATCCGAGGGATTCTACATAGACAGAGACTCAATCATTAAAGGCATTAACTGGGTTACGGGTATGTCATACCTCTCATACGAGGAAAAAAGATGCACCCCTTCAGACAGATCAGAGCCTGTACGGATATGCGAGTGCCCACATTGCCACCAGTTAACCCTTATGAGCGTGACCTGCGACTGTATGAGGAGAAGACGATATGGACGAAGTAAACATATACATAACAACGACCAATAAAGCACCAAGCAAGCTCCCTACAGCCGGAGAATACATCATCGAGGTTATACATGAGGGCGAACCCATTACATATCCCCCACAGAATAAGTCTACCCTTTTACGGGAGATCACGACAGGGCGCATCATGGTATGCAAGCTCTTATGTAACGCATTATATATGCTCACTAAGCTTACAGGACTTAAGTATGGCCATATCAACGTCTATATAGAGCCGTACATAGCCGCACAGCCCATTATGCATCATTGGATAGACAAATGGCAGCAGGATGGTTGGAGAAACTCCAAGGGAGAATCCATAGACGACGCTTACAAGCTGACAAAAGAGTGGATAGATAAAAGCGCCCCGATTAAATACTACACAGCTCATCACAGTTATAGCGATGTCATGAACAGAGATTTGGAAAAATTCAAAAACATAGAAAATGCGATAAATACTCTGACGGAGAGGTCATCATAAAATAAGAAATTCAGTATTTAAGCATATTTGAGCACACTCGAATGGCAACGGCTCAGAGCAAAAGTCACGTTTTCTAAAGATCAAAGGAGGGAAAATGAACAAGCTGAGATTATTCCAAAATGACGAATTCGGACAGGTGCGGACATTACTCATAGACAATGAACCGTATTTTGTCGGAAGAGATGAGATAGTATCATCAGGCGGTCACAGAGGATATATCACAAGGATATCCTCTTCCGGGGACATAGAAGCCATATCATGTTATAACGGCGGCGCTTTGATAATAGACCGCAAATGGATAGGGAACACATGGAACACCACAGGACACAGACACAATGCACTGGCCAAAGTGATTAAGGAGATAACATGCAATACACAGAGAACGAGATAGTAAGAGAATATCTACAGGCTAAGTACCGTAATAAAAAAATCGGCGTATTGTCACAGCTTAATTGTTGCAGCCGTGCCGAGATCATAGATATCTTAGAACGCCACGATGTCAATGTACCCAAGGAATACAAGAGATCCAAGGAAGAAGAATATAGCTATAAGGCTCTGGTATCAGGCAGAAAAGATGAACCCAAGCCAAAACAGGAACCAAAACCGAAGCCAAAACCGGAGCCGAAACCCAAGCAGGAACCTATTAAGGAATCCGTTAAGAAATCGGAACCTGTCAAGGAACCTGTTAAGGAACCCGAACCAATTAAGGAACCCTTAAGTGCCAATCTTGATATTCCAAAGGAACATGGGCATACAGATATCCGCTATGAGTTCATAGCTTATATGCTTAGTAAAGCAGAGAAGAAGCTTAAGAAAATGCGCAAGAAGCAGAAGAAACTTGAAAAGCTGTATAAAGACTTAGCCCATATGATCATGAGCTCTTAATATATATCACATATACCATGCTACAAGCCTACTGTCGGAGACACCGGCAGCAGGCGGAAAGGAAAACGGATGAAAATTCACGATCTTAAGATACTACCGGAATACTTCGAGGCTGTTAAGAGTCAGAAAAAGAGATTTGAATTACGCAAGGATGATAGAGATTATCAAGTAGGAGACTGGATACGCTTAAGTGAATGGGATAATGGCTACACAGGAGAATACAGAACGGCGCGGATCAAGTATATATTAAGAGACTGCCCGGAGTATGGACTTAAGGAAGGATATTGCATACTGGGCTTTTAACAGGCAGCAAGATAAGAGCCAGGGCAACAGGGCAAGCCGAGCCAAGGCAGCAGGATAAGAGACCAAGGCAGCAGGGCAAGGGAGAGTTATGAAGCATATACTTAGACAATATAGAGATTTAATCGAAGAGCGAGATGAAATACAGAACAGGATAAGCAGGATCAACAGAGCTTTAGACAGACTTAACAGAGACGGTATCGTTAAAGACGCTGTCAAGGGCGGTCTGGGTAATATGCAGACCTACCACATCGAAGGCTTCCCAACATCCAAGGAAGATGAGCTTAAGCATAATCTGAATAAGCAGAGAAGCATCCTTGCTGTAAGAGAGTCGGATATATCGGATTTGACAAACGAGGTAGAGAAGTGGCTAAATGGACTGGATGATAGCCGAATGCGCCGCCTGATCACTAAGAGATTGATCGAGGGCAAGGCGTGGAACACAGTAGCCGCAGAGATGGGAGATAAATATACAGAGGACGGATGCAGGATGCTCTTTAACAGATTCATAAAAGAAGTTGACAAAGACGAAGAATAATAGTACTATGATGTTGCGAAAGCAAATCAGCGTATATTTTAATCAAGGCAAAACGAAAGCTCAGGTATTGCAGTACCTGAGCTTTCTTGCGTTTAACAACCGCATACGTTGAGGCTTTGCCGTGAATTACTCACCGTCAAGCCATTTGCAAATGTAATATGAAATTACAAAATT
>CAJONG010000140.1 GCA_905235845.1 uncultured Lachnospiraceae bacterium
AAGTTCGAAGGTCCTCTCTCCCGACCTGTAATCTCCGCCTGCCAGTCCTATATCTGCTGCAAGTATTCCCACAAGAGTTACACCCGGAAAATCATGCCCCTTCACGATCATCTGAGTCCCTATGAGTACATCTGCCTCATGGCGTGCGAAGGAACTCACTATCTTATCGAAGCTTCCCTTCTTGGTAGTTGTATCTCCGTCCATGCGAAGCGTCTTAACCCCCGGTATAAGCTTCTTAACCTCTTCCTCTATCTGCTCTGTCCCTGCCTTGAACGACATGATATACTTAGAGCCGCACACCGGACACTTTATGGGCTTCTCAGTCTCATATCCGCAGTAGTGACAGGTAAGCATCCCTCTGCTCCTGTGCTCCTTAAGTGATACATCGCAGTGAGGACACTTCATCACACTGCCGCAGGCTCTGCAGGATACGAATCCGGCATAACCCCGCCTGTTGATGAACAGTATGGCCTGCTTGCCTGCACCTACCGTATCTTCCATAAGCCCTGCAAGCTTATCCGAGAATATGGATCTGTTCCCCTTTCTTAACTCCATACGCATATCTACGATATACGTGTGCGGAAGAGCCCGTCCCATCACTCTCTCTGTCAGTCTGTACAGTTTATAGTCTCCCTTAAGAGCATGATAGTAGGATTCCACGCTCGGAGTCGCACTTCCGAGTACTACACTGGCTCCGTGCATCTCTGCAAGCTTTATCGCCACCTCTCTTGCATGGAATCTCGGAGTGTTCTCACTCTTATATGTCCCCTCATGCTCCTCATCCATTATGATGACACCAAGCTTTGGAAAGGGCATGAAAAGCGCCGACCTCGGTCCTATGATGACATCAAGCTCACCGTTTTTTGCCTTCTCGTAATATCTGTATCTCTCTCCCGCAGCCAGAGATGAATTCATTATGGCGACTCTGTCACCGAAGTACTTCTTAAATCTCATGACAGTCTGGTATGTCAGAGCTATCTCAGGGATGAGCATTATCGCCTGACATCCACCGGATACCACATGCCTTATCATCTCTATATATACTAAGGTCTTGCCGCTTCCGGTGACACCGTGTATAAGGCTTACATTCCTGACACCACTGTCATATTCTCTTATGAAATCATCTATTACATCCTGCTGCCCGGGATTCGGGATGATCTTATCCCCTGCAGACAGGCTCTCATCATTAAGCTTAGACTCTGCTTCATCCGTGATAAGCGAAGCGTCCGGCCTCTTATCTCTGTAAGCCCTCTTGACCGGGAGTACAGTCTTAAGCGCATCTATCATCTTGGAACCATACTGCTCCTTGATGAAGAAGGCCAGCTCTATAAGCCTCGAATCCGTCGCATCCTGCGAAAGGACTATCGAGCTTATCTCCTTAAGCCGTACCACCGGTACATCCGGATTCTCCGTGATCTCTATGATGATGCCCAGTTTCTCACTGTTACCGCGGCCGAAGGGTATCATTACCCTTGTCCCCGGGTGACACTTCTCCTTAAGATCATCAGGTATTATATACGTGAAAGGCCTGTCCACCGCTTCATGTGATATATCTACGATTATATTGGCATAAGCCATCAGAGTGACTCCTTCATGATCTCATCTATAAGGACTCTCTCATCCATAGGATACTTCACGCCCCTGATCTCCTGATAATCCTCATGTCCCTTGCCCGCAAGTACTATTATGTCCCCGGGCTCGGCGTGGGTTATGGCATATCTTATGGCTTCCTTTCTGTCGGCTATCGTTACGAAATTGCCATCCGTCCGCTCGATACCCGTAACAATATCCGCGATTATATCAAGCGGTTCCTCATTCCTCGGATTATCCGAGGTGATGATGGTGAAGTCCGCCAGCTCGCCGCTTACCTGTCCCATCTCAAAGCGCCTGTTGCGGTCCCTGTTGCCACCGCAGCCGAACAGACACACAAGTCTGTGGGGATTGTACTCCTTAAGGGTTCCGAGAAGGCTCTTAAGAGCCATGGCATTGTGGGCGTAGTCTATCATGAGAGTGTACTTATCAGATACGGGGATAAGCTCTATCCTTCCCTTGACGGTCACACTCTTAAGTGCTGCCCTTACCTGCTTCTCTGTCACATTGAAGCTATCACATATGGCAACTGCCGTAAGTGCATTATATACACTGAACCTGCCGGGAGTGGACACATCCACATCCATATCTGTCCTTCCGCTTACATGGAAGTCCACGCCTATATGCCCCTCTCCTCTTGTAAGACGCATATCGGTGGCTCTGTAATCACAGCCCTCTTTAAGACCGTATGTGATGATCCTACAGGTATGTCCTTTAATGATATCTTCCACATGGGTGTCATCGCCGTTGACGATACCCGTCTTACACTGCTTAAAAAGAAGTCCCTTGCAATGCATATAGTCTTCAAAGTCCTTATGCTCATTGGGACCTATATGATCCGGCTCAATATTGGTGAATATACCGTAGTCAAAGGTAAAGCCCTGTGTACGGTGCAGCATAAGTCCCTGACTCGATACCTCCATCACGACCGTATCTATCCCGGCATCCGCCATCTTCTTAAAATAAGCCTGAAGCTCATAGGAATCCGGTGTGGTATTCCTGGCCGGAATATGTTCATCCCCGATCATAACCTCTATGGTCCCTATAAGTCCCACCTTATGCCCGGCCTGTTCAAGGATACCCTTGGTCATATATGTGACAGTCGTCTTACCCTTGGTGCCGGTGATGCCGATGGTCGTAAGTCTCTCTGCCGGATAGCCGTTATCCGCAGCAGCTATATATGCCATGGCATATCTTGTATCCGAAGTCCCAATTACCGTAATATCGCTGTCGGCAGGTATATCGACATCCTTACATACCACCACTGCGGCGGCCTCCCTGCTTACAGCCTCAGATATTGCGCTGTGTCCGTCAAAATTGGCACCCTCTATACATACAAAGAGACAGCCCTGCGTAAGCTTCCTCGAATCATACACCACTTCGGTTATCTCTCTGTCAACAGTTCCCTGTATGATCTTATACTCAAATCTTTCCAGATACTCTCTAAGCTTCATCTGCCCGTTACCTCTTATCAACAGTCATGGCATACCGCATTATCCTCGCAATAGAATACCACATTTGCCCGTTATTGTCTAATGAAACGCCAAAAGCCCTATGGCTTCCCATAGGGCTTCTGTTCTTATGAGGGGGGAGATAGTGAGTAATCTACTATCTTTATAAGCAGTATACTATTCAAATGTGTTCAAATTGTGTCCAAATGCTAAAACAAAAATAAAGATTCTTAAGAAAGTCTGTGATCCTGCACTATGAACTGCAATGACCTTCGCCCGTTATACTCGTTGATATCCGGGTAATAGATCACGTCCAGACATATACCGTTAAGGTCAGCCTTGCCCTTTTTGACTGCAACGGCATCCATAAGCTCCTTATATCCGCTAAACATCACAAGCTCGTACCTTCCTCCCGCAGCATCCTCTGCCCTTAGCCTGCACATATCCCCGGTCTTACCCATCTGTGAAGCGGACAGGATACGAAGTCCCTTATCGGCAAATACCGGCTTGGGATTGCCGTTACCGAAGGGTTCAAGCATACTTAACTGCCCTATAAGCTCTTCAGTCACATAGGCAAGCGGCATCGGAACATCTATGGTTATCTTCTTCTCAAGCTCATCCCCTTTAAGTGAACAGCTACCGCATAGCTTCCCTCGGAATTCATCAAGCTTATCCTTATCCATGGACAGTCCCGCTGCCATCTTATGTCCGCCGAACTTATTATACAGCTTACGATATCTGTTAAGCTCTGCGTACATATCATATGCCTCTATGGATCTTCCCGAGCCTTTGATACCATCCTCTGAATCCGTGAATACTAT
>CAJONG010000141.1 GCA_905235845.1 uncultured Lachnospiraceae bacterium
GCACCTCCTTTGGATTTTGAGTTTCGCAACTTCTATCCTAACACAAGGACCTGGTGCTTTCTCTATATTTATTTTTTCCTACAAAGACTTTACCCTACGATGATCAAAAGATTTCTTCTTGTTTTTTCTTCTCTTCTTTTTGGGACATTATTCATGTTCTCCATTTAAACCTATCAGTTTATAGCTTATATCCACATGACGTACAGAATGCATCACCGTCCTCAAGCCTTGTCCCACATTTCGGGCAGATATGGCTTGCCATAACAACCTCAGATTCCAGTTCTCCCTGCTTGGTTCCGCACTTATTACAGAATCCGCTGTTAATAGGAAGCTCTGCTCCACATGACTCACACCTTCGAAGTCCTCTTGAAGCGAGTTTGCGCTTCTCAAGCAGTACCATATCCTCATCTGCTTTTGCTATATCAGCATAGAATTCGGCGTAGGGTGTTCCTGACATATCCTTAGCCTTATTCTCTTCATAGACCATTGAACCCAGCTTCATGATCGCCCTTGACCGCTTTGCCTTGTATTCATGGTATTCTGTCTCGAATGGGTCTTCCCCCTGCCCATTTCTCTTATGCTCATTCACATTTTCATTCACACTGAACAGTCCCATTTAACCAATTCCTCCTAATCCTGAATGTAATCTACCGCTTTTCCAATAATATAAAATACCCGCCCGACGGTTTCCTCCTTACCGGAAACTGTCAAGCGGGTATAAATTCCCACCACAATATACAGACAGGATTATCCTAGTCTGTCTGTCTGTCTGTCTGTCTGTCTGTCTGTCTGTCTGTCTGTCTGTCTGTCTGTCTGTCTGTCAAAGTATGTGTTATGTAAACCACCATGTCAACCCTTTATTCCCTAATCCCTGCTATAACTGATCACTACTTTCACCTTTGTCTATTATATAATATCTGTATAATTCTCGCAATATATACATAACACTACTCAGCCTTATTCTTACCTGCCTTGGGTATCATTACAAAGCTGATGATGAGCGCTATCACATAGAGCGTAACCGTTACATAGAGCACTGTCTGATAGCCTACGGGATTGACGCTTGCCGTCTTGCCGTTGGATAATGTGATCTCAGTGAATTCTCCTACATGATTAACGATGTATGTAGCCATCTGATTACCCGTAAGACCTGCTATAGCCCATGCGGATAAGCACATTCCATGTACTGCCGAGATGGACTTCATACCGAAGTGATCGGATAAAAGTGTCGGCACATTGGAGAAGCCTCCGCCGTAGCCTGCGTTCACTATGATGAGAAGTCCGATACAGAGCCATGCGATCTTATTGTTGATTCCCTGTGTAAGAATCGTCGCTCCGGTGAATACTATTGATAAGATGAATATGATCTTATATATCGTATTCCTGTCCTTGAAGGTATCTGCCCATGCAGAGAAGCCAAGACGACCTGCTGCATTGGCGATAGCTGTAACTGTACCGAGCAATGCGGCAGTAGCAACAGAAAGACCGACTGTATTGAATATCTGCTTCTCCTGAGAGATGAGTGCAAGTCCGCAGGTGATGTTGATATAGAACATCAGCCAGATACCGATGAATGTCTTATTGGAGAACGAAGTCTTGAAGTTCTTGCCAAGAGTAGCGAAGAATTCCTTGATACCGCCCTCTGCATGCTGCTCCACCCAGTCTGAAGGCTTTCTAAGGAGTAAGTGACCTACAAACATCATCACGCAGTATACACCGCCCATGATGAAGAACATGGGTGCCGGATTGTTGTCAAAAGCATTAAGTATGCTCTGCATGATGGGAGTGGCTATAGCCTTGGCAGCACCGAAGCCCGCAACCGCAAGTCCCGTTGCCAAGCCCTTCTTATCCTTAAACCACAGCATAAGCGTCTTAACAGGTGATAAATATCCTGTTCCGAGACCTATACCCATTATGCAACCGTAGAAGAGGAAGATAAGGGGAAGGGATCTTATCATGATGGCGAATCCCGTTCCTACCATTCCCACTGTGAAGCATATGGTGGCTATGAGTGAAGAACGGTGTATGTCCTTCTCAACCACATCTCCGAGGAATGCCGCTGACATTCCAAGGAAGAATATCGCCAGTGAGAATGCCCAGCCTACCGCACTTTTATCAGCACCTACATATTCAGCTATCTCTCCGCTGAATGTCGACCAGCAGTATACAGTACCTATACTGCAGTGTAAGAGAAGTGCGGGTATGGCACCTCTTATCCATTTGTTTTCCATTTTGTTACCAACCTTTCATTATATGATAGTAATAATATTATGTTAACTGATTAACTCCGGTGAAGACTTCTGTATCAGAACTACATAAAGTACTTAACACCGCTTTCGAATATCTTAAGATCCTGCTCTCCGTATATATTGAGGGCAACACCCTTATCACGCCTCTCGGAATGTGCCATCTTACCGAGTACTCTTCCATCAGGAGAGGTGATACCTTCTATTGCCATATAAGAGCCGTTGATATTGTACTCCTCATCCATTGATACATTACCGTAAGGATCAGAATATACCGTAGCCACCTGACCATTTGCCACAAGCTTATCAAGCCACTCCTTAGGTGCTACGAAGCGGCCTTCACCGTGAGAAGCCGGATTGACATATACATCACCGAGTACAGCTCCCGCAAGCCATGGCGACTTATTCGTGACAACCTTGGTATATACCATCTTGGATATATGACGGTTGACGGTATTGAACGTCAGAGTCGGCGAATCCTCATTCTGACCCGTAATCTGCCCTTTAGGTACAAGTCCTAACTTAATGAGTGCCTGGAAGCCGTTACATATACCTAAGATAAGTCCGTCTCTTTCATTAAGCAGCCTCATGACCGCTTCCTTCACCGCTTCATTCTGGAATGCAGCCGCGAAGAACTTGGCTGAGCCGTCAGGCTCATCACCTGCAGAGAATCCGCCGGGGAACATGATGATCTGTGCCGCATCTATCCTGCGTACATATTCCTCAAAAGACTCTCGTATATCCGAAGAAGTCATATTCTTAAATACCGCATCATTGACGGTAGCACCTGCTCTCTCGAAGGCACGCCTTGAATCGTATTCGCAGTTAGTTCCGGGGAATACCGGAATGAATACATTGGGCTTGGCTACCTTGTTCTTACATATGTATATATCACCCTTTGCATCATACAAAGGCATATTGACCGGTTCGGTCGACTTTGTCGCCTTATAAGGGAACACCCTATCAAGCGGTGCGCTCCATACCTTTACCGCTTCATCAAGACCTATGACTGTGGAACCTATGGTAATATTCTTGTCATCGGTAACCGTAGCAACGATCTCATATTCCGAATCTATCTCATGAAGTCTGGAAGCATCCACCTCAGCGATGATATCCCCCATACGATCTATGAAGAGCTCTTCAGGTTCCGTATCATCCTCAAAGCGGACACCTAACATATTACCGAATGCCATCTTGGCAACAGATGCCAGTATTCCGTAACAATCAAGTGCATATGCCGATACAATGACTCCGTCTCTGATAAGCGATGTCACGGAATCATACATGGCCTGAACCTTCTCATATACAGGGATGCCATAGTCATCCTTCTCTATCTCGAATCGTACAAGCTTATTGCCGGCCTTCTTAAGTTCAGGGGTGATAACATCTGTTATCTTGGCGACATCCACAGCAAAAGAAACAAGTGTGGGAGGTACATCTATATCGTTGAAGGTACCGGACATACTGTCCTTACCTCCGATCGAGGGAAGACCGAATCCCACCTGTGCATCGAATGCACCGAGCAGTGCCGCAAAAGGTGCGCCCCATCTCTTCGGATCCTCGGTCATCCTCTTAAAGTATTCCT
>CAJONG010000142.1 GCA_905235845.1 uncultured Lachnospiraceae bacterium
TGTCCGCGGCATCCATGCTGTGTCCCACAAGCACATCCACCACAGCCTGTTGGAACGAAGCCGCCACATCGGCCTGAACATAGCTCTCTCCCTTCATCTGAAGGCTGTTCAGATAATTAAGCACGGCCGACTTAAGTCCCGAGAAGGAGAAATCATATTCATTGTCCGCTATCTTCGCCCTCGGGAAATCTATAGCCGCAGGATTCCCCTCATAACTTACTTTATCTATCTTAGGACCGCCGGGATAACCCAGTCCTATCACTCTTGCCACCTTGTCAAAAGCTTCTCCTGCCGCATCATCTCTTGTACGTCCCAGTACCTCGTATCTTCCGTAGTCCGTCACCATCACAAGATGCGTATGCCCTCCTGATACCACCAGACACATGAAGGGAGGCTTAAGCTCCTTATTCTCTATATAATTGGCACATATATGTCCTTCAATATGATGTACTCCCACCAATGGCTTATTGAGAGCCCATGCATATGACTTAGCATAGGATACCCCCACAAGTAGTGCGCCCACAAGCCCCGGACCGTAGGTGACTGCGATGGCATCCACATCCTCTATGGTGATACCTGCTTCCTTTATTGCAGCATCCACCACCCTGTCTATTCTCTCCATATGCTTACGCGAAGCTATCTCCGGAACAACTCCTCCATAGAGCGTATGTATATCTATCTGCGAAGATATAATGTTAGAAAGCACCTCCCGCCCGTTACGGACGACAGATGCCGCTGTTTCATCACACGAAGATTCTATTCCAAGTATTGTTACATTGTCCATATCAATCTACCATGCCACCAGGGATTCTGTGCGAAAATATGATATCTATCACATTTTTCACACAGGCCTTAGTCCTACGGCTCGTCATTTGCCATCGGCTGCCAGCCGTATATCTTCCAATGTCCTTTATCATCCTTACGCAGGATGAATATATCCGTAAGCACCTTCGTTCCCGAGCTTGTACGTATGTTGAAGGTTCCGTATAAGCTTGCGCACTCATGACCCTCCACTGTGAAGTATTCCACATCAGTACTCTGTGATGTATACATATTCACGATGGAATAATTATTATCCTTGAAGGTCTTGATCTCACTTTTAAGATCTAGGATGTAATCGTCGTGACTCTTGTTGGTTGCAAGCTCATCATCAAGTATCTCCAGAAGCTTGATCCCCACAGCCCCGACCTCGTCATCCGTGAGTTCTTCATTGTGCAGCACCTTGGAGAACTCCATATACTGCTTCACAACCTCCTTGGGAGTAGGCGGATAATTCACATCAAAATTAAGCAGAAGAAGTGACTGGGCAGGCGTGATGACCACTTCAGCCTCCTTCCTCTCCTGATAGCCCTTGTTAGACAGATAATAGTAGTATCCGACTACCATAAGAACCAGTATTAAGATTATGATAAAACCCTTTACTCCCTTGGGGCTTTTCATGACCGTCTCCTCCGGTTATCTAATCTTCGAACATAAGATCCACGCTTCTGCCGTCTTTGGCAACTACAGTACCCGGGAAAATCTTCTGCACTTCCTTGGTATATGCCTTGGGATTAGGCAGGGACGGGCTGTAGTGTGTAAGCCACATCTCCTTAACATCCGCTTTGCTTGCCATATCAGCAGCTTCATAGAATGTCATGTGCTTATGCTCCTTGGCCTTATCAAGCTTATCGGGCTCTCCGTACATGCCCTCGCATATGAACAGATCAGACCCTTTTGCATTCCTTACTATCGAATCCGTAGGCCTTGTATCCGTACAATACGTGATCTTAAGCCCTTTTCTGTCAGGTCCCAGAACCATATCCGGCGTATACACGCTTCCGTCCTCGGATACCACTTCCTCACCCTTTTGAAGCCTGTTCCAGTATCTTACATCTATTCCGGCCGCCTTAGCTCTCTCCACATCGAATCGCCCGGTCCTGTCAAGTTCGAAGGAATATCCGTAACAGGTCACATTGTGACATACCTTATATGCTCTGGCTCTTAAGCCGCATACCTCGAACTCCTCTTCATTACCCGTAAGCTCCTTATACTCTATCGCAAAAGGCAGATCCCTGGCGATCACCCTTATGGATTCCACCACCTTCTCCACATTCTTGGGTCCTATTATGAGAAGAGGCTCGCTCCTCTCGGCGTTACCCATCGTAAGCAGCATCCCCGGCAGCCCGGATATATGATCGGCATGGAAGTGTGTAAAGCAGATCACATCAATGGGCTTAGGGCTCCAGCCTTTCTCCTTAAGGGCTATCTGAGTGCCCTCTCCGCAATCTATCAGTATGCTGTGTCCGTTATACCTCATCATCAGGGCTGTAAGCCATCTGTTAGGCAACGGCATCATACCGCCGGTTCCCAGTAGACACACCTCAATCATCTCTTTGCTTCCCTTCCCTCAATTCACGCTCTGCCTGTGACTGCCTAAGATACTCCGGAGCAAAAGAATCCGCACCAACTCCCTTGCCCTCCTTATACAGCTTAACCCCGAGGCGACCTATGGACACGGCATTCTGCCTGTTAAGTCCCATAGGCGCATATGTATGATCCACCGTCAGAGAATTATCCAGAGTCTCTCTGAATACCGGCACACCGTCTCCTAAGAATACAGCAGCCTTTCCTAATTTATTAAGTCTTGATATAATTTCCTGTATATCTATGGCACATTGCGAAAGTTCTGTCTCCATCTCATATCCGTACACATTCCCGTCAGATACCTTCTTGAAGCTATATATGCCGGTATAGGTCTGATTCCGTCTGGCATCCATTATGGGACACACATATCCGTCATATCCGTAGCAGTTATACGCAAGTCCGTCTACCGTAGGCACAGGTATTATCGGTATATTAAGTGCGCTCGCTATTCCCTTGGCTGCTGCCCCTCCAATACGGAGTCCGGTAAAAGATCCCGGTCCGGCAGCTATCATCACCGCTTTCGTATCCCTCTTATCAAGCCCTGTCAGGCGGTATAGCTCATCTATCATGGGTAAGAGTGTCTCCGAATGGGTCTTCTTAAGGTTGACAGTGTATTCTGCAACAGCTATATCATTCTCTTCATCTATTATCGCTGTCGAGGCGGTGAGCCCCGAGCTGTCTATACATAGTATCATCTACTGCCTGATCCTCACTTTATCCGGTGTCATATGGGTGGATATCATCTGTATCACATCGTATCTTCTCTCACCTAACTCCTTCTTAGGGAAAATCCATGCGCTCTTAGGTCCTGTATACAGCAATATGCTCTGATTGGTAGCTCTCACCTTATACATCTTATCCCACTCCACGCTTAAGCTCTCATCCCCTGAGATAACGGTCACTCCCGTATCGTCAAGTACATAATGCAGGGGGTTCTTGTATACCGGATTAAGCTTCGCCTGCTTATGTGCACTTAAGTACAGTGCAACCGGACTGTAGAGTATGATCACAAGACCGGCCACAAGGTATGCAGGCTGTCTGTGAGATGCGAAAACTATCAGAAAAAGCGCTCCCACAGCGGTTCCCGTAATGCCTGCGATCCCTGTATAGGTATGGTACATATTGTAATCATACAGAGCAGATGCCGTCATCTGCACATCAAATTCGCATTTCATATATATCTTATATCTCCGATCCTGATGACTGCCTTTTAGAAGCGCCATATGCCTGTCTCTGTGCACATAAGGGCACAATTTTACACACTACCCTAAGTTACAATTATATAGGAAATGTATGAATATCACAAGGAATATTTCCATTTGTGATAGCGTAAACTCATTGTAGGAATTAAATAAACAGAGGTGTCCCAAGATTTGTGTAAGATAAAACTACCTGTTTATTATATTCCACTGTGATCAAAA
>CAJONG010000143.1 GCA_905235845.1 uncultured Lachnospiraceae bacterium
GACATTAAGTGGGTGGACTCAGAGGAGTTAGACAGGGATAATGCAAGCGATCTTCTTATGGATGCAGACGGGATACTTATTCCCGGCGGCTTCGGTATAAGAGGGACGGAGGGCAAGATAGCGGCTGCTTCTTATGCCAGAACCAATAAGATACCATTCCTTGGGATATGCTTAGGGCTTCAGCTTGCCATAGTGGAATTTGCAAGGAATGTGGCCGGACTTAAGGGCGCCAACAGTATAGAGCTTGATCCTGACACGCCATACCCAGTGATAGCGCTTATGCCGGATCAGGAGGGTGTGACGGATATAGGCGGGACATTAAGGCTCGGAGCATACCCCTGTGTGCTGACTGAAGGAACCAAAGCCTGTGAACTCTATGGTACTAAGGAGATATCGGAGAGGCACAGACACAGATACGAGGTCAATAACGATTACAGGGATATCCTTACGGATAATGGAATGATCCTGTCAGGGCTTTCTCCTGACGGAAGGATAGTCGAGATGATAGAGCTTAAGGATCACCCATACTATGTATGTACCCAGGCACATCCGGAATTCAAGTCAAGACCCGATGAGCCGCATCCGCTTTTTAAGGGACTGATCAAGGCGGCACTAAACGCAAGATGACACTGTCTTTGGAGGAAATTATGAATAAGCCAAGTACTAACGAAGAGAAAAATAATAATGGTAACCGTGCCCCGGAGAATGAGGGGCTGTATGATCCACGGTTTGAACATGATAACTGCGGAATAGGAGCGGTCATAGATATCCACGGCAAGAAGAGTCATAAGGTTGTATCGGATGCTCTCAGTATAGTGGAGAATCTCGAACATCGTGCCGGTAAGGATGCCGCAGGAGAGACGGGAGACGGAGTGGGGATACTGACTCAGATCCCTCACAGGCTGTATAAGGAAGAATGCGAAAGACTTGGCTTTAGCCTTAAGGGGGAGAGAGAATACGGCGTGGGGATGTTCTTCATGCCGGATAATGAGCTTAAGTATGCCCAGGCCAAGAAGATGTTCGAGGTGATAGTTAAAAAGGAGGGGCTTTTTCTCCTTGGATGGAGAGAGGTACCCACAGTACCGGGGGTGCTCGGAAGCAAGGCACTTAAATGTATGCCGGTGATATTGCAGGCATTTATTGACAGACCGGAAGGATATGATAAGGATATTGACTTTGACAGGAAGCTTTATGTGATCAGGAGGGTATTCGAGCAGAGCAGCGATTCGGCATATGTGCTTTCACTCTCATGCAGGACTGTTGTATACAAGGGAATGTTCCTTGTGGGACAGCTTCGGACATTTTTTAACGATCTTCAGGATGTAAGATATGAATCGGCTCTTGCCATGGTACACTCCAGATTCTCGACCAATACCAATCCAAGCTGGGAGCTTGCTCATCCCAACAGGATGCTTGTACATAACGGAGAGATCAATACCATAAGGGGCAATGTGGACAAGATGCTTGCCAGAGAAGAGACCATGGTAAGCCCCGTCTTCGACAAAGAGGATATGACCAAGGTGCTTCCCGTCATCCCGAGACAGGGCTCGGATTCCGCCATGCTTGATAACACACTGGAATTTCTGATGATGAGCGGCATGGAGCTTCCTCTTGCGGCTATGATACTTATACCGGAACCATGGAGCCATAATGACACCATAAGCGTGGAAGGAAGGGATTTCTACCAGTATTATGCAACTATGATGGAGCCGTGGGACGGTCCGGCTTCAATACTGTACTCAGATGGTGATGTGATGGGAGCCATCCTTGACAGGAACGGCTTAAGACCCTCCAGATACTATGTGATGGATGACGGAAGGCTGATCCTTTCATCGGAGGTAGGTGTACTTAAGCTGGATGAGACCCATATCCTTAAAAAGGAAAGACTTCATCCCGGTAAGATGATTTTAGTAGATACCAAGGCAGGGCGGATCATCTCGGATGAGGAACTTAAGGAGAGATATGCCTGCGATAACCCATACGGTGAGTGGTTAGACAGTAATCTCTTAGAGCTTAAGCAGCTTAAGATACCGAATATCAAGCCTGTAAGCTATGGGGATGAGGAGCTGTTGCGCCTACAGAAGGCTTTCGGATATACATATGAAGAATGCAGGGAGAGCATACAGAGTATGGCTCTTAAGGGCAGTGAACATATAGGTGCCATGGGTATAGACACTCCGCTTGCGGTGATGTCGGATGAATATCAGCCGTTATTCTACTATTTTAAGCAGCAGTTTGCACAGGTGACCAATCCACCCATTGATGCTGACAGGGAGAAGATAGTGACCTCCACCACCGTATATGTGGGTAAGAACGGTAACCTGCTTGAGAAAAAGCCGGACAACTGCCATGTTCTTAAGATACATAATCCTATCCTTACGGATCTGGATATGCTTAAGATCAGGAATATGAACAGGGAGGGCTTCAAGGTAGCGGAGGTATCCATATTATTCTATAAGAGTACGCCCATGGATCGAGTGATCGATCATATCTTCGTGGAGGTTGATAAAGCCTACAGGGAAGGAGCCAATATCCTTATACTTTCAGACAGAGGAGTGGATGAGAATCATGTGGCCGTTCCGTCACTTCTTGCAGTGGCAGCGGTACACAGACACCTTGTGGTCACTAAGAAGTGTACGGCCATGTCTTTGATACTTGAATCGGGCGAACCGAGAGAGGTTCATCATTTTGCCACGCTTCTGGGGTATGGTGCCAGTGCCGTCAACCCGTATCTGGCACATGCGACCATAGAGAGCCTCATTAAGGAGGGAAGCCTTAATAAGGACTATTATGCCGCTGTGGAGGATTATGACCATGCGGTTCTTAAAGGAATAGTCAAGATAGCGTCCAAGATGGGTATATCCACCATACAATCATATCAGGGCAGTAAGATATTCGAGGCTATAGGTATATCGAAGGATGTGACGGATAAGTACTTTAACGGTACCGTAAGCAGGATAGAGGGCATCACCCTTAAGGATATAGCGGCAGCTACGGACAGACAGCATTCCAAGGCCTTCGATCCTCTTGGACTAAGTACGGATATGTCCCTTAATTCCGTGGGACGACATAAGGCAAGGGCGCAGGGTGAGAAGCACAGATATGATCCGAGGACCATACATATGCTTCAGTGTGCCACAAGAGAGGGAGATTATGAGAAGTTCAAGCTCTATACATCCATGGTTGACAGAGAGGAGACAGGATACTTAAGAAGCCTGATGGAATTCAACTACCCTAAACAGGGTATAGATATAAGCGAGACCGAGAGCGAATATGAGATCGTTAAGAGATTCAAGACAGGAGCCATGAGCTATGGTTCCATATCGGAGGAAGCCCATGAGGCACTGGCTATAGCCATGAACCATCTGCATGGTAAGTCTAACAGCGGAGAAGGCGGTGAAAGCGATGAAAGGATCGCATCCGCAGGGACGGATGATGACAGAAGCTCGGCGATAAAGCAGGTTGCCAGCGGCAGATTCGGCGTGACGAGTAAGTATCTTGTAAGTGCTAAGGAGATACAGATCAAGATGGCACAGGGAGCCAAGCCCGGAGAGGGAGGACATCTTCCTGCCGGTAAAGTATATCCCTGGATAGCCAAGACCAGACATTCCACACCGGGAGTGAGTCTGATATCACCGCCGCCCCATCATGATATCTATTCCATAGAGGATCTGGCAGAGCTTATATATGACCTTAAATGTGCCAATAAGGATGCGAGGATATCCGTCAAGCTCGTAAGTGAAGCAGGAGTC
>CAJONG010000144.1 GCA_905235845.1 uncultured Lachnospiraceae bacterium
TGGCCTCACGAATCAGCGCATCCCACTCATCAATGATGAAGATAAACGGCTTCCCGTCTGGCTCTTCGACTGCACACAACAGCTCCTCGTTCAGCGTCTTTCGAGCGGGCAGATTTGGATACACCCTTTTGAGGTCTTCCCGCACGGCCTCAACCATCATCTGCGGCACTTCGCTCAATGGCCGGTGAAAGGATTTAGCCTCGGACAGAAAACTCGTTATATCCAAGCAGATAACATTATATTTATTTAAGTGGTCCTCATAGGCTTTTGTTCTGGCAATGATCTTCTTGTCAAACAACGCATGTGAGTCACATGAGCAGTCATAATACGCCATCAACATCTTCGCAGCGTAAGATTTCCCAAACCTTCGAGGCCTGCTGACGCAGACAAGGCTCTCTGGCCCATCGATCCTGTCATTCATCAACCTGATGAGTCCGGACATATCAACATAGTTCGAGTCTAAGACCCGCTTGAATGCCTGATTGCCAGGGTTCACATACATTCCCATTGTTCCTATAAGCACTATCGCAAACACTGAGGAAACTGCCCACATGAGCTTTGTCATCTTCTTCTCATGGTCAAGCCGTATCTTTCTGCCCCGACGTTTAATCTCCTCAAATGCTTCGTCCGGCGTATATTTCATGGCAAATCCTCCTTCGATTTCGTTTTATGACAAATAAAAATCGTCCTCTTATTTGTGGTTCTATATATTAGACGCACGAGAAGACGATTTTACTCACCAAATATGCAATTATTTTTCGATTTTTATTGATTTGTGAAATATGTGCAATCTCTACGCATCTATTTTGTGCAATATTTTATCCTTAAGCATACCGATTGCTACCGCAACTGTAACCGGAATAACATATCCTATATAGGACGATATTCCTGCCCTTGATACCAGCAGATTGTACAGGGCATGGAAGCTTACGGATATATCGAGTGCTCCCATGAAGGCAGGGAATGTGACCGCATTATATTTCTTCAATACAACGATGGCCGTAGACAATGCCATCAGACAGATCATATGCATGACTCCGGTAGCAAGCCCTCTTATGAGGATATGCGTGATGCTCCATGAACCGTTAGACAGGATATGGCAGATATTCTCGAAGGTAGCAAAGCCTGCGCCCACACCTATGGCCGCTATGATCAGTTCATCATCCGAAGGACTAAGCAGCAGGATATACAGTAACACCGGTATGAACTTCATGACCTCCTCTGATACCGGGGATATAAAGATGGATGTATCTTCTGTGCTAAGAGCGAGGGCATATTCAAGATACCCTCCCATGTATGCAGCAAGCAGGCATACCCCCATCCCGGCTATAAAGAATGCGATGACCCTTCTTGCACTCCCCTTTAAAAAGAACACGGCTATGATGAGCGGTATGGCTATGCAGATAAGGATATTCTCAGCATGCATCATCGGCATACTCCTTTTTTACGGACAGGTACATTAACGTTAGCGGCAGGATATTAAAAAGCAGTGCCAGATCATACATCAGTCCGTCACTCATATACATCACATTGCATGTATAGAAGAACAGGATTACAGACAGTACGAACGATTTAAGCCCGGATGCATCAGATTTAAGGCTCATGATACATCTGATCAGCAGATACAGGGTCAGCAGGTTCATGATCACATAGCCCGCAGGATCGATAAAGCTCGCGAAGTCCCCTGCGATCAGACTGACATAATCAAGAATGATGATAACGACACATACCGATGCGATAGCTATACCCTCACCACTGCCTAATACTTCATGATATCTGTTGCATAACAAAATGACATACAGAAAATACATATACGGTAAGCCAAAGATGATATTCTCGACCCATTGTCCTGACCATGCGATCCATAAAGCTGTGATCGGCAACATGAATGCGAGCGTTATGACAATGGATCCCGGCGATATCGCTCTTTTTCTTCCAAGCGTCAGAGCAAGAGCTGACGCAAGCAGCAGTATCACAGCACAATCAGCTATTTCATTACCTGCAAATGGCATACGCTGCTCGCCTCTTAACAGATCATATGCGATCCAATAGATATCTTCCAAAGCATGACTTATCATCGCGAAGATAAAGAAAGCCTTAAAAAGGCGCCCGTCCTCCTTAACCTTAAGCCGTATCGACGCATAGATCACAAGGCTAAGGACGATGAGATCTACTGTATTAAAAATGATCTCAAGAGTTATCGCGATGCTCATCCGCATTCTCCATATCCCTAACCTGCTTATGATGTGTGATGGCAAGCGTTACAGTTATTCCAAGTACAAATGCAAGTGCGCCTGTTATCAGATATCCCATGTATATCCGTCCTCCTTTAAGCTCTCCCTTAGCCTGTCCTTACCTCTGGCAATCAGGTTATAGATCTGCTTAATGCTCTTATTCATGATCTGCGCAATCTCTACGGATCTCATGTTTTCATAGTATGTTAGATACAATGCCGTGCGGTAGTCCGCCGGAAGTGTATCGAGTGCTGCCTTAAGCTTTATGTCCCTTTCATTCTTTAGGATTTTACTATCAGGATTCGTATTTCCAGTACTATCTGCCTCCACGTACATATCGGGTTCCGATTGCTGTATATCTTTTCCGTTCCTTCTGAGGAATGAATACGTCCTGTTCCTTGCAATGGTAAACAGCCAGGTCTTAAAGGACGCACCATTTCTTCCCGTATATCTTGCCTGTAGTGATATAACTCTTGCAAAGCAATCCATCATCAGATCCTCCGCATCATCACTGTTATGTACCATATCATCTATAAACAGGATCAGCGGACTGCGGTATCTGTCGAAGAGAATACGGAATGGTTCTTCGTCCCCTGTCGTTATGAAGTTGAAATAGAGTTCATTATCCGGTGAGTCGGATGAATAAGCATTCGCCATAGGCAGATCCCTTAACAAAGGCAATAGCCGCTGTTAAAGCTATTGCCTTTGTTGGTTCTCGTTATTCTTATATCTTTTCCCGGTCATTCCCCGATCAGTCTAAGCAACTTCTTGTCAAAGGTGGCTATCGTTACGCCCTTAACCTTGTGATACGCATACAATACACAATCCACAAAATCCAGATTTCTCTCTGAAAAGGTATCAAGCGCAAGAAGTAGTACTTCCTTTTCCTGAGAATAGACCAGCTCCATAAACTGCTTAACTGTATCAGAGATCTTGTCTCAGCCAAGCGAGTAAACGCCCTTGAGAACATACACTACCTCAGCTATAACCTCGATAGTTACCGATACATCCCCGGCATTTATGTACTCCTCAGCCCTCTGTGACATCTCAGGATTATCATTAAGCAGATACCGGAGGATCATGTTTGTATCAAACATTACCATACTTATCTACCACAGCACGTTCCCATGCTCCTTCCTCTTTTGCTGATAATGCCGGATCTGCATACTGTGACAAAATCCCACGTATCCCCCTCTCAGATTTTGGCGCTGACGAATCAACAAATTCATCCATAACTGTAATGATTACCTTCTGATTTGGCTTTGCAGTTATAGTTTCCAACGGTCTGAT
>CAJONG010000145.1 GCA_905235845.1 uncultured Lachnospiraceae bacterium
AATGTAAGGTCTGCCATATATTATGATTATTATAATCAGGAAAAGCAGTATCATTAAAATAAGCTATAAGATAAAGGAGAGAGAATCATTATGAAAAAGAGTCATGCTGTGATATGGCTTGTGGTAATGCTTGCATTATTTGCCGGTGGCATCTATGCGGCCATATACGGACTTGATCCGGAAGGAACGGGATCCGCTGCAAGCATTAAACAGGGTCTTGATCTGGCGGGCGGTGTCAGCATAACATATCAGGCCGTAGGTGATGAAGCACCTGATAAGGAAGATATGGCGGATACCGTGTATAAGCTTCAGAAGAGAGTTGAGGGCTACAGTACAGAGGCCATCGTCTATTCCGAGGGTTCTGACAGGATCAATATAGAGATACCCGGTGTAAGCGATGCCAATGCGATCTTAGAGGATCTGGGTAAGCCGGGAAGCCTGTTCTTCATAAGACAGACCGATGATGAGGGTAATATAAACTACGGCTTCGTGGGATATGATGAGGAGATGTCCCCCGTGTATATGCTTGCCAAGACCGTAGACCAGTTGCAGGCTGACGGAGACATAGTCCTTACGGGTACAGAGGTTGCCGATGCACAGGCAGGTGCCGTGAAGGATTCCATGGGTAATCAGGAGTTCGTGGTATCACTTAACTTTACCCCGGCCGGAACCACCAAGTTCGCCGATGCTACACAGCATGCTTATGATAACGGTGAATCCATAGCGATATACTATGACGGAGAGATAGTAAGTGCTCCCAATGTCAATGAACCTATCTTAAACGGTCAGGCTCAGATATCGGGAAGCTTCACATATGAAGAGGCTGAGAGGCTTGCTTCCACCATAAGGATCGGTGGACTTAAGCTTGAACTTGAGGAACTGCGAAGTAACGTGGTAGGCGCACAGCTTGGACAGACAGCCATTACTACATCGCTTAAGGCAGCAGCCATCGGTTTTGCCATTGTTGCCGTCCTTATGATAGTGATATATCTGCTTCCCGGTGTGGCATCTGTTATAGCACTTGGAATATACACAGTCCTTGTGATCCTTCTCTTATCGGGATTCGAGATCACTCTGACACTTCCCGGTATAGCAGGTATCATTCTTTCCATAGGTATGGCGGTTGATGCGGATGTTATCATATTCGCACGTATCAGGGAAGAGATCGCAGCAGGAGCAAGCGTAGCAGAGGCTATAGATACGGGATTCAAAAAGGCTCTGTCTGCTATCATTGACGGTAATATAACGACTCTTATAGCGGCACTTGTGCTCGGCATCATGGGTACGGGTAGCGTCAAGGGCTTTGCACAGACTCTTGGACTTGGTATCGTCATATCAATGTTCACGGCACTTGTTATCACCAAGCTCTTAATAAGAGCATTCTATGCGCTTGGTCTTAAGAGTGAGAAGCTGTACGGACGTACCAAGGAGCGTAAGAATATAGCATTCTTATCCGGCAGGAAGGTATTCTTCACCGTATCTATCGTTGCGATATTGTCGGGCTTCGTATTCATGGGGATCAACAAGGCCGGTGGTAACGATATACTTAACTATTCAATGGAATTCAAGGGCGGTACATCGACTACCGTTACCTTTAATGAGGACTTAGGCCTTGACCGGATAGATTCCGAGGTCGTACCTGTCGTATCGGGTGTGATCGGTGACGGAGAGGTACAGTGTCAGAAGGTGCAGGGTACTACTGAGGTAGTCATCAAGACCAAGACTTTGGATGTGGCACAGAGAGAGGCGATGAATCAGGCTCTGGCGGATAACTTCGGTGTGGATAAGGAGAAGATCACGGCAGAGACCATATCTTCCACCATATCTTCTGAGATGAAGCGTGATGCCATAATCGCGGTCCTAGTGGCAACCATATGTATGCTCATATATATATGGTTCAGGTTCAAGGATGTGCGCTTCGCCGCAAGCTCTGTCCTTGCTCTTGTACATGATGTGCTTGTGGTACTTGCCTTCTATGCCATAGCCCGTATAACGGTGGGCAACACCTTCATAGCATGTATGCTTACGATAGTCGGTTATTCCATTAACGCTACGATAGTCATCTTCGACAGAGTCCGTGAGAACCTTAAGAGCATGCGTAATAAGGACAGCCTTGAAGATATGGTCAACAGAAGTATCAATCAGACACTTTCACGAAGCATATTCACATCACTGACTACCTTCATCATGGTAGCTGCGCTATATGTACTCGGTGTAACATCCATAAGGGAATTCGCACTTCCTCTTATGGTAGGTATCGTATGCGGAACATATTCGTCAGTATGTCTGACAGGTGCGATGTGGTATATATTCAAGACTAAGATCAAGTCTAAGAACGAGTAACATACATAACGACCGCCGAATCCGTATATAGAGTTCGTGAAGCTTTCCGCTAATTGTTCACGGGCTTTATATACAGATTCGGCGGTTTTTTAGATTGGCATGAGGATCAGATATTCTCATTAAGATACGGAGTTAAACAGGTGAAGACCAAATGGATGGTGGCCGCCAAGAAGGCGGACTTCAAAGCCTTGGGCGAAGAACTTAATATAGATCCGGTGGTCGTAAGGGTCATGCGTAACAGAGGGCTTACCACGGCTGATGAGATGCGGGCCTTTTTGGATAAGGACGGGGGAATGGAGCATGATCCGTATCTGCTGCCCGATATGAAGAAAGCGGTGGAGATGATCGGGCAGAAGCTTAAGGAATGTAAGAGCATACGTATAATAGGCGATTATGATGTGGACGGAGTGACATCAGTAGCCATTCTGTATAAGGGCTTAGGGGCATTGGGAGCAGATGTGTCATATGCGATACCCAACAGAGTCACAGACGGCTACGGTATCAATGAGTCCATGATAGATATGGCAAGGGAAGACGGCGTGGATACTATCATAACCTGTGACAACGGTATAGCAGCATCGGATGCCATAGATAAGGCTGCAGGATACGGGATGACCTGCATAGTGACGGATCATCATGAGGTTCCCTATGTGGAGAAGGATGGAGTGAGGGAATACATATTACCCCGGGCGGATGCGGTGATCGATCCCAGGATAGAGGGATGCGGATATCCATATCCCGGAATATGCGGAGCAATGGTGGCGTATAAGCTTATATGCGCTGTATATGCTATATATGCTATATATGATATATATGATGCAGGTGATATGTGTACGATACCCGTAGATATGAAAGACAGTGGTCGTTCGGGGCAGACGGATGATGATCATACGGAGGATAAAAAGTATGCAGGACTTTTGGCTGAGCTTAAGGAGCTTGCAGGGATAGCCACCGTATGCGACGTGATGGAACTTACTGATGAGAACAGGACTGTCGTCTCATATGCGCTTGATTCACTTAAGAGAAGCCGGAATGTGGGTATAAGGGCTCTAAGACGTGTATGCGGCACGGAGAATAAGACTCCGAATGTGCATGAGCTTGGCTTTATCATAGGTCCCTGTCTTAATGCCACGGGCAGGCTTGACAG
>CAJONG010000146.1 GCA_905235845.1 uncultured Lachnospiraceae bacterium
ATGACTTCAAGAAGGGCTGATTGTGTCTTGGGCGAGGTACGGTTGATCTCATCTGCAAGAAAGAGATTGGTATATACCGCTCCCTCACTGAACCTGAATTCTCCCGTAGATTTATCATATATATTGAAGCCCAACAGATCTCCCGGCATTACATCCGGAGTGAACTGCATACGTCTGTAATCAAGTGACAGTGCTTTTGACAACGCAAGCGCAAGCGTAGTCTTACCTACACCCGGGATATCCTCAAGCAGCACATGTCCCTTAGCCAGTATCCCACACAGCATAAGCTTTATCACATCATCCTTACCGTGTATGACTTTCCCGATCTCATCTGTTATCTTAACTGTTATCTCTGACATATATTATCTCCGATACATTATGACTGTTTCTTCGCATATTTATCATACTTCGCCTTAATGAGGCCACGATACTTCGCCTTAACGGAATGCCTGCTGCTATCCCTCATGGTAAGTGAAGTCAGCCCGATACCTGCTATATACGAGGTATTGACTATAACTGTAGGGCTTACCAACTGGAATGTGGGAAAACTGTACAGATCCCGCCATAACGAATCCATGAATGCCGTAGCCTGCCTTATGGAACCATCCGTCATATGTACATCCACCGTATAACCGTTGCCGACAAAGTAGAGTATATTCTTCGCCTCAAGATAGAAGGTCTCATATTGGTTACGCAGTTCAATGGTAGGGATGTAGTTCTCCTTCTTCTGCGTGATGATCTCATCAAGCACAAGCGAAAGCTCAGCGACCTTGATGGGCTTATTCATGAATACGCAGTTAGGCAGCATATCACCCGACTGCCTGTAATCTATGGTAGATATGCAATACACTATGGGTGAGAGTATCCCCTTGTCCCGAACCGCCTTGGCTATTCCGTAAGAATCGCACACCGGGTCCGTAGAATCAAGGAAGTAGGCATCATACAGTATCGGCGAATTGACTATCGCCTCTACCCCTCCGAATGTATCGATATAGAATCCGCCTGTAGTACCGATACGCTTATCCGATTCCCTTCCAAGCAACCTCTCCATCTGTCTTCGGTCACCCGGATCACTGTCACACAATGCTATATGCAGTGAAGTATCCATCTCTATTCTCCGATCGTCTCCCGTAATAACCGGTATCTGCGTTAATCCTATAAAAAAGCTACCTCTACCGGTGAAAGAATAAGCGCCACTACAAGCGCAGCCTGTAATAGAAGTATCACCGGCATACCATATGTGAAATACCACTTTCTTGTCTTATGTCTGAAAGCGTACATCCCTATGATGGAGCCGATGCTTCCGCCTATTATCGCAACCACAAAAAGAGTTGCCTCCGGTATACGAAAACCCCTCTTCTTCGCTCTTGCCTTGTCTATACCCATAAGCGCAAAGCCAAGGATATTGACTGCAAGTATATATATGATAATGAGTACTACCACATTCATAACCCGTCTCCCCTGTAAACTGCCCCCTGCGCTGTTATACACATCTACAAGTACATCAATTCTACCACAGACAGAGTAAATCCGCTACCGCTCTGATAAGGCAGTGAGAACAATCACTCCAGCCTTTTAGCCATATACGCATCCCATAATCTGTCCGCTTCTTTATCCATGGTAAATTCCCTGTATGCGACTCCTGTAGATAGGCTAAGGGCCCCCTCGTTAAATCTGACATTAAGCGTCAGATAATCAACAGCACTTCCGTTACTTTCAAGTATATTGGCGGCAAGCTCCGGATTAAGATACAGCACAATACGCATGGAAATGGGCGTATGTCTGCCCTTTATTAAGCCTACGATGACAGGCCGCATCTTCTGCCACGGAGCATAAGCATACGGCGATTCCATGGTCTGAATATCCGCATCATTCCCGTAGAATTCCTTATTCTCCGCACCGTCTATGGTATATGTATTGGCAGTCTTAATCACTGCTTCCTTTAATAAGAACATATCATATGCGTCCGTCATAAGAAGTTCATTCATGAAGTTTTTACGGTCTTTTATCTCATAATTTTCCATAAGGATAGTATACAGTATAATCCGTGGATTTTGGTAGAATGACATCGTCTTTTTATAAAAAAACAATAAAATCTGCAAAAGCGGTTTACAAATATGCAGGCCGATGTTACACTATGTAGTATATAAAACTACATCACAGGGTTTATCAATTCCCTAGATGCAATCCGAATATAAAAAAGGGAGTAAGGAGAGAGATTATGTGTGATTATAAGATAATAGCGGACAGCAGTTGCGAGCTGCCTTCATCACTTAAGTCCGATAAGAGATTTGCGCTGGTTCCTTTCAGGATGGAAGTGGACGGAGTCAATTACAAGGATAACAGTAGCCTTAACATCAAGAGCTTTCTTGAGAGCATCAAGGCAAGCAAGACCTGTCCGAAGAGCTCATGTCCTTCACCGGATCTGTTCTTAAGGCAATTTGATACGGATGCAAAGCGCATATATATCATCACTATCTCAAGCAAACTAAGCGGCTGCTATAACAGTGCAATGCTGGCCAGGTCAATGTATGAGGAAGAACACGATGATAAGGATATACTGGTCATAGATTCCCTGTCGGCATCGGGCGGCGAGTGTCTCTTAGCACTTAAGGCAATGGAGCTTGAAGAAGCCGGATACGGCTTTGATGAGATATCCATAAGGCTTAGTAACTACAGAGATCATATATCAACATATTTTGTACTCGATAATATCGAGACCCTTCGTAAGAACGGCAGACTGTCGAAGCTTCATGCTCTTGCAGCCACCACCCTTAATATCAAGCCGCTTCTTGCAGGCAGGATGGGCGATATAGTACAACTCGACAAAGCCATAGGGCTTCGTAAAGCCTGGGATCAGATGGTTAAGAGGATCGCTAAGGAGACGGAGAACCTCAAGGATATGAACAGCAGAAGGCTCATCATCACCCATTGCAATAATTTCAAGGGTGCTGTAAAGGTCAGAGATATGCTTAAGTCCTGTACCGACTTCAAGGAATATATAATCATGAATACATCCGGATTAAGCTCTTTATATGCCAATGAAGGTGGCATCATAGTGGTGTACTGAGTATGGAGATATTCTTCCTAAGATAAGCAGACCGGATTCTACATGAATACGGTCTGTTTTTCAGCAGTCGAATCTGACAGTCACATAGAATCCTCTGTCATTCTCTATTACTGATATTACATCGCCTTCACTTACCTTAAGTCTGTCCTCTCTGGCAACATTGGGAGACATGGCAAGGGATGGATCAATAGTATAATAGAAGAAACCGCTGGGAAGGCTACCCTCCGTAACTGTCACATGGTCGCCCTCTTTTACCACTCCTTCTCTCTCCATCTTGAACTCCATTTTCGTCATGTATCTTTCCCTCCGTTTTTCTACACCTGCGCTATAGCTGCCGCAGCGAATACGAGCACACAGCCTGCT
>CAJONG010000147.1 GCA_905235845.1 uncultured Lachnospiraceae bacterium
GACATCGTGGACATCGCGAGTGGACATCGCGATTACAGAATTGATGTTGTGCATGAGGAGGGATTGGAGTATAATAAATTTTGTATGAGAGTAATTAGGTTCAGGTTCACGACTTGAATAGTTATATTTCTTTTGCTTTTCACGGCAGGATGCGGTGAATACAGTGAGAAGACGGTTCAGCCGGAGATAGAGGAAGAGGCTAAGGATCTTATTGTGGTAGGCTTTTCACAGGTCGGTGCGGAATCTGACTGGCGTAAGGCCAACACGGAGTCGATGCTTGAGACTTTTACCGAAGAGAACGGTTACGAACTTATCTTCGAGGATGCTCAGCAGAAGCAGCAGAACCAGATAACATCCATAAGGACTTTTATACAGAGAGAAGTGGATTATATCGTGGTTGCACCCGTCATGGAAGACGGATGGGACACGGTACTTACCGAGGCCAAGGATGCCGGGATACCGGTCATCGTGGTGGACAGACAGGTCGCTGTTGAGGATAAGAGTCTTTTTACCTGCTGGGTGGGCTCGGATTTCGAACTGGAGAGCAGGAAGGTGTGTGAGTGGCTTAGAAGCTACTGTGAGGTTAAAGAGATAGAACCGGATACGGTGGGTATAGTCAACATACAGGGTACACTCGGATCCTCGGCACAGCTTGGCAGATCAAAGGGACTCAGGGAAGCTGTGGGGCGTAATGGATGGAATCTCATTGCGGAGGCATCCGGGGAGTATACGCAGGCCAAGGGCAGAGAGGCCACGGCAAGGCTTCTGAGGCAGTATGATGATATCAATGTGGTCTACTGTGAGAATGACAATGAAGCCTTCGGAGCCATAGAGGCCATTGAGGCGACCGGTAAAAGAGTGGGGAATGACATTGATAAAGGTCAGATCATGGTCATATCCTTTGACGGTGTAAGCGAGGAGGCTATTAATGATGCCAAAGCAGGTAAGATATCCTGCATAGGCGAGTGCAATCCTCTTCATGGTCCAAGAGTGGATAAGATAATCAAGGATCTTGAGAACGGGGTGACACCGGATAAATACGAGTATGTGGATGAAGACATATTCAGTGCGGTGAGGGATGTGAGGACAGTTACGGTGGATGATACGGACTATGATATCGTACTGTTGCAGTAGATGAGCAAAGAATTATGATCTTATCAGGGGTTTTGGGATGAAAGGGTTGGATAACTTAAGGCAGCTACTTAATAAAGAGACGATCTATGAGAACGAATCGAAGAAGATGCCTGTTCTCATCAGGAAGCTGTGTCTTGTTTTGATCGCTTATTTTGCCTGCAATGTTATGGTGCTTGCGGTTATGGGCCAGGCGGTAGCGCTGGCGGGTAATCTGGCATTCTGTCTTCTGTACTTTGCCATATTGATACTGTCATACAGAGCTCACAAGATGTCGACGGTGTGGTGCTTTATAGGGCTTACTGCCATATGGGGCTTTGCCATGTTATGTCTGTTCGGATTCAATTCAAGTTTTCAGATCTTTCCGGCTTTTTTGATAATCATATTTTTCTTCGCTATCAATGAACATTTTGTCGCCAAGGCAATATTCAGTGCTATACTTTTTGCCGTATATCTGATCATGTTCAATATCTTCGGGGATAATGCGCCTTTCTACAGTCAGGGGGCAGCGGAACAGAAGTATATAAGAGACGCAACGATGTTCGTTGTGCTCTTATGTATATGCATATCCGTATATACCTTCTCCAATGAGAGCCAATCTCTTGAGGGCAAGCTTATCGAGTATAATAAGAAGCTTAAGGAGAAGGCCAACACCGATCCGCTTACCGGACTTAATAACAGAGGCATGGCTATGGAGTATCTTGAGGACTTCGCCAAGAAGGCCGATGAGATGATCTGCAGCATATGCATATGTGATATAGATCATTTTAAGAGAGTTAATGATTCATACGGTCATGATATCGGAGATCTGGTGCTTAAGGCGGTAGCAAAGGTGCTCATGAACTGTACCGCGGGCCAGGGCTTCGTAGCAAGATGGGGCGGTGAGGAATTCTTCATTGCGTTCCCGAAGCTGAACGGAGATGAGGCTGTCAGTGTGCTCTACACCATTCAGAGTGAGCTTCGCAAGACCGTGGTCATGTCCGGAGATCAGAAGATACGTGTGACATTGACATACGGACTTACGGAATATGATAGGAATCTTCCGTTGGATCAGAATATCAAGGATGCGGACAATAAGTTGTATATGGGCAAGGAACAGGGTCGCGACAGGATCATGTACTAGTTGTGGGAATGTAGCTGATAAGTGAGCATGGGAGATATCGGATAAGGACATCCGCCTGTCATAGAAAAATCAAACATCTTCGGTAGAAATCCACTTTACGAGTAGCCGGAACAGGGATAATCTGTAAAGTGGATTTATTTATACAGTACAGATTGTCCGAAGCGGACGATCGGTTAAAGGATATTAAGGAGGAAAAAGTGGATAACAGGACATTAATCGAACAGGGTAAGGCAATACTCGGAATAGAGTTCGGCTCTACGAGGATCAAGGCAGTAGTGATCGATGAGAAGGGTAATACTCTGGCATCAGGAGGACACGGCTGGGAGAACAGGCTTGAAAACGGAATATGGACATATACATTGGATGATATCTGGTCAGGTCTCAGAGACTGCTATGCCGATATGCTTAAGGATGTTAAGGAGAAATATGACACGACTGTCACAAGTTTTGCATCTATAGGCTTCTCGGCAATGATGCACGGTTATCTCGCTTTTGACAAGGCAGGAGAACTCCTTGTTCCATTCCGTACATGGAGGAACACCATCACTGAGCAGGCATCTGAAGAACTTACAAAAGCCTTCGATTATAATATTCCGCAGAGGTGGAGCATATCGCATCTGTATCAGGCTATACTTAACGGGGAGGAGCATGTGCCTGATATAGATTACTTCACAACCCTTGCAGGCTATGTACACTGGAAGCTGACCGGGCAGAAAGTGATCGGCATCGACAGCGTTTCGGGGCTTCCCAGGGAAGAGAGCATTTCGGCAGAGATCGTAAATGAAGGGATCGAAGAGAGCGTTGGCGCGCTTGCCTCCGAGATGAAGACCTTTCTGGAGCGCATTCCTCCCCAGACAGCCGTGAATATCACCAAAGAAGGGATCTACCTGACGGGCGGGAGCGTCCATCTTCCCTGCATCCACCAGTTTCTGGCGGACAGCACGGGCTTTTCCTTCAACCTGCCGGATGCGTACGAGAAAGCCGCGATCGGCGGGCTGGAAAAGATCATCCAGAACAAGGAGCTCCGGAAATGGGCAGCCCCCATCAATGAACGCAAGTTTTAATGATAAAGGATACGAAGGATGAAAAACCTGAAGAACCTGTTTCATTTTAGGTTGAATATCAAAAGCAGGCACCTGCTCGTCATCATGACGCTTTTTC
>CAJONG010000148.1 GCA_905235845.1 uncultured Lachnospiraceae bacterium
TCCGGTTCCGGTTCGGGTGCAGTCTCTAAGAGTCCGCCACCCATGAAGGTGTCCACTATCTCCTTGGCAAACTCTATGGGATACAACTGTAATATCGTAGAGTCTACCAGTTCTCCTATCTGCATCCTGAATGATATCTCAACGAAGTCGCCGGCTAAGAAATTAGCCACCTCGGTCCCTTCAAGCGTCTCCGTCTGAACATCCACCAGATTTGCCGTCGGCGGAGAGATATCTATCATCTTGCCAAGCATCTGGGAAAGCGATGTTGCAGATGAACCCATCATCTGATTCATGGCCTCGGATATGGCACTTAAATGCAGTTCTCCGAGTTCTCCCTCGGTATTGGTTCCGTCGCCTCCCATCATGAGGTCGGTGATTATCTTAACGTCGTCTTCCTTAAGGATTAAGATATTGGAACCGTCCAGTCCCACTGTATACTTGATCTGTATGAATACGCAGGGACGTTCCTTATCCTGCGTCAACTTCTCCCAATTACTTACGCTTACTACGGGAGTCGTGATATTGACCTTCTGATTAACAAGGGAAAATAGAGTCGTGGCTGATGTTCCCATGCTAATATTGGCTACTTCGCCAATGGCATCTTTTTCAATGTCGGTAAGTGTGAATCCGCTTGATGCCGGTGCAGGTGATCCTGCCGCCTCAGCCGGTGCCGAAGGCTCTGCTGCAGCTTCCGGTGCGGCATCCGCAGGTGCATCTGCTGCCATTCCGCCAAGCAGAGCATTAATCTCATCCTGAGATAAGATTCCACCATCCATGCTTCTATCCCTCCTCTCTTATGACCGATGTTATCCTTACAGCGTATTTATCATCACTCTTGCCGGGCATGGCCATAAATTTCTTTATATTCCCCACATATATTTCGAGTTCGTCGTCGGTTCGTGTTCCCAATCGTATTATATCACCACATTGGAGATTGACAAAGTCGTTGACAGTTATCATGCTCTTGCCGAGTACCGCCTTGACCGGAGCATCCACACGCCTGATCATCGACTCGACATATTGTGAATAATCCTCGTCATTGGATTCCTTCATCGTTGAATACCAGAACTTCGTATTCAGCTTATCCATGATGTCTTCCACCGTACTGTAGGGAAGACAGACGTTCATGAATCCTTCCACATCTCCGATCTTGAGATTAAGCGTGACTATGGCGATCATATCATTCGGGGCTATGATCTGGGCGAACTGCGGATTGGTCTCTATTCGTTCCAAGAACGGTTCGATGTCTACCACGTTCTTCCATGGGTCTCTCATAAGCTGCATACAGATCGTCATGATCTTATTGAGTATCACAAGCTCTATATCTGAGAAATCCCTCTCTTTGTCTATCGGAACTCCCTGCCCGCCGAGCATTCGGTCTATCATCGCAAATCCCAGATTCGGTGCAAGCTCTAAGATTATCTGTCCCTGCAACGGATTGAAATTCACTATTCCCAGAATGACCGGATTGCTAAGTGCATTCGAGAATTCCGAGAACACCACCGTCTCGGAGCTGGCGACCGATATCTGCACACTCTTGCGCAGATAAAGCGGAAGGTTGGTGGATAACAGTCTGCCGTAGTGTTCGTATATGATCTCCAATGTCCTCAAGTGTTCCTTGGAGAATTTCGCAGGTCTGGCAAAGTCGTAATTGCGAACCTGCTTCTCGTCCTTCTTGGACATCTCCTCGGCATCCAGCTCACCGGTGCTAAGTGCTGCCAGCAAACTGTCTATCTCATTTTGAGATAATACCTCACCCAAGCAGGCTCACCTCCTTTACGCAGGTATTTCTTATTCTCTACGAGAACATAATATCACGGAATACAACATTGTAGATGAACCTGGAACCGTACATCTGCTGTATCCTTTCAAGTATCTCCTGTCTTAACATATCGGGATTACTCTCAGCTTCCTCTATGGGATGAGACTGGATCACCGAGAATATCTCGCTCTTGATAAGATCCATGTTGTTCTCAACCATAGGCTTATACTTCTCATAGTCCGGATCCTTCGTGTTAAGCGAAAGGGATACGGATACAAGGCAATAATGTGTCTCTCCGTCAGCGCCCTTGGCAAGAGATATGGTCATCTGATCCGGTATCTGAATGACCTCTATATCCTCCATGGCAATCTCCTCCGCAGGTCCCTCTCCCGGAGCCTGTGCATCAGCCACCTCAAGTGATAAGGCACTCGATATGCCGTCTATGAGTCTCGCTGTCTTCTTCATGGTGCCCATGACGGAGAACATCAGTATAGCCGTCAATACGGTATCGACTATGAGCAATGCCAGCACCAGGATAGATATCATATTCTTTTTCATAGCTTATCTTACATCTCCCATATAGTACACGTCAGCTTTCCGAACTTAAGCTGTTATAGATCTTAATCTCTATGCGTCTGTTCTTGGCTCTTCCCTCCGGAGTGGAATTATCAGCCACCGGGATATACTCGCCCCTGCCCGAATGCTTGATCTTCGCCGGGTCAAGGCTCGTATTCTGAACCAGATAATCAAACATCGAAAGTGCTCTGTATGAGCTTAATACATCATTGCTCTCATACTTACTCGTATGTATCGGAACATTATCCGTATGTCCCTCGATCTCTATTGTGCTTGAGGCATATCTCTCAAGTATCACGGCAATCTTCTGTATCATGGGCATCGCCTCACTCTTAAGCTCTGACGAACCCGAATCAAAAAGCACCGATCCTTTAAGCGTGAGCTGAACATACTGGGATGTGAACTCTATATCGACGTCCTTATCTATACCGCTTTCCACCAGGGCTTCGCTCACCTTCTCGGCAAGCTCTTCGCTGGCTGCTAACTGCTCCTGTTCAAGTGCCTCCTTAAGCTCCTCTGCGCTTGAATCGCTCTCGTCCTTATTAAGATCATTCTGCTTGGCAGTCTGCTCCGCCGCGGCTCCCGTATTGCTTATGTACATGTCCAGGTTATTAAGCTGACTCACACCATTGCTTATGAGCAAGCCATCATCAAAGGATGATCCTCCTGCCGAAAAGATGCTGAAGGTATTGGAAAAAGAAGCGGCTATGGCTTCGAACTTCGCAGCATCGATCGATGACATTGAGAAAAGCAACACGAAGAAACAGAGCAACAGGTTCATCAGGTCGGCGAACGTGGATTGCCACGCCGGCGCGCCTTTAGGCGGTTCCTCTTCCTTCCTCTTAGCCATCGCCATCACCTCCCTGCTCAGCTTCCATAGCTGCCTTCTCGGCGGGAGTTAAGAATGACTTAAGCTTCTCCTCTATTACTCTGGGGTTCTCGCCTGCCTGTATAGACAGAAGTCCCTCTATCATTATCTCCTTACTCATCATCTCTTCTTCGTTACGGCTCTTGAGCTTGGCGC
>CAJONG010000149.1 GCA_905235845.1 uncultured Lachnospiraceae bacterium
ATGCCCTCCTGCCCTGCAGTGATGTATCCGGCAGAAGTATCATATCCCTTGCGCTCCGTATCGGATGTATATTCGGTCATTGCCATCTCCGGATTCTCCTGGAGTATCTCCTTAAGCTTAGGCAGGAATACCCTTACGGGCATATCTTCCGGAAGGATCATATCATACTTAAGCACAGGACGACTGATATAGTCCTTATCATCCTCTTCCCTTCCTATGCCCATACCGGCGAAGGTACTCTCCGGTCCCACAAGTGCCACACTGTCTCCTGCGGTCGCCTCGCTTATGCTCTCATATCTGCTCCCGTTATACAGTCTTATCTGTGTGATCTTCTCATCTGTAAGCCTGTCATCAGGCAGAGTCTCCCGTACGGATAAGCAGCCGCCCGTAAGCTTGATATGGCTTATCTTATGCCCGTTCTCATATGTTATCTTATATATCTTACCGGATAATTCATCCCTGTATGTTACATTCGGCATATGGGAGGTTATAAGCCTTATAAGCTTTCCTGTGCCCGTATTATTAAGCGCAGAGCCTGCGATAACAGGATGTAACAGTCCCTTCCCCATAAGATATGTGACATCCGTGTCATCAATTCTCTCCTGCTCAAGATACTTATCCAGAGTCTTCTCCGACAGAGCCGCCGCGTCCTCCATGAAAGTACGGACTTCTTCATCCGTATGAGTCTCCGCGCTCTCCCTTGCTGACATACTTGCAGAAATATCCCTGATATCAATATACCTAAGTGCCCCTTCGCCCAACTCTTCACATATACGGTCGCATACATCGCCCTGCACCATGTCAGTCTTATTGATGAATACGATGTAGGGAACTCTCCTTTTACCCAGCATATACATAAGCTTGCGCGTATGCTCGGTCACTCCGTCCGAAGCGCTCACAAGCAGCACGGCCAGATCCATGACAGATAAGCTTCTTTCGGTCTCTGCCACGAAGTCCGCATGTCCCGGCGTATCTATGAAGGTAAGCCTTACATCTTCGTAACTTCCGTTAAGCTCATGATCCGCACTAAGCGTCACCACTGCCTGCTTGGATACAATGGTCACGCCCCTCTTCTTCTCCAGAGCCTCCGTATCAAGGAAGGTGTCCTTATTATCCACTCTTCCCTGACTGCTTATGACCCCGGTCAGATACAATATGCTCTCGGTAAGAGTTGTCTTGCCCGCATCAACATGTGCGAGTATTCCGATGCTTAATTTTCTCATACCCATATCATATCACATTTTCCTATATGCTTTGGGATATATTCTTAAGACCTTCTGACGGAAAATAAGATTTTTTAAAAAAGTGCTTGATTTTTGCGGACACTCTTGTTATTATATACAAGCGTGCTGATTAAAGCATACATGAATGGCTCGTTGGTCAAGCGGTTAAGACGCCGCCCTCTCACGGCGGAAACAGCGGTTCGATTCCGCTACGAGCTGGTATAATAAACCCCGTAAACATGATGTTTGCGGGGTTTATTGTTTGCTCATTTTTTTAAGAAGCCTCTGCTACCCATATATCTCCGGTCCGCCGGGGAGCGGTCTGAATCTCTCATCCTCTCTGCTGTAGTATAGCCTGCCCGGCTCCACTACCGTTGCCCTGCCATCCGTTACATCTACGACAGAGACCGCGCAATTATCAAGCTTGATATCCCAGAAGTCCTTAAGAGGTCTTCCCATGATCCTGTTAAGGATGGTTCTGTTCATACAGCCGTGTCCGACTATAAGTATATTCTCCATGCTGCCCTCAAGCGGCATGATGACTGTATCCCAGAAGTCCGATGTCCTCATATATATCTCTTCAAATGTCTCGCCGCCCTTGGGTGGTACATAATTGTCCGTATCGAATTCGAAAGCATATATCGGATTCTTGGGATCATCATCCCTTCCGGGGATCGGACCGCCCTCACCCTCTCCGAAATCTATCTCCAAAAGCCTTCTGTCCATTATGATATCTGTATCTCTGTCCCCTCTTATAATCTTAGCTGTCTCATACGCCCTTATAAGCGGTGATGAATAGATAAGGTCAAAATCCGTATCCTTAAGTCCCATAGCCGTAAGATATGCCAGTTCTCTGCCTACATCATTAAGTTCTATGTCGGACTGTCCCTGCAGCTTATGTATTCTGTTCCAGCCGGTCTCACCGTGTCTTATGAGATACACCTTCATCCTGTCTGACCGCCTGCCTTATATATTCTCATAATGATCCTTAATCCTATTCCAGATGATTAACGATAAAATGTGTGATCTCTTCTCTTGTGGGCATCACCATCATAGCGCCTTTCTTGGTGGTTATTATGGATGCCGCCGCATTGGAATAGGTCAGAAGGTCGCTTAGGTGGAACTCATCCATCTCCTTAAGCGCTGAATTCCTGTCCCATTCGCTTGTATATCCCACCATGCCGCCGCTGCCTGCATCTATCGCATCCGCAACTCCCGCCATGCGAAGGATGTATCCCAGAGCACATGCACAGAAAGTATCTCCGGCACCTGTAGTCTCAACTGTCCTTTTATTGATAAAGCCGGGAATCTTAACCGAAGTATCTCCGCTTAATGCGATACTTCCCTCTGCTCCGAGCGTGGCGAATACTATGGGTATATCATACTTATCCTTAAGTATGGACGCTCCTGCCTCGTAGTCCGTAACACCGGTCATCAGCTCTATCTCATTGTCAGATATCTTAAGCACATCACAGTGCTTAAGTCCCCACGCTATCTTCTCTTTAGCCGCAGCCTCACTATCCCACAGAGGTGCTCTGTAATTGGGATCAAAGCTTATAAGACACCCTGCCTCCCTTGCAGTCTCCACAGCCTTCCTCGTAGCTTCGAAGGCTGTATCTTCCGTCATTGACAGCGTACCAAAGTGGAGCACCTTGGACTGCCTTATGATATCCGTATCAACCTCTGAGGCCTTAAGCATAAGGTCAGCGCCTTCTCTTCTGTAGAAAGCGAAGTCTCTGTCACCGTCGGGCTTTTTCACTACGAAGGCGAGTGTCGTATTGTAAGCCGGGTCAAGTATCAGTCCCGATACATCTATGCCGGCCTCAATGGCATTACTCTTAAGCATACGCCCGAACATGTCATCACCGACCTTACCGATGAAGGCTGTCTTGAATCCCAGATTCTTAAGCATTGCAAGCACATTGCATGGTGCGCCGCCGGGATTGGCCTCTAAGAGCATATTGCCTCTATCGCTTAATCCACTGTCGGTAAAATCCACTAAAAGCTCCCCTATTGCAGTAACATCATATTTTCTTGCCATCGTATTCTCCATTATATTACCCTGTTATTCTACTATTCTGTTATATTATGATGCGAGGGTCAAAAGCCCCTCGCTATGATATCACGGAT
>CAJONG010000150.1 GCA_905235845.1 uncultured Lachnospiraceae bacterium
ATATGAGGTGAAGGCCGGCACACAGACAGATACAAGGGTAAGACTCAAAGGCAAGGGCGTTCCGTCACTGCGTAATAAGGATGTAAGGGGCGACCATTATGTAACGCTTGTGGTACAGGTGCCTGAAAAGCTCTCGCACGAAGCCAAAGAACTGCTTATCAAATACGATGAAGCCAATGACGATTCGCTTAATGCAGCCAGTCGTTATACGGACAGTAAAGCCAAGGGAGACACCGGATCGGGAACAGGCAAGAAGAAAAAGAAGATATTTTGATCATTGATATTATAAAAGCCCGAAGCACAATATATTGTGTTTCGGGCTTTAATGTACCATGAAAATATGCTAGAATATCCTTGACCATGGATACCGTAATTCTTAAAGCAGACAGGAAAAATATGAACAGGGAAGGGATTAAGAAGGCAGGCCTTATCATTAAAGATGGCGGTCTGGTCGCATTCCCTACGGAGACTGTATACGGACTCGGAGGAGATGCACTTAACCCTGAGTCCAGTAAGAAGATATATGAGGCCAAGGGAAGACCTTCCGACAATCCTCTCATAGTGCATATTGCGGACATTGATGATATCTACGGTATTGCATCCATGGAGGATGATGGGTATCCCATGGACGGTATAGAGGATAAGATGCTGTCCCTTGCCCGGGCTTTCTGGCCGGGTCCGCTGACCGTTATACTTAATAAGACCGACAGGGTTCCGCATGAGACTACAGGCGGACTTGATACGGTGGCGATAAGGATGCCGTCGGATAATATTGCAAGGGAATTCATACGTGCATCAGGCGGTTATATCGCAGCACCGAGTGCCAATATATCGGGCAGACCTTCTCCCACAAGGGTTAAGCATGTAATAGAGGACATGGACGGAAGGATAGATATGATCATCGATGGAGGAGATGTGGATATAGGAGTTGAATCCACCATAATCGACCTTACGGATAAGCCGGCGATGATACTGCGCCCCGGAGCCATCACCATTGATATGTTAAGAGATGTGATAGGGGAAGTGGTATATGCTCCCAATCTAAGGGGAGAAGATAAGGATAAAGCCCCTAAGGCTCCCGGGATGAAATACAGGCATTATGCGCCTAAGGGGGAGCTTACCGTAGTGCGGGGATTAAGAGAGAATGTGGCTGCATATATCAATGATAAGGCGGCTTTATATAAGTCCGATCTGATCAAGGTCGGAGTCATATGTGTTGATGAGCATGTGCTTGATTATAAAGCTGAGATCGTCAGATGCATAGGCAAGCAGGGGGATGATGAAGAGGCTTCTAAGAGACTGTATTCGATACTGCGCGATTTTGATACTGAAGGCGTAGAGGTGATATATTCGGAAGAGCTTGGAGCAGAGGGCATAGGAGTTGCGCTTAGGAACAGATTACTCAAGGCAGCCGGACAGAGGATAGTCGATACCGGATAGACTGGGGCTTAAGGCGGATATGATATGAAGGAGCTTATAGCTGCCCACTTAAGAGAGAGAGGGATTGAGTACACGGATTATGGCTGTAAGGATAAATCATCCTGTGATTATCCCGTATTCGGTAAGGCGGCGGCCGAGGCTGTTGCAAAGGGTGAATGTGACATGGGTATAGTGGTATGCACCACAGGTATAGGCATATCCATAACGGCTAACAAGGTAAAAGGCATAAGATGCGCGCTTTGCAGCGAACCGCTTTCTGCCAGGATGACAAGGCTGCACAATGATGCGAATATGCTTGCCGTCGCAGGGGCTCTGATAGGTCCCAACATGGCCTGCGATATAGTTGATACATTCTTAGATACACCGTTTTCGGGTGAAGAGAAGCATATAAGGAGGATCGGGGAGATAGCCGATCTGGAAGAAGAGCAAAATGTTAAATCATGAATAAATAATTATACCAAGGAGGAGTAGGTAATATGGCTAAAGTAATGATCATGGATCATCCCCTTATTCAGCACAAGATCGGTTATATCAGAAGAGAGGACACCGGTACCAAGGATTTCAGGCAGACTGTCTCGGAGATAGCGATGTTGATCTGTTATGAAGCTACAAGGGATCTGGAACTGACAGATGTGAATATAACGACACCGATATGCGATACTACGGTTAAGGAACTTAAGGGCAGGAAGCTTGCGATAGTTCCGATACTCAGGGCAGGTCTTGGAATGGTGGATGGTATGCTTACACTCATACCGACGGCCAAGGTGGGACATATAGGACTGTACAGAGACCCTGAGACCCATAAGCCTGTGGAATACTACTGCAAGCTGCCGGCAGACAGTGCGGAGAGAGAGGTATTCGTGGTAGATCCCATGCTTGCTACCGGAGGAAGCGCATCGGCGGCAATACAGATGCTTAAGGACAAGGGCTGCAAGAAGATACATTTCATGTGCATCATAGCTGCGCCCGAGGGAGTTGAGGTTCTTAAGAAAGCTCATCCCGATGTGGATATCTATATCGGAGCACTTGATGAGAAGCTTAATGAGAACGCATATATCGTTCCGGGACTCGGAGATGCCGGAGACAGGATATTCGGAACCAAGTAATATTCAATCATGAATTAACATTCGATGTGTATTAGCACGCATCAGAGGGGTCAGTTATGGGTAAAAGAGAAGACTATATAAGATGGGATGAGTATTTCATGGGTATCAGCAAGCTTGCAGGCATGCGTTCCAAGGATCCCAATACGCAGGTTGGAGCATGTATCGTGGGAGAAGACAATAAGATCCTCTCCATGGGCTATAACGGATTCCCGATAGGATGCTCGGACGAAGATTTTCCATGGGAGAGAGATGGAGACATGTTAGATACCAAGTATGCGTATGTGACCCACAGCGAGCTCAATGCAATCCTCAATTACAGAGGAGGCTCTTTGGCCGGGTCCAAGTTGTATGTATCCCTTTTTCCCTGTAATGAATGTGCTAAGGCGATCATTCAGTGCGGCATTAAGACTGTCATATATGACAGTGACAAATATGCAGGCACGCCCGGCAATACCGCAGCCAAGAGGATGTTCGATGCAGCGGGGATAGTGTATAAGAAATACGAGCATTCCGGAAGAACACTTTCAATAGAAGTATAGTTATGAAAAAGCTTTCGCCAAGAAGCGCGTCGTTGGTGCTGGCACTTACCATGGCCTTATCCATGCTTCCTGCCATGTCGGTATATGCCGATATCAAGGACACACAGGAGAAGCTTAATAAGGCCGAGCAGGAGCAT
>CAJONG010000151.1 GCA_905235845.1 uncultured Lachnospiraceae bacterium
TTAAAGCGAGAGGATCTTAACCATACAGGCGCACATAAGATCAATAATGTGTTAGGCCAGGCATTACTTGCCAAGAAGATGGGAAAGACCAGACTTATCGCTGAGACAGGTGCAGGACAGCACGGTGTAGCAACAGCGACAGCGGCAGCTCTTATGGGAATGGAATGTGTCGTGTTCATGGGCGAGGAAGATACGAAAAGACAGGCGTTAAATGTATATCGTATGCGACTGTTAGGTGCTGATGTAATTCCGGTAACTTCAGGTACAGCTACTCTTAAGGATGCGGTATCAGAGGCTATGAGAGAATGGACTTCGAGAATTGCAGATACACATTATTGTCTGGGTTCTGTTATGGGTCCTCATCCGTTTCCGACCATAGTGCGTGATTTCCAGTCGGTGATCTCTAAGGAGATAAAGGAACAGATGCTTGAGAAGGAAGGAAGACTTCCTGACGCAGTTATTGCTTGTGTGGGTGGCGGTTCCAATGCAATTGGAAGCTTTTATCATTTTATCGAGGATAAGGATGTAAGACTTATTGGATGTGAGGCGGCAGGACGGGGAATTGATACATTTGAAACCGCAGCAACAATCGCAACAGGCAAGGTTGGAATATTCCATGGTATGAAGTCGTATTTCTGTCAGGATAAGTTCGGTCAGATAGCTCCTGTGTATTCCATATCGGCAGGACTCGACTATCCCGGAGTTGGTCCGGAGCATGCTCATCTTCATGATATTGGACGAGCTGAATATGTACCGGTTACTGATGATGAGGCTGTTAATGCTTTTGAATATCTGGCACGAACCGAGGGAATAATCCCGGCAATTGAGTCAGCACATGCGGTGGCTCACGCAATTAAGCTTGCACCGACGTTAAGCTCTGATAAGATCATAGTAATTACAGTTTCCGGCAGGGGAGACAAGGATTGTGCTGCCATTGCCCGTTACAGAGGGGAGGATATTCATGAGTAATATTAGTAAAGCATTTGAAAATGGAAAAGCATTTATTGCATTTGTGACCTGTGGAGATCCGGATATTGAGACAACCAAGGCAGTTGTCAAAGCCGCTGTGGATAACGGAGCAGATCTTATCGAACTTGGAATTCCATTTTCCGACCCGACAGCAGAGGGTCCTGTAATACAGGGAGCTAACTTAAGAGCACTTTCCGGCGGTATTACCACCGATAAGGTGTTTGAACTTGTAAAGGATCTTAGAAAGGACATAGATACACCGATGGTATTTATGACCTACGCCAATGTGGTGTATTCTTATGGCACAGAGAAATTCGTTAAGACAAGTCATGATATCGGAATTGACGGAATGATAATTCCTGATCTGCCATTTGAGGAGAAGGAAGAATTTGCGGATATATGTCATGAGTATGAGGTTGATCTTGTATCGCTGATCGCACCTACTTCCGAGAATCGTATTGCCATGATCGCCAAAGAGGCGGAGGGATTCCTGTATATCGTATCGAGCCTTGGTGTTACGGGTATGCGAAGTGAGATCAAGACAGATCTTGATTCCATTGTCAAGGTTGTCCGTGATAATACGGATATTCCGTGTGCGATTGGATTCGGAATATCAACGCCGGAACAGGCTAAGAAGATGGCAGATATATCCGACGGGGCAATCGTTGGTTCTGCAATTGTCAAGCTGCTCGAAAAGTATGGTAAAGATGCACCGAAGTATGTCGGAGAATATGTTAAGAGTATGAAGGATGCTCTTAGGTAATGTGTGCTTAATGAAATGTAGTAACTGTTCAGAAACTATGTCATTAACTTAAGCCTTCCCCTTTTAGGGGAAGGTGGCGGCAAATCAAAGATTTGCCGACGGATGAGGTGACGAAAAAATCTTAAGTTACTGACATTGGTTCAGAAACTATATACGAAAACGTATATTTTGTGATGTGACAGGCGTACCGGAATATGTGTCAGTACCACACCTGTCGCGTATCTATGAAGCATAGATACAATAAATGTAAGAAAACTATGTTGATAGGAGAATAGCTATGTATAAGATGATGACACCGGGTCCAACTATGGTTGCAGAAAATGTGAGAGCTGCCCGCAGCGTTGAAACGGGTAATCCGGATATAGATATTGATTTTTTTGATTTTTATAAGGAGACCTGTGAGCTTTACAGCGAACTACTGCATACAAAGAATGAAAGTCTGATACTTTCGGGAGAAGGAATTCTAGGACTTGAGGCTGCAGTAGCCTCGATCACGGAAGCCGGAGACAGAGTGCTGGTGCTTGATAACGGTGTGTTTGGCAAGGGTTTTGCGGATTTCGTGTCAATGTATGGCGGAGAGCCTGTTCTCTATACAACTGATTACAAGCGGGAGATTGAAGCAGAGCCTCTAAGGGCTTATCTTGAAGCTGACCATGATTTCAAGTATGCTACGCTGGTTCACTGTGATACTCCAAGCGGTATGTTAAATGATATCTCCAAGCTCTGTCCGATTCTTAAGGAGTATGGAATTTTGACCGTGGTTGATTCTGTGTCAGGAATGTTTGGCAATCCTGTAAATGTTGATGATGACAGGATAGATATTCTCTGCGGCGGTTCGCAGAAGGCAATCTCTTGTCCGATCGGTCTTACTCTTGTGACCATAAGTGATGACGCAAAGAGGATGATGGAAGAAAGAAAGACGAAGATACCGTCATTTTATGCCAATCTGACGATATTCAAGGATTATTATGAGAATAAATGGTTCCCTTATTCCATGCCGATAAGCGACATCTATGGTCTTAGAAAGGCACTGGATAACATCAGGGAGGATAAGGATATATTGAAACGTCACGCCGAGGTGGCAGCAAAGACGAGAAATGCTCTTGTATCAGCCGGGCTTCATCTATATGCCGAGAACGGATATTCCAATACGGTGACGGTGTTCACTATCCCTGAGGGTGTTACGGCTGCCCGGATAATAGAGCTGATGAGGTCTGATCATAACATTCTTATTGCGGGATCATTTGATGTGATGGCAGGAGAGGTCATAAGAATCGGACATATGGGATATAACTGTACGGAGGAGAACATGAAGGAAACTCTTACGGCATTGAATGATGTACTTAATAAGCTGGGTGTAAAGCTTACGGGTACGCTTTCTTACGCTTTCTTACTCATAGTAACAGTTCACCCTTCAGCATCACTGTTACTATGAGTAGAACGATTGACGAAAATTCGATGCTGTTCGTATTGACTAACTCAATATCTGCATGATAGCATATGGTATGTCATGAGGGAGTAACAGACGCATATGCGTAACAAGTCAACATACTGATTATAATAATCTGGCTTGTTTTAATTTGTGAGACTCATGTATGCCATTGGCTATACATGGGGAAAGTGTATTTTATAGCTTGCAGCTATACCTTTTATTTTGCATGTAGTCCGTAAATGTTCAGGTATCATCTCGCATTCACTGCGAGATGCGTACGAAAGTGTATATTTTACGATACGACAGGCATAATGGAATGTACTAGGTCGATCGCGTATCTATGAAGCATAGCTGAATATATACTGTAGTTCATCATGACATATTAATGCTTTGATAAATTATTTACAGGAGAAAAAACAATGTCAATATATGTATTTGTCTTAAACAGTATCTTGTTGGGAATTGGCCTTGCGATGGATGCATTTTCGGTATCCATAGCTAACGGTATTCATGATCCGACAATGAAGGGCAGAGTTAAAATAAGTATCGCAGGA
>CAJONG010000152.1 GCA_905235845.1 uncultured Lachnospiraceae bacterium
TTTTGATATTGATGTTACATTTGATAACGGTTCGGTGATATATAAGGAGACCATAGCATGGCCCGTAGTGGGATTCGGACATTTTGAACCGTTAAGGCATTATGCGGAGGTGCATATACTTATGGAGCCGCTGCCGGAGGGAAGCGGAATAGAAGTGGCAAGTGATGTCAGTGTGGATGAGCTTGATCTGAACTGGCAGAAGACAGTGTTAAGTACTATTATGACAGAACTGCCGAAGGGAGTGCTTGTGCGTGCGTCCTTAACGGATATGAAGTTCACTCTCATAGCCGGCAGGGCACATACGAAGCATACACAGAGTACGGATTTTAAGGAAGCGACTAAGAGAGCGATAAGACAGGGGCTTATGAAGGGCGAGAGCGTACTGTTGGAGCCCTGTTACGAATTCATGATGAAGGTGCCGGTATCAGTCCTCGGCAAGGCCATGAACGATATCGGTCTTATGGGTGGGGAAGGCAGGATTACCGCACAGGATGAAGAGTATGCCCATATAGAGGGAACTGCGCCGGCAGGAGCCCTTACCAATTATCAGAGTGAGCTTACGGGATATTCATCCGGAAGAGGCAGCATCGAGCTTGCGGCTGCTCTGTACAGACCGTGCACTGCGGATACGGCAGCAGACATTATTAAAGAGGCAGGCTATGACCCTGACAGTGACCCTGAGAATATATCCGGAAGTGTATTCACAGAACATGGTGCAGGCAGCTTCATCCCATGGTATGAGTGTGAGGATAGGATGCATCTGCCGGATATATCGGGCAGATACCTTGATACGGATGATGATATGATGACCGACGAGGAGAGGCTTAGAAGAGAGGCTCAATCTGTGGCAAGTAAGGCCGCATACAGGCAGGGCAGCCTCACAGAGAGACTTGAGGCTATCGGTACTGAGGAGATAGACAGGATACTTAGAAGCTCTACCCATGCCAATGTGGGACAGATACGAAGGTATAAGAAGAAGAGCTATAAACCGGCAGTAAGGACAAGCTATGAGGCGGCCGGAAGGAAATCCCCGGATGATAGTGCAGGGCAAAAGGGCAGCTTACATAGACCGGATAAGAAGGAGACCAAAAGAAAGCAATATCTCCTTGTAGACGGCTATAATATCATACATGCATGGGATGAGCTTAAGGTACTGACGGGCAGTTCCATAGAGCTTGAGGGAGCAAGATACAAGCTGCTTGACATGCTCTCTGAATATGCAGTCGTGAAGGACCTTACGACCATAGTGGTATTCGATGCATATAAGGTATCGGGTCATGTCACGGAGAAGATGGATTACATGGGTATACATGTGGTCTACACTAAGGAAGCGGAGACGGCCGACCAGTATATAGCGAAGTTTACTCTGGAAAAAGCTAAAGAGTCTGACATTACCGTCGCCACCTCCGACAATCTCATCCAACTGATCATCAGAGGCGAGGAGACTCGTCTTATGTCAGCGAGGGAATTAAGAGAGGATGTGAGACTTATACATTCACAGCATGAATGATATGGCAGAAGCCCTTTTTGATGCCATATATCGGATTGTATGATAGAATATAACCTATGAATGACATAGCGGTACTTATTCCGGCGCTTGATCCGGACAGAAGGTTAGTTGAATATTGCAGAGAGCTTAAGGCAGCAGGCATTGAGACCATAATACTTGTGGATGACGGCTCTGACAGGGAGCATCGTAAGGTATTTCATGAGCTTAGGGATGACTGCATCATACTTACCCATGCGCATAATCATGGCAAAGGACGGGCACTTAAGGATGCCTTCACCTTCATATACGATCACAGACTCACGGACACTGTGACCTATGACTCTGCGACAGAGATGGATACTGCCATAGAACAGTTAAGATGTGTAAGAAGCGTGGTCACGGCAGACTGTGACGGACAGCATACCGTTAAGGATATAATCGCCATTGGGGAGAGGGCGCTTACAGACAATGGAGCGCTTATCTTAGGAGCAAGGGATTTTGACGCTGATAATGTGCCCTTTAAGAGTAAGAAGGGCAATAAGATCACAAGGCAGCTTTTTAAGCTTTTGCACGGACTTAAGCTTACGGATACACAGACGGGGCTGCGAGGCATACCCATAGGGCTTATACCTGTATTCTTACAGGGTAAGGGAGACAGATTCGAATATGAGCTTGATATGCTTGTCATAGCGGCAAGGGAGAATATCCCGGTGATCGAGGTGCCCATAGAGACCATATATGAGGATGGCAATACGGGAACGCATTTCAGGGCACTGCAAGACAGTATATCGGTGTATAAGATACTGTTCGGGACTTTTTTTAAGTTCCTGCTGACATCCATTACCTCCTTCGTACTTGACATACTCATATTCAGGCTGATGATCGCGATCTTTAGCACATTCTCCGATGAGCTTAGGATAAGCATCGCTACGGTGATAGCACGCATCATATCCTCTGTATATAACTTCCTCATGAATAAGCAGGTGGTATTCATTAAAGAGGGCAATATGGTGCGCTCTGCCATAGGCTATTACACATTGTGCATATTACAGATGGCGGCTTCGGCGGGACTTGTGATCCTTCTGCATTATATGCTGCCCATACCGGAGACCGGGGCGAAGATAATCGTGGATTCGCTTCTTTTTGTCATAAGCTACCACGTTAGCCGTTCCTGATTTTTTCCCAGTAATCTTTATCTTCTTTCCGCTCTTCTTGACCTTTACGATTGACTTGTCAGAAATCTGTAAATTCTTTACTTTTCTATCAAGCTTATAGGTCAGCTTACCCTTAACGCCTATAACTAATCCTGGTTCCTTAGAAGCAGCTGTCACAGTCACTATCGCTGTATCAGATGCAGATCCAAGCTTCGCTGTAATGACCACTCTGCCTTCTGATATTCCGGTTACTTTTCCATTATAGACCGAAGCTATTCTGTCATCCGAAGAGCTCCATTGAACGTTATCTGGGTTTCCTATGGTCTGAACG
>CAJONG010000153.1 GCA_905235845.1 uncultured Lachnospiraceae bacterium
AATCAAAGGGCATTCCCGGCTTATTGGTCTTCTCGGCTTCCTCAATGATGGCTCCGGCGTATTTCTCATGCACCTCATTGTCCACCATCATATTATACAGAAGCTTCGTAAAGCGCATCTGCTCGCCGGAATCCTTATCCTTATCATCCCCGGCGTCCTTATCATCCTGATCCGACTTATCATCCGCCACATCAAGCCTGTTCTTAAGAAGCGTCTCAAGCGAATCAAGCTTCTCTATAACATCCGCCCTGGGCTTAGCCGGCGTATCATCCACTATACCTGTAAGGTCTCCGAATATATCGCCCTGTGAAGACGGTTTTGCCTCAGGTTCCCTGTTATCACCCGTATCAGCAGCCCTTGCGGATACGGAGGAGATAGCCTTGGCGGCTCTTTTTTCATTGATCTCCTTCTGTCTTGCCGCAAGCTGCTCAAGAGCCGTCATGGTGGGTGCCTTGGCCGGCTGCTTCTCGCTCTCCTCTTCAAGCGCCACGGTCACTTCCACGATCGGTGAAGAGAATATCCCTGCCAGTCCCTTCTTTTTGACATTGCGCACGTTCATGATGACGACCGCATTGCCAAGCTCCTTTCTGGCATTCTCAGTCGCTTCCGCTTCGGTTTTTCCTTGAAATTTCTTAATGACCATACTGCACTATCCCACTGCGGCTATGCCGTAATCATTCCAACAGATTGTAATTCCACGTTGGATTCCACCTCATTATACGATACCACGATAAGATCCTTAAAGTAATCCTCCGTGAGTCTCTTAAAGTATATCCTTACTATCGGAGACGTTATGATTATGGGTGCCTTGCCCTGTTCTTCAAGCTTGGAGGTCTCGCTCTCCACCGACTTCATGATCTCCTTGGTTGTGTCGGGATCAAGATTAAGATAGGCACCCTGTTCGGTCTGTTTTACACTTCCCATTATCTTCTGTTCGAGCTTGGGATCTAAGGTCACTACGCTCGTGGTCTCATTGCTCGGGAAGAATTTGCTCGATATGGCTCTCTTAAGGGCCTGGCGCACATACTCCGTAAGGATATCCGGATCTCTGGTAGTCGGAGCATAATCCGCCATGGTCTCGAATATCGTCAGAAGATCCCTTATGGATATGCCCTCCTTAAGGAGATTCTGCAATACCTTCTGTATCTCACCCACCGACAGCATCTTGGGCACAAGCTCTTCAACAAGCGTGGGGTTCGGTTCCTTGATATTGTTGATAAGATTCTGTGTGTCCTGTCTTGAGAGAAGCTCCGATATATGCTCTCTTATAACCTGTGTCAGGTGTGTGGCTATGATAGAAGGCGGATCAACAACCGTATATCCCATGCTCTCCGCACGCTCTCTCTGGCTTTCGCTTATCCATATTGCCGGAAGGTGGAATGAAGGCTCGAATGTGGGTATACCCGTTATCTCCTCCTCTACATACCCGGGATTCATGGCCATGTAATGATCGAAAAGTATCTCTCCCTCGGATACCTGCACACCCTTTATCTTGATGATGTACTGATTGGGATTAAGCTGTATGTTATCCCGAAGTCTTATGATGGGTACCACGGTTCCAAGCTCAAGCGCTATCTGTCGTCTGATCATTACCACTCTGTCAAGCAGATCTCCTCCCTGATTGACATCCGCAAGTGGGATGATACCGTATCCGAATTCAAGCTCGATAGGATCAACCTGTAAGAGTGCATTCACATTCTCAGGCTGTCTGATCTCTTCTGCTGCCGTCTCTTCTTCGGATACCTCAGTCTCGATCTTGGCAGTCTCAAGCGTACCTGCCATTATACGTCCCACTACTATGAATACAAGCCCCAGAGTGATGAAGATGACCGGATTAAGAGGTGTGACCACTCCGAGGAAGGCTATGACCGCACCTACAAGGTACATTACCTTCGGAATGCCGAACAACTGTCCCACAAGGACTGTTCCGAAGTCAGCATCCTTCGATCCCTTGGTAACAAGGATACCTGTTGAGAGGGATATGAGCAGTGACGGGATCTGTGACACAAGGCCGTCACCTATGGTAAGTATCGTGTACTTCTGTATGGCTGTATTAAAGTCAAGCCCCTGTCTCATCATACCCATGATGAGACCGCCGACCAGATTGACCGCCGTGATGATAAGGCCTGCCGTGGCATCTCCCTTAACATACTTAACGGCACCATCCATTGAACCGAAGAAGCTGCTCTCTTCCTGTATCTTATCTCTTCGTCTCTTGGCCTCCTCATCCGTTATGGCACCGGTATTAAGATCGGCATCTATGGCCATCTGCTTACCGGGCATGGCATCAAGGGTGAATCTCGCCGTAACCTCGGCTACTCGCTCAGAACCTTTGTTGATGACCATGAACTGGATGATGATAAGGATTATGAATACGATGAATCCAATGATCAGGTCGCCTCCACCCACATATTCTCCGAAGGTGGCGACCACATTACCCGGATCTCCGGTAGTCAGGATAAGCTTCGTTGAGGATACGTTAAGCGCTATCCTGAAAATCGTGGTGAATAGCAACATCGTAGGGAAGTATGACATATCCAGTACTTCCTTACTGAACATACAGGTAAAAAGTATGGTGAAGGCTACGGCTATATTGATAGCCAGAAGTATATCAAGTATCCAGTTGGGTATGCTGATGATGAACATTACAAAAGCAGCAAGTACATACAGCGCTACGCCTATGTCAGCTCTCTTCATTCCTGTCATCAGCTTACCTCCTTTCTACTAATCTGCTGCAGATTCCGTATATTCCATGCATCCTGCCCTACAGGGTCTTATATTTATATATCAGACGCGGCCTTCTGCGTGATATACGAATGCCAGTACTTCCGCCACTGCCTGATAC
>CAJONG010000154.1 GCA_905235845.1 uncultured Lachnospiraceae bacterium
TGCGGCCACAAGCCCTACGCGCTGGTCGGAGGCGCCACCGGCATGATAGGCGACCCGTCCATGAAGAGCCAGGAAAGGAACCTTCTGGACGAGGAAACCCTCGCCCCCATAACCGACCCCACAATAACCTCCGCCCAAACCCTCATACTCTACGTTGCGGACGATGACTACCAACCCCAGGCAATAGATAATCTCTTACAAAGCAGCCACCATTCCTCACAGCCAATTGAGCTATTTTCTGAGGACATGTGGACAACATATCTTGTACAATAACGCTCCCTCTGATCCACGATTTACAAAGTGGAATATGCTTTTCTTGGAGACGGTTGACATCTGAACAGAAACCGCGAATTAACTACGAAACTTTGACCTTTGCTCTCTATTTAGATATAATTAGGCGTTAGGTATATGTTATGAAGCTCAGTATAATTGTGCCGGTCTACAACATGGCCGAAGGCGGAAAACTGAATTACTGTCTCGACAGCCTGGTAAACCAGACCATGCCCGAGGGAAGCTACGAGATCATAGCGGTCGATGACTACTCATCTGATGAGTCCTATGATATCCTAAAGGGCTACGAGGACAGATTCCCCGGTAAGTTCATCGCTATCCATTCCGATGTCAATCTCCACCAGGGAGGCGCCAAGAACATAGGTCTGTCCATAGCAAAGGGCGAGTGGCTTGGCTTTATAGATGCGGATGACTGGATCGTTCCGGACTACTACGAAAGGCTGATAAGAAAGGCTGAGGAGACAGGGGCGGACATGGTCGGCTGCGACTACAGCCTTACTGATGAGCACAGCTTCAAGGTCGGAAAGGTTGTTCATAACAATACGAAGGAGCAGACCGGAGTTCTTGATACCGATAAGTACAAGAAACTCATGATAGATTCGGGCAGCCTTGTGGTCAAGGTTTACCGCCGGGAGATCATAGTCGGTGACTATGTGCCTGAAGACAGAACACGGACTGAAAACGGCACACTACCTGTGAGTAAATGCCAAGGTGCTAATGAAGATCTTCAGGGGAAGACTGATAACAAAACATGCAGGAATCCGAATAAACTCAGCATATTCCCCGAGAATATCTTTTACGAAGATAATGCAGTCAGCAACACCTGGATGATCAGGGCGAAGCACTTTGAATACATAGAAGAGCCGCTGTACTTTTATTATCAGCATGACTCATCGACTGTCCACAGTATTTCCAAAAAGAATCTTGAGGACAGGAAGGAAGCCGGAAACCTCCTTTTGGAAGCAGCCAAAAGGGAAGGCTATTTTGAACAGTACAAAACCGAGATAGAATTTCAATACACAGTGTTATTTTATATCAACACATTGTTCTCAGCCATGCCTAAAAAATACAAAGTTAAAGGATGTTATAACTTTTGTAAGACCCTGGCAAAAGAGATGAAAGAGACATTCCCGGATTTTCAGGACAATCCTTATTATAAAGACAGGATCCATCCCGAGGAGCAGAAACTTATAAAATATCAGATGAAATCTCATCTGATGTTCTATGTTTATTACAGGCTTCTGTGGTTTTACAGGGATTTGAGAAACAGGAAGTAAAGGTAATATTCAATGCGCAAGATCTACAGTAAATTAAATGTCCTCCTTGATAAGAGACAGAAAAGACAGATGGTCGGCATCGTATTTCTGATGCTGATAGGCGGCGTCCTTGAATCTCTGGGAATCGCCATGATCGCACCGGTGATGCAGGTGGTTCTTGACCCTGAAATGGTGGCAAAGAGCGGCATCCTTATGTTTATCTATAATCTTTTCGGGCTGTCAAGCACTAAGCAGCTTGCGGCGATCATAATGCTCGCCCTGATTTTAGTCTTTGTGATCAAGAATATTTTCCTCTATTTCATGAATGTGGTGCAGCTGAGGTTTGTGTACACTAATCAGTTTGCCACTTCAAGGCGCATGATGATCAACTTTATGCAAAGGCCCTACGAATATTATCTGGGAGCTGATACAACAGTTATCCAGCGTAACATAACATCTGATGTCAATAACCTGTATGCTCTGATCCTTAGCTGTCTTCAGCTTATAAGTGAGATGATTGTGTTTGTGTGCCTGGTGATCATACTGCTCACCCAGGATGCAAAGATGACGCTCTCAATTGCAGCTCTTCTGGTGATCGTGCTCCTTGTTATCAAGTATTTCATAAAGCCTGTTATGGTTAAGGCAGGTCAGGACAATCAGGACTATTACAGCGGGCTGTATAAATGGATATATGAGTCTGTGACCGGCATAAAGGAGATCAAGGTCTCCAACAAGGAGAACTATTTTATAAAAGGCTATGCCGAGTGCGGTGCAGGATATGTAAATGCGGTCCAGAAGTACAACCTCTACAATTCAACCCCGAGGCTCCTCATCGAGACCATAGCCATAGCAGGAATGGTCGGATATATGCTTGTTGTCATGATCCAGGGTACAGATCTTTCATCGCTCCTGCCACAGCTTACTGTGCTTGCAGCAGCTGCAGCAAGGCTTCTTCCCAGTGCAAACAGGATCAACAACTATCTGACGAGCATTTCCTACTTTGAGCCCTTCCTTGATAACGTCAGCGACAATCTGCAGAATGAGATTCACGACAAGACCATCTCCTATGATCTCGAGGATTACCGCACCGGCGAGAAGGTGGACAAGCTTCCTGTACATAAGCTCATTGAGCTAAAAGATATAACCTACAAATATCCCAATACAGACAAGTTTATTCTTGAAAAGGCATCCATGGAGATTCCTGTGGGTAAGAGCGTTGGTATAGT
>CAJONG010000155.1 GCA_905235845.1 uncultured Lachnospiraceae bacterium
ACTGCCCTTTCGCAGTTTGCTATCCTGGTCTCATATGTGAGGTCGATGACATCCGAATGGGTCTCCATGAAGGGAACACTTATAACGTCCTCGCCGATAAGGATCTCAGGGACGCCGATCTCTTCTAAGATCTCGGCTATCCTGGCGCTGGTCCTGATCTCAGTCCAGCCCGGCTCAGGATATTTATGGAATTCTCTCCTGTATTTTATTGCATTGCTCATAACAGATCTCCTTTTTAGAATAACGATTGATCGCTTATGATCTATCCAAAAAATATTTGCTGTATATATTCAAATTATACATCCCGCATGAAGATTATACAACATAATTCGATCATGAGATTTTTCTCCTGTGAAGGACTTTTATCCACTTCACAAAACAAATCCGCTGGTGTATAATTCTTTTGGCATTTGATGCCTGTAGGTTAAAGTTTTGTACATTTTTTGGATATCATGGAAATAAATAGTTCTGTACCCGAATCAAGAGAGCCGAAGAACGGGGGAAATCTTCTCAACAGATTCAAGCTCGATGTGACCATTAAGCAGGTGGGATATCTGTTTCTCGCGGATATACTTTATGCGCTTGCTCTCAATCTTTTTTATGTAGGAAACCAAATTGCTGCCGGAGGATTTGCGGGGATAGCCACGGTCATAAATTCCTTTGTGCCGATACCTGTGGGAACGGCGGTATTTGTGATGTCTATCCCTGTTGTCATTGCCTCATTCAGGATAAAGGGTGCGTCATATACCATTGTGACTGTAATAACCACTGCGGTGTATTCAATAATAGTGGACGCCCTGTCTTTCCTTCCCACTATCACGGATGACAAACTGGTCGCAGTGGTATGCGGAGGTATACTCTATGGATTAGGCGCTTCCATGGCAATTAAGGCTCACCTCTCCTCAGGAGGGACTGACCTTCTGGCCAAGCTTCTTATCACCAGATTCAAGGCCATGTCCATAGGGACGCTTTTCATGCTGATCGACGGGACGATAGTAGTCATTGCAGCCATAGCTTACAAAGATATCGGTGCAGCTATATATGCCATCCTTGCCATAGCGGTCGCATCAGTGATATCTGATCTGATGAACAAAGGCTTCAACCGCGCGCAGATGTTTTTTATCTTTGCCAACCAGAATATGCAGGAGATATCGGATGCTATTCTGTATGAGATGGGCCGCGGAGCCACATCATTCAATGGTACGGGAAAGTATTCAAACAATGATAAAGAGATCCTGCTCGTAGTGGTCAAGCCCAGTGAGACTCATATACTGAAGGAGGTAGTCCATCGGTATGACCCCACCGCTTTCATAATCCTGGTATCCGCAAACGAGATAATCGGAGAGGGATTCGAGGATACAAACCTGACTGAAACAGTGGAAACCAACAGCAGGAAAAGCAGGAGCGGAAAGGCAAACTAATCGGAAGAAGTAAGCATTATGCTCACTTGTAATATTCACAGGAAGTGGTATAATTATTAGTAATATATCCAGAAGGAGGAAGAACAGTATGAAAGTTGTAGTAGTAGGAGGAGTAGCAGGCGGAGCATCAGCTGCTGCAAGAGTCAGAAGATTGGACCCTTCAGCTGAAGTTATCATTTTTGATAAGGGAGACTGCGTATCATACTCAAACTGTTCTTTGCCGTATTATCTTGGCGGAGTGGTAAAAAGCGACAAATCGCTCATAATGATGACCCCGGAGTCGTTCAGGAACAACCACGATATCGACGTCAGAATAAAGCGCGAAGTATTATCCATAGACAGGGAGAACAAAGAAGTTAACGTTATCAGCCTTACCACGGGTGAGGAGTATAAGGAGTCATATGACAAGCTGATCTTAAGTCCCGGAGCATCTCCTGTGATGCCGGCCACCATTAAGGGAATCTATGGATCCAATGTATATTCAGTAAGGACAGTAAAAGATGTAGTAAACATCAAGGCAGCTGTACAGGCTTCTCAGGAAAAGAAGGTTACCGTAGTAGGCGGAGGCTTCATCGGAGTCGAGGTCGCCGAGAATCTGGCAGTGGCAGGCTGCGAGGTCACTCTTGTGGAAGGACTTGATCAGGTGCTTCAGCCTTATGATTACGACATGGTACAGATGCTCCATAAGGAACTCTATGATAATGAAATCAAGCTTCACCTTAAGACGACTCTTAAGGAGATCTATCCTGATCATATATTAGTAGAGAAGAACGGCGAGACCTTCGAGATCGAGTCAGACTTCATCGTAATGGCTATCGGAGTAAGGCCTGAGACTGCGCTTGCCAGGAATGCCGGACTGGAGATAGGAGAGACAGGAGGAATCAAGGTCAATAAGAATTTCCAGACAAGCGACCCGGATATCTATGCTGTGGGAGATGCCATTGAGTTTACGAATGCTCTTACCGGAAAGCCCGGAAAGCTTGCTCTGGCAGGTCCTGCACAGAGACAGGCAAGGGCTGCCGCAGATCACATCTACGGAAAAGAGAGCACCATCAAGGGATATATCGGTTCTTCATGCATAAGAGTGTTCAACCTGAATGCAGCTGCAACAGGTCTCAATGAGAAGGCATGTCAGAAGGAGGGGATAAACTACGATTCAGTTACCGTTTATCCTTCGGATAAGGTCAGCATTATGCCTAATTCCAACTACCTGGCATTCAAGCTTCTCTTTGAAGTTCCCACAGGAAAGATCCTCGGTGCCCAGGCGATCGGCGTGGGCGAGGCTGACAAGCGTGTTGATGTTATTGCAGCC
>CAJONG010000156.1 GCA_905235845.1 uncultured Lachnospiraceae bacterium
TTATAGGAGTGCCGGATGACAGGCTCGGAGAAGCCACGATGGCCATAATAGAGGTCAAGGAGGGTATGGAGTGCACCAAAGAGGAGATAGATGAATTCTGTCTTAAGCTTCCGAGATATAAGAGACCCCGCCATATTGTCTTCGAGGATATACCCCGTAATCCCACGGGTAAGATAGAGAAGCCGAAGTTAAGGCAGAAGTACTGCGGAGAAAGCGTGGTGGCTAAGCAGAATAAGGGTTGATAACCATATATTAAGCAAAATATTCATGAGCAGATTAAAAGAGATATCAGTTGGAATAAAATATCCGGCAGCGGCACTATCTGTGATGATCCTTATGATCGCAGGCTGCGGTGTGCCGGCGACAAAGGGCTTCACTGAGACAGCCATGGGTGAGATAGAGGCGCTCGAATACGAGACGGCTCTGGAGACCCTTGCCTCAGCCGAGGAAGCCGGAGAGAACAAGGCGCTTATTGCAAGGGCTAAGGGCATAGCCCACTTAGGGCTTGCTCAGTATGACGAAGCGGTAAGCGACTTCTATGAGGTGCTTTCCTACAGTGACTGGCAGGTGGATGCGCTTGATTATGATGTCAATTACTACCTTGCCGATGCTTATGAGCATATGAAGGACTACGAATCCGCGGTGGATACATATACGGATATTCTGGGTCTTAAGAGCAAGGAGGTCCTTGCTCTGTACAGAAGGGGATGCGATTACCTTATGCTTAACGATCATGATAGAGCCGTGGCTGATTTTGACAGGGCTCTTGAGCTTGCCCCTGATGATTATGACCTAAGGATCGAAGTAGCCGGCAGGCTTACGGAAGCCTCGTATGAGGATGAGGGAAGGAATATCCTGGAACAGTTCCTTACAGAGAGGGAGAAGAAGCTGTCGGGATTCGACAAGGGACGCATATACTTCTATATGGAAGATTATGAGAATGCCAAGATATATCTTGAAGATGCAAGGGATGATGACGATCAGAATACCATTCTCTTCTTAGGCAAGACATATGAGATGCTTGGGGATTACAATTATGCCACAAGTACCTATCAGAACTATCTTACCAGACATCCCGAGGCGGCTGTTATATATAATCAGCTTGGCTTAAGCAGGCTTAAATCCGGAGACTATGCGGGAGCGAGAGATGCTTTCTCAACAGCCAGGAATCTGCCGGGTACGGGACTTGACCAGGTATTAAGCTATAATGAGATAGTTGCCAATGAATATACGGGCGATTTCAACAGAGCCAAGACGCTTATGGACGAATATCTGAAAAAATATCCCGATGATCAGGCGGCAGTGAGGGAGAATATATTCCTGTCCACAAGATGATGTGATCGTTAAAGTGTGATTTGTTTTGTTCTTAAAAAAATACAATAATATTATGTAGACTTGATAAAAGTCCGCTTATCTTAAGAATCCCTTGATAAACGGGCTTTTTTGATGCATAAAATCAGGATATAAAAACACAACATGTTATGTTATCCGACGGATGCGTACACAATATCTTGTGTTTTATGTTGACTTATTACAAAGAGGATGATATTATAGACTCGGTGGGTTTTTCAGACCGTATTTTTTGTTTGTTGGGATATTTTTTGAGGGATTGGAGAGTTTCATGTTTCAGGTGATTAAGAGGGACGGAGAGAAGACGGATTTTGCATTGGCTAAGATAAGCGATGCGATCATTAAGGCATTCAATGCTACGGATGTACAGTATACCAATGATGTTGTTGATCTGCTGGCGCTGAGGGTGACGGCGGATTTCCAGAGCAAGGTTAAGGAGGACGAGATCCAGGTCGAGGATATACAGGACAGCGTGGAGAAGACTCTTGAACAGGCAGGCTATACCGAGGCTGCCAAGGCATACATACTGTATCGTAAGCAGAGAGAGAAGCTTCGCACCATGAAATCTACGATCCTTGATTATAAGGACGTTGTCAATAACTACGTCAAAGTCGAGGACTGGAGGGTTAAGGAGAATTCTACCGTCACTTATTCGGTAGGCGGTCTGATCTTAAGCAACTCCGGAGCCGTAACAGCCAATTACTGGCTCTCTGAGATATATGACGAGGAGATAGCCAAGGCACATCGCAATGCCGATATACATATCCATGATCTGTCGATGCTTACGGGATATTGTGCAGGATGGTCACTTAAGCAGCTTATCAAGGAAGGTCTGGGCGGCATCACGGGCAAGATCACATCGGCTCCCGCAGCACACCTTTCGGTTCTGTGCAACCAGATGGTCAACTTCCTCGGGATAATGCAGAATGAATGGGCAGGAGCCCAGGCGTTCTCATCATTTGATACATATCTTGCGCCTTTCGTGAAGGTTGATAAGTTAAGCTACAGAGAAGTCAAGAAGTGCATCGAGGCCTTTGTGTACGGTGTCAATACCCCCAGCCGCTGGGGTACACAGGCTCCCTTCTCCAATATAACCCTCGACTGGACTGTTCCAGCCGATCTGGCAGAGCTTCCGGCCATAGTGGGCGGAGTCGAGCAGGACTTCTGCTACAAGGACTGCAAGAAAGAGATGGACATGGTCAATAAGGCGTTCATCGAGACCATGATAGAGGGAGACGCCAACGGACGCGGATTCCAGTATCCCATCCCCACATATTCCATCACAAGGGATTTTGACTGGTCGGATAATGAGAATAACAGGCTCCTC
>CAJONG010000157.1 GCA_905235845.1 uncultured Lachnospiraceae bacterium
TCGTGAAGTAATCCTGAAGCGGCCGCAGAGCAGCTTCATACATATGCCAATATCTTAGAGGTGCCCTTCAGGATAATATACAGCCCCTCGGAGGTGGAACAGTCCATAGAGGATTATCATGACTATGATTATATCCTGGTGGATACGGCCGGACATTCCCACCATAACGAAGAACAGAGAGCCAATACATCGCTTATGGTACATGCCGTTGATGAGATCGCGGAGTGTGAGGTATATCTGGTGTTAAGCGCTACCACCAAGTACCGTGATCTGATAAGCATAGCGGACACTTATAAGGAGATGGCGGATTATAAGATCATATTCACCAAGCTTGATGAGACGACAGCACTGGGTAATCTGCTCAACCTAAGATTATACACAGGCTCCGAGCTGTCTTATGTCACATACGGACAGAACGTTCCTGACGATATAGACAGGTTCAATCCGCAGACTACGGTGAAGTCGATATTAGGCGGCAAAGAAGGATGATATAAAAAGGGGCTTTAGCCCGGAAAGGAGGCCGGATTGGATCAGGCAGAAACACTACGGAATATAATCAAAGCTAACAATAATCATCAAAGGCCTCTTGCCAGAGTCATTACGGTGACAAGCGGTAAAGGCGGAGTGGGCAAGTCCAATACAGCCATCAATCTGGCGATACAGTTCCGCAAGATGGGACAGAGAGTGATAATCCTTGATGCGGATTTCGGTCTGGCCAATATAGAGATAATGTTCGGGACGGTTCCCAAGCATAATCTGTGCGATCTGATATATCAGGGCAAGAATATCAAGGAGATAATAACATGGGGTCCCGGAGACGTGGGATTCATCTCAGGCGGTTCGGGAATAGCGGGATTATCCAACCTAAGCCGTGATTATCTCATATATATAATACAGAATCTGGCAGAACTTGATGCCATAGCGGATATAATAATAGTAGATACGGGTGCGGGAATATCGGATGCGGTACTGGAATTCTTAGTGGCCAGTGGAGAGATCTTACTTGTGACCACGCCGGAGCCTACATCGATAACCGATTCGTATTCGCTTCTTAAGGCTCTTAACAGACATCCGAGATTCTCGGTGGAGGAATCCAAGATAAAGGTCATAGCCAATAAGGTATATGAACCGGGAGAGGGCAATGCTCTTTTTAATAAGCTTAACGTGGTGGTACAGAGATACTTAAAGATCCCTATCACGTATCTCGGATATGTACCGCAGGATGACAGATTATCACAGGCGGTCATGCAACAGACACCGGTATCCTTAGCAAGTCCGAATGCCAGATCGGCCAAGGCATACGAGAATATTGCAGCCATCCTTATGAACAGGGAGCTTAATACGGATGTTAAGAAACGTGGAATGGCAGCATTCTTCTCGCATATAGTAACAGGTAAAAAGCTGGATAGATAGGGGAGGCGTAAATGATCGAGAAATATGTGGTGCCGGGTCAGAAGGTGGATATGAAGGCGGTAAAAAGGAATCCCCTTCAGCCTGTGAATCCGGGGCAGTCCGAAAGGACATACACTACCAAGATATTTGATATACTCACTGAGGACAGGATAGAGATACTTATGCCCATAGAGGCTACGAAGTTAATACTTTTGCCCGTGGATGGGGAATATGAGATATTCTTCTATACGGAGCTTGGACTGTATGAGTGCATAGGACGGGTAGTGGACAGGTATAAGAGCAATAATGTCTATATCGTCCTTGTGGAGCTTGAGACCAATCTGCGCAAGTATCAGAGAAGGGAATTCTACAGATACAGTTGCGTACTTGATATGGATGCGAGGAATCTCTTCGAGGAAGAGGTGGATAAGTTAGAACAGAACGGATCGCTGCAGCTTGTTCCGGGACTTCCCCTTAAGAGATCCGTGATAGTGGATATAAGCGGAGGCGGACTCAGATTCGTATCCGATTATATGTATGACAAGAACAGCCTTATACTTTGTAATTATAAGCTTTTTGTCAAGGGAGAGTCCAAGGAGTACAAGATCGTATGCAAGATACTTGATGTTAAGGAAGTCGAGAACAGACCGGGCGAATATGAGCACAGAGTGCAGTACATGAATCTTGACAATGATGAGAGAGAAGAGATCATTCAGTTCATATTCGAGGAAGAGAGACGTAACAGACACAGACAGAAGGGCTTTTAAGGTTGATTTCGGAGGAAAAAATGAAAAAAATACTGGTTGTCGATGACTCTGCACTCATGAGAAGGGTGTTCAGTGATATAATCAATGCAGATGCCAGATATACAGTCGCCGACGAAGCCAAGAACGGAGTCGAGGCACTGGAACTTCTGAGAAAAAATACATATGATGCAGTGGTACTTGATGTCAATATGCCCCAGATGGACGGCATCGGACTGCTGCAGGCACTTAAGAAGGAAGGGATCAGACCTAAGATCCTCATGGCGAGCACGCTCACCATGGAGGGTGCCAAGGTCACGATGGATGCGCTTGATCTGGGTGCGATGGATTTTATCCATAAGCCTGAGTGGTCCTTCAAGGTCAAGGACGAAGAATTCTCCAAGCAATTCATGCAATTGCTCGATGCCGTCTCTAATGCCAGCGTCAATGCCACAACGGTGCATGCGAGTAAGGCCAGAGCAAACACCAAGAAGGTTGAGGAGCTCGCCCGCAAGAGCACGGCCAGAC
>CAJONG010000158.1 GCA_905235845.1 uncultured Lachnospiraceae bacterium
GATATCATATTTTTCACACAGCGATTTGTGCCGAGCCCAAATCGCCTTATCGCTAGGGTCTGCAAGTACATCCGTGTACTTGCAAACAGACCGGACAACGTCGTGTTGTCTGGCGAATCTGAAATTCGCCTCGCGGGTCTCGCACAATGTGCTCGGCATGGTAGATTATTATGAACAAAATGTTATCACAGAAGGAAATCGATTCACTGGTAGAAGCCCTGATGTCTCTTAAGGATTATGCTGATGACAATAGCATATCCACAGATATCTTAAACGGCCAGGTGGTTCTCACCCAGCCTGAGATCGATAAGCTTATCAATTCACTTAATACCGTTAAGGATATGCCTGTCAATAAGCCGGGAGTCAACGTATCACTTACACAGCCGGAGATCGACTCACTTATAGATGCACTCAATTCCATCAAGGAATACGGACAGCTCGATGAGCTCGATGTCGAGATGCTCAATAATCAGTCCGTACTCTCCCAGTCAGAGATCGATGAGCTCATTAAAAAGCTCCTCTCCTTCAAGGAGAATTGACTGAAGCATCAACTATAGATTCTATTTTCTACCTGATATACGCCATATGATGAAATGAGGTGACTATACAGTCACCTCATTTTCACACTTGCCCGTCTTAAGATATTCATCTATGTTAGACAGAGTCGTATGCGCTATATTGGTCAGAGCTTCTTCGGTAAGAAAAGCCTGATGGGATGTCACAATGACATTCGGCATGGATATAAGCCTTGCCAGCGTATCATCCTCGAATATATGTCCCGATCTGTCCTCAAAAAATACATCCGCCTCTTCCTCGTATACATCCAGGCACGCGGCACCTATATGTCTGCTTCTTATGCCCTCTAAGAGTGCATCCGCATCAATAAGGGCTCCTCTTGAAGTATTGATGAGCACAACACCCTTCTTCATACTCTTGATGCTCTTCTTATTCACCATATGCCTTGTCTCATCGGTAAGAGGACAATGGAAGGATATGATATCACTCTTCTCCCATATCTTATCTATATCCACATATTCGATATCCGTATCCTTAGCCGGGAACTTATCATATGCTATGACATTCATACCAAAGCCCCTGCAGATGTCTATGAATACTCTTCCGATCTTACCCGTTCCTACCACACCGACAGTCTTACCGTGCAGGTCAAAGCCCATAAGACCGTTAAGACTGAAGTTAAAATCCTTGGTTCTTGTATACGCTTTGTGTATGCGTCTTATAGATGTAAGCAGCAATGCCATGGCATGCTCCGCAACAGCATAGGGTGAATATGCAGGTACTCTTACTACTCCTACCTTACCGGCCGCCTTAGCTACATCCACATTGTTAAAGCCGGCGCATCTTAAGGCCACAAGCTTTACGCCCTTCTTATACAATGAATCTATCACCTTCTCATCTATCGTATCATTGACGAAGACACAGACGGCATCATAGCCCTTGGCAAGCTTGACCGTATCCTCATTAAGCTTGGTATCAAAGTACTTGATCTTATAGCCCCTGTCCTTATTGGCTTCTTCAAAGGATGTGATATCATAATCCTTCGCATCAAAAAAGGCTATCTTCACCTTATCGCTCATCTCTTTCCCTCCTTCCCGACCTATCTGACCCCGTACAGGATCCCTGCCAGTTCTGAATCCTTGTCAAGTATCAGGGTATTGTCTCCATTCTTCCTTAGGGATTCCTTTATCGCATCCAGACTCCTTATATAATTATAGAATTCGGCCTTATCCTCGTCATTATATGCATCGGATAATATACGCATATACTCGGCTTCACCTTCCGCCATGATGGTCTCGGCCTCTTTATTGGCATTGGCAAGTGTGATCGTCACATTTTTGTCAGTCTCATTGCGTATCTTCTGAGCCTCTGCTTCACCCTTGGCCTTATAACCTGCTGCGATATTGCCTCTCTCCGATATCATACGCTCATAGACAGCCGCCTTATTATCCTCAGGCAGATCTAATGCCTTGATCTCAGCGGTAAGTATCTCTATACCATATCCTGCCATATCGGAATTGGCCTCTGCCGTGATCATATTGGTAAGTTCTATACCTCTTGCCGCTATGACCTCATCCTGTGTCATGGAAGATATGATGTTCTTGGTGGCATTATATACCGCTGCATCTATCCTCTCTTCAGCTCTGGTACTTACGGCTCCCAGAGTCTGATAGTATTTGAGCACATCGCTTACGCTCCATATCACATAATCGTCAGCTATCATGGATTTCTTATCCCTTGTAATGACATCACTCTGAGGGATATCATATATCCTGTTGCCGTCGTACACCGCCTGGGCGCTTTGTACAAAAGGTGTCTTGATATGAAGCCCCGGCTCACTCTGTATAGCTATTACCCTGCCGAACTGTTTGATCAGGGCTACATCCATATAATCCACGGTATATAACGAGGAAGCCAGTGTTATAAGTGCTGCTGCGACTATAATACATGCAATTGTTTTTTTCATATTAATCCTCCATGCCGAGCCATAGCATCTTTGATGCTTGTGCGAGGCTCGCAAGGCGAATCTCCAATTCGCCAGACAACACGATGTTGTCCGGTCTGTTTGCAAGTACACGGATGTACTTGCAGACCCTAGCGATAAGGCGATTTGGGCTCGGCACAAATCGCT
>CAJONG010000159.1 GCA_905235845.1 uncultured Lachnospiraceae bacterium
GCAGCCACCTTTCCTCCGGATATGAACCCTCTCTTGCCTCCGACATGAACCTCCGTTCCGGCAAGTATCTGGCTGTGCATGATGGAACCTGCCTCCACATATCCCGATGCTTCCACAGTGGAATTCTCTATAAACTGTGCGATCACATTACCGCCGGCCTTGAGTACGCCGCGGCTCATGCCGTTCATCCCTCTTGCTATGGTGATATTGCCTCCGGCCTGTATCTCCGCACCTTCTACCACGCCCTTCACTTCGACATTACCCTTGGCCTTGATTGAGAAATTGGTGGCAACATTGCCGTTGACCTGAACATTACCCTCATATTCAATATTGCCCGTGGAAGTATCAACATTCTCCACCTGCATGACATTGCTTACGAACACTCTGCCGTCAACTAAGCTTACATGTCCGTCACAGGTGGAAAAGATCTCATTCTTATCTTCCGAAAGTCGGATATTGCGCCCGAATCTGAGTACTCTTTTACGTACATCCCTGGGCTTGGTCTTCTCTCCGGTCACAGAGAACCCATACTTGCCCTGAACCTCTCTGTGAAGTCTTGCAAGCAATTCACCGTCCGATACGTGATTGATGATATTGAGATTGAAGAAATCCACAGAACCGTCTTCCTTAAGAGTCGGTCTGGCCTTCAGATCTGTATTGAAGAAATACTCTATCTCGGCATCCTGACCCTGTATGGGCTCTTTACCTTCCGCAAGGATTACATCCGTAAAGTATTTCCTGTGAGCAATGAAATCTTTGATCGTATCTTCTTTGATACCATATACAACGCCAAGATTTTTAAGGCTTGCCTTAATATCCTCCGCTTCATTAAGACCACCCTTATCTGATGGCGGAAAAAACCTCCCGATACACTGCATCTTGTCCTCGGTCAGCTCCAACTTAAGCTGCTCGCTGACAGGCAGCGTGGGATTGAGGTTTAATTTAATCTCTTTCTCTTCATCCTTAAGGTCTGCTACTGCCTTGCTGACCTCCGGCACTATGAACTCAATCCTGGAGAAATTCAGATAATCTATCAACTGCTCCAGATCTATGGGTGCTCCCCCGTCAGTGGCGGGAAAAAGCTTAAGCCTCGCACCATCCTGTTCACATATCAACTGAAATCCGGCATCCATTTAAACCCCCCGTTGCCGTTAAAGGCAAATCATACTCCGCTTGTAAGTATACCCATATACTTACCCATTTTATCCTTCATACGTGACAAAGCTTTGGTATGAAGCTGCGAGACTCTTGATTCGGATACCTCTAATACCAGTGCGATCTCTTTAAGTGTCAGTTCCTCGTAGTAATATAATTCGATCACTCTTCTCTCTTTTTCCGTCAAAAGATCCAGAGCTTCTGTCAATACCTCCTTAAGTTCACCTTCCTCATATGCTTCGTCAGGCTGCATATAATGGGATGATGCTCCTCTTGAACTGGGAATATCACTTCCCGATTCCATGAATTCATTAAGTGATATTACATTGGTCACATTAAGCTGACTCTGCCAGTCCGTATACTCATCGGAAGATATACCGAGTGCCACGGCAAGCTCATCGTCCGTCGCCTGTCTGCCATGCTCGGCTTCGAACTCCTTCATGGCCGCATCTATCTGCTTCTGCTTCTGCCTCACAGTTCTCGGGATCCAGTCCATCTTACGGATCTGATCAAGTATCTCTCCTCTGATACGCAATGATGCATAGGTCTCGAACTTATTCTGCTTGGTATAATCATACTTGTCTATGGCATCTATAAGACCGAAGATGCCATACCCCACAAGATCATCATACTCCACGTTGTAGCCGAGATACATGCTAAGTCTGCCTGCCACTACCTTGACTAAAGGCGCGTACTCCAATATAAGCTTTTCTCTTAACTCTGAAGAACCAAGTCTTGCGTAGTCCTTCCACAGATTGGCTCTCGCCGTATCATCCATTGCTTTACCCCAAAACAATCATCTATTCATCCGGATTCTCTGCCTGTACGGCCTGTTCTTCCTCCGGATTGCCTGTCTCATCATCCGCCCCGTTACTTACATCGGCCTGTGGCTGTGAACCGGCCGTCTGTCCGGATGATTCCTCATCCGTGGCATTCGGTATGTCCTTCTCCACGACCTTACCTTCACGCTCTGCTCTCTCTATCTCTTCTTTCTCGATCTGCTGTTCGAACTTATATATGACCTTCTGAACTATGGTTCCGATTATATAGAACAATATCAGAACTATGAGCAGTATCCACAGAGCCTTCTTAACTTCATAGTGCACCAGATAAGTGATTATACTGGTACATGCCCCCGCAAGCAGGGTAATGATCGCGGGAAGAAGCTTCATCCTATTACTCATTCAATATCACTTTCCGATATCCAATATCCCACATTACCCAATACGACAACAAGGCAAGACCCCTATATCGTCCTAGGTTCCTTACCTATCGCCCTTATCAGATATTCACCCGTCTCCGGATAAAAGATTACCGTTCTGCCGTAATTCTCTCCGGTGTCCTCAGCTATAAGCCTGATCCCAAGCTTCTTAAGCTCAGCCTTGCCTGCCTCAGAGTACACTGCCTCTCCTGCGCGCTGCACAATGTAAGGTGCTCCGTTATATTTGGTTCCGTGTCTTCTCGCCCAGAGCG
>CAJONG010000160.1 GCA_905235845.1 uncultured Lachnospiraceae bacterium
GTAGGAGAGCATGGATGTGAGTATATGACAGGCGGAAGAGCGGTTATCTTAGGGCCTACTGGCAAGAACTTCGCCGCAGGCATGAGCGGTGGTGTGGCCTATGTCCTTGATGAGGACAATCATCTGTACAGGAATCTCAATAAGGAGCTGGTGCTTATGGAGAGTGTGGATGGCAAGAACGACAGGGAAGAGCTTAAGACCATACTTAAGAACCATGTAAAGTATACCGGTTCGATAAAGGCCAAGAGAATACTGGAGGATTATGAAGGATATCTTCCGCACTTTAAGAAGATCATACCGGCTGATTATAAGAAGCTTCTGCATCTGATATCAAAGTACGAAGAACAGGGCATGAGCAGAGAAGAAGCACAGATCGAGGCATTTTACGCAAGTACCAAAGAAAACCAAAGGAGCATGTGATTATGGGCAAAGCAACGGGATTCCTTGAATATGTAAGGAAAGATAACAATACGGTTCCTCCTCTTGAGAGAATACTTAACTTTGATGAATTCCACACACAGATAGGTGATAAGGAGAGAACCGGACAGGCAGCCAGATGTATGGAATGCGGCGTGCCGTTCTGTCAGGCGGGAACGATGATATCGGGAATGGCTTCCGGCTGTCCGCTTCATAATCTGGTGCCGGAGACCAATGATCTGGTATATAAGGGCAATATTAAGCAGGCATATGAAAGACTTAACAGGACGCACAGTTTCCCGGAATTTACATCACGGGTATGCCCGGCTCTGTGTGAAGCGGCATGTACCTGCGGACTGAATGATGCACCTGTAACAACCAAGGATAATGAGAGATACATCATAGAATATGCATTCGAACACGGTCTGGTAGAAGAGAAAGAACCGGCAGTGCGTACAGGAAAAAAGGTAGCCGTTATAGGAAGCGGTCCGTCGGGACTCTCTGCGGCACTTTCGCTTAACAGAAGGGGCCATAAGGTGACGGTGTATGAGAGAAGCGACAGAGCGGGCGGACTGTTAAGATACGGTATTCCCAATATGAAGCTTGATAAGCGGGTGATCGACAGACGTATCCGTCTTATGGAAGAAGCAGGAGTGGAATTTAAGTACGGCGTGGATGTTGGGAAGGATATCAGGGCTAAGGATATCCTTAAGGAATATGACAGAATAGTACTTGCATGCGGAGCCTCCAATCCAAGGGATATAGGTGCACCGGGAAGAGATGCTAAGGGCATATATTTTGCAGTGGATTTCCTTAAGGAAGTCAGTAAGAAGCTTATGGATGAAGACTATGATGCCGATAAGCTTACAAGCTACAGGAAGATGTCATGGGGCAGTCTTAAGGGAAAGCATGTGGTAGTCATAGGCGGCGGTGATACGGGTAATGACTGCGTGGGAACCGTCATAAGGCTCGGTGCCGCATCCGTGACACAGCTTGAGATGATGCCCAAGCCTCCGATCGACAGACTGCCATCCAATCCATGGCCGGAATGGCCTAAGATACTTAAGACAGATTACGGTCAGGAAGAGGCGATAGCACTCTTCGGAAGCGATCCGAGGGTGTATTGTACCACGGTTACAGAGTTTATCAAGGATAAGAGCGGCAAGCTAAGCGGGGTTAAGACGACCGAACTTAAGTCTGTTAAGGACGAATCAACAGGGAGGATGAGCATGGTGCCCGTTAAGGGGACCGAGAAGACACTTAAAGCCGATATGGTGTTAATAGCCGCGGGATTTCTGGGAAGTCAGGAGTATATATGCAGTGATTTCGGAGTGGAGAGGAATGCAAGGACCAATGTAGCTACAAGTGAAGGGAAGTATGCCACAAGCACGGACAGGGTATTCACATGCGGTGATATGCACAGAGGACAGTCTCTGGTGGTATGGGCGATAGCCGAAGGCAGAGAGGCGGCTAAGGCAGTAGACGAATCTCTTATGGGATATACCAATCTCTAGGACTTGGGAGGATGGCAGTAAGTATACACAGTATACATATTATACGTAGTATACGTATTATACATAGTATACTTGTTGCCTGACATATGAAGCCTATGGTATCGTGATTTATGAGGTGGTATTGAATGATTAGTGTGGTTATCGCGATGCCGAAAATTGAAGATGCGAAGCGATTGGCTGATATTATGCGAAGCAGAGGCAGGGATGTACAATATGTATGTAGTACGGGCTTAGAAGTATTAAGCTATGTCAGCGGTATCGATAACGGGATCATCATATGCGGATATAAGCTTAAGGATATGGTTCATACGGAACTGTTGTACATGCTTCCGAAGGGCTTTGAGATGATACTTATGGTAAGTACGGCAAAATGGGATAACTGTGCTGAAGGAGTACTTAAGGTAGAATTGCCGGTTAAGGTGACCGAGCTTATACGGACAGTTGATATGCTCTTGGCCAGGTCCGAAGCAAAGGTCAAAAAGGGCAGTGAGGGCGCCGGGGGCAGAAGCAGGGAACAACAGGATATTGTGGAGAGGGCACAGAGACTTCTGATGGAGCGTAACAAAATGGAGCGTAAGGAGGCCTATAGGTATATCCAGAAGCAGAGCATGAATTCCGGTAACAGTATGGTAGAGGTAGCCCGTTACATACTTGAATC
>CAJONG010000161.1 GCA_905235845.1 uncultured Lachnospiraceae bacterium
ATCATCATATCCAACAAGAGCGGCGAACGGAGAAAACTGTGCGGCTCTGTCGTGCACCGACATATGCGGATGTGTAGCCGATACATGGTGCGGCAGGTCGATTATATCCTTATATCTGTCGTTGTCAGAAGCATTATTTCTCATGCTTTATGACCTCCGATCTGATTGTTGCGTTCGATCATTGTGGCACCCTCCTGAAGATCGGTGCCTTTAATAACGGCATTTTTGCCGAAGCGTTTCTTAAGCTCAAGGGTGGCTTTCTGAAGCGCTTTTTCCTTGTTAAGTCTGTCTGTATCCACGAGGGCAGAAGAGAGGCAAGCATTATCATCAAAGAGACTCAACTGTTCATAGACCTCGGATGCATCTGCATCATCCTCGGATAATGTGTGTTCCGCACTGATATTGATACGTCGAACGGTAAAGCGCGGATCAGTGATCTCATCATATAATGAGACGGCAGCCTCGGTGATAAGCCTTGTGGAAGCGGTACGAACAGGCAAGGCTGCAGTTCCGTGGGCAGACTTGGGAGTCATTCTGCCGTACCGATCCTTGGTGATCTCACCCCTGTAGGCTCTCCGTATATCCGGATCGTTAAGAGACTCCTTGTCATAACCTATGGTGAGTACGAGCTTATCGGATGTAAGCCTCTTATCAACAAGGTCAAGAGACAGGACATCTGCCATCTCACGAACGATTATGCGGGCTTCGTCCTTGGAATACGGACGCATAAGGACCTGACCGGAGCTTAGAGAGGTATCCTTGGGCTTATATGCCTTGATATCAGAGATAGTACATGGTTCATATCCCCAGGCATGATCGATCAGTAACTCTGCATTGACACCGAAAAGCCGGTACAGGAGATCCTCATCCTCATGTGAGCAAAGTGCCACATCGCCCATGGTATATATACCGTGAGAATACAGCTTACGGGCAGTTCCGCCACCTACGCGCCAGAAGTCGGTGATGGGTCTGTGAGACCACATTCTGCGCCTGTAGGAAGCTTCATCCAATACGGCGATACGAACCCCGTATTCATCCGCAGGGATATGCTTGGCATAGACATCCATAGCGATCTTGGACAGATACAGATTGCTCCCTATGCCGGCGGTGGCTGTCACACCGATATTATCATATATCTCCAATATAACCTTACGTATGAGTTCATCGGGTCTCATCCTGTATATGTTCATGTATCGGGTGATATCTATGAAGACCTCGTCGCAGGAATACACATGGATGTCCTCATGGGAAAAATACTTAAGATATATACGGTATATATCCGTGCTGCACTGCATGTATCGGCTCATCCTCGGGATGGCGGTTATAAAATCAAGCTTAAGGGAAGGATCTTTAAAAAGCTTAACGGAATCGCATGAACTGTCTGAAAATGTATGCCCCGGAGCCGCCACAAGCCTTGAGGAATTGATGCGCTCCACAGCCTGTATCACCTCAAAAAGACGGGCTCTTCCGGGGATGCCGTATGCCTTAAGGGAAGGAGTGACAGCAAGGCATATGGTCTTCTCGGTACGGGAACTGTCGGCTACTACAAGATTGGTCGTAAGCGGATCAAGACCACGATCTATACATTCGACCGAAGCATAGAAGGACTTAAGGTCTATCGCAGCATATATATGTTCAAAACTGTCATAATCGATTGCTTCTGTAGTCATAGTATTCATTATACCAAACATTAGTTTGGTATGCAAGCCAAGAAAAAAGCCCGAATAATACTTGACGAAGCGTCCGTTAGATGTTATGATTCACTAGTGTGCCGCTTAACGAGGCTATAAGTATGTGCTTTTACGGATAATATGACGGTTATGTTCATGGTATCGGGTGCATCGCCACAGTTAGCGAGATTGATAAGAAGGAGGTTGACCTCATGTACGCAATAATTGCAACAGGCGGTAAGCAGTACAAGGTAGAGGAAGGCGATGTCATCCGTGTTGAGAAGCTCGATGCAGAGGCAGGCAATACTGTTACCTTTGACAAGGTTGTCGCTGTTAAGGATGCTGATCTTAAGGTTGGCGCTGATGTTGCCGGAGCCAAGGTTACAGCTACCGTAATGGATCAGGGCAAGGCTAAGAAGATCATTGTATATAAGTATAAGAGAAAGTCAGGCTATCACAAGAAGAACGGCCACAGACAGCTCTATACCGAAGTTAAGATCGACAAGATCACAGTATAATCATGACTGAGATTACTATAGTCAAGCATGATGGAGAGTACAGAGGCTTCGAGTGTCACGGACATTCGGGATATGCGGATGAAGGCGAGGATATCGTGTGCGCCGCGATCTCAGTACTGACCATCAATACTATTAACAGCATAGACCATTTTCTCGACGATGAGATATCGGTTACAACAGATGAGAAAAAGGGAGATATGCAGTGTTATTTCCTTGGCGGGATATCCGATGAAGCGAAGCTTCTTATGGACAGTCTCGTACTTGGACTGAACAGTATCGAGAGCAGATACGGCTCACGATACATCAAGGTAGAATCAGAGGAGGTGTAGGACAATGCTTAATATGAACCTTCAATTCTTCGCTCATAAGAAGGGTGTCGG
>CAJONG010000162.1 GCA_905235845.1 uncultured Lachnospiraceae bacterium
GGTCACGGGAGTGGGACCTGATGCGAGAAGCTACAGGCTTAAGCTTGCCCATTTTACTCTGGTTGGGGCGACCACCAGAGCCGGTATGCTTACAGCTCCTTTAAGAGACCGTTTCGGAATGATCCAGAGATTGGAGTTCTATACCCCGGAAGAGCTTAAGACCATCATTAATAATTCCGCTGTAAGACTTGGTATCGAAATCGATGATAAGGGTGCATATGAAATGGCAAGAAGGAGCAGGGGAACACCGAGAATAGCCAACAGGCTTCTTAAGCGTGTCAGGGATTATGCGCAGGTTAAGTATGACGGAGTCATAACAGAAGAGGTCGCAAGAGAGGTCTTAAGTATCCTTGATATTGATTCCATGGGACTTGATAAGACCGATAAGAATATCCTTAATACCATTATAGATAAATTCGGCGGTGGTCCGGTGGGCCTTGATACGCTTGCAGCGACTATAGGTGAGGATCCGGGGACCATAGAGGATGTATATGAGCCATTCCTTCTTATGAACGGATTCATCAACAGGACGCCGAAGGGAAGAATGGTAACAGAAGAGGCATATAAGCATCTTGGGATCATAGGCTAGATCAACAGAACGCTGAATGGAAGAGTGGTGACCGAAGAGGCATATAAACATCTTGGGATCATAGGCTAGATCAACAGAACGCTGAATGGAAGAGTGGTGACCGAAGAGGCATATAAGCATCTTAGGATCATAGGCTAGATCAACAGAACGCCGAAGGGAAGAATGGTAACAGAAGAGGCATGTAAGCATCTTGGGATCATAGGCTGGGCATCAGCCGTAAAAGGCGGATTTGAGGATTTGGGACTTGCAATTAGGCAGTATGAAGTCTATAATTTGAGATGTATTTGTCAGGGAAGGACATTATTAGATCAAGGACATTATGGGATCGATGGATATTTGATTTTTGTCCGGATTATGAGTGGGAGTTTTGTATGGCGATCAAGACCGATGCAGAGGTTATAATAGGCGGTAAGGTATTCACCATAAGCGGTACCGAGAGCGAGGAGTATCTCCAGAAGGTTGCCTCGTATATCAACGGTAAATTCAATGAATATGCACAGGTTGATGCTTTCAGACGAGCCAATGCCGAGAATCAGAATGTTCTTATGCAGCTTAACATAGCGGATGATTATTTCAAGGCCATGAACAGACTGAAATCGATGGAAGAGGATCTGGCGAGCAAGGAGAAGGAACTGTATGATCTTAAGCATGATCTGGTCAATTCGCAGATGAAGCTTGAGAACATGGAGAAGAGCAATAAGATACTTAAGGATGAAGCCTCTGAGAAGGATAAGAAGATCGTCAGACTTGAGACTGAACTTAAAAGCCTTAAGAAATCATGATAATAAAGCTGTAGGAGCTGATAGTCCGGATGACAGAGACTATACGGATGGCATGAAGGGAATCTGACGATTCCCTTTTTTATACGGTATCATGCCACGGATAGTGTGAATGACATGATCGATATCATATGGTAATACAAGACATGAGTGACATTACAAGAACAGAACTGCTTGCGCCAGCAGGCAATATGGATTGCCTTAAGGCTGCGATCAACGCCGGAGCGGATGCCGTATATCTTGCCGGTAAAAGCTTCGGGGCAAGGGCAAGCGCCGATAATTTCACGGATGAAGAGCTTATAGAAGCGCTTGATCACGCACATATCTATAACAGGAGAATATATCTGACCCTCAATACGCTTATCAAAGAAAAGGAGTGGAAGGATATATACGGCTTCGTGGAGCCTCTTTACAGAGCGGGACTTGACGGAGTGATCGTTCAGGACATCGGCCTTATAGGCTTTCTTAAGGAGGAATTCCCGCTTCTTCCCCTTCATGCAAGTACCCAGATGACGATCACACACACTTATGGAGCAGAATATGTTAAAAAGCTTGGTGTCTGCCGTGTAGTAACAGCCAGAGAATTATCTCTTCAAGAGATCAGGCATATTAAGGATAATACGGGACTTGAGATAGAGGCCTTCGTTCACGGCGCAATGTGCTATTCATATTCGGGAGCATGCCTTTTCAGTTCATTCTTAGGCGGCAGGAGCGGCAACAGAGGCAGATGTGCGGGACCGTGCAGACTGCCGTATAATGGTAATGACTATCCCTTAAGTATGAGGGATATGTGCCTTATAGACGACATATATGTACTTATGGATGCAGGCATTGATTCCTTTAAGATAGAGGGAAGACTTAAGAATCCGGAATATGTCACGACTGTCACATCTGTCTATAGAAAGTACATGGATATGTACTATGAGGGCAGGACGGAGAGGATTTCGGAGGAAGACCGGAGCCTGCTTGAATCCCTGTATCTAAGGGGAGGTTATTCGACGGGATATCTGCATAAGCATAACGGGAAGGATATGATAAGCCTTAAGGATCCATCCTATAAGAAAGCCTTAAGCAAGGAGAATAAGAAGGATGATAAGCGGTCGTATGAGAATGATATCCGGATGCCTGTAAGGGTCAGAGCTTGTTTTCACGTGAAACAACCCATGCGGTTGGAGCTTA
>CAJONG010000163.1 GCA_905235845.1 uncultured Lachnospiraceae bacterium
GGGGAGATACCCCTTACCCTTCTTTGTGATAAGATGTATCACCACGGGTCCTTTTACCCTTTTCGCATCATTTAAAGCTTTTAAAATGTCTTTTATGTTATGTCCGTCGATGGGGCCCAAATACGTGATCCCCATATTTTCAAAGAACATGCCGGGTACGACAAGTGTCTTTACAGTACTCTTTGCACGTCTTATTCCCTTAACCACTTCTTCGCCGCCGGGAAAATTCATGAGAGTATTGTAGACATTTTCCTTAAGATCCAGGTATGTGTTCGCGGTACGTACATCATTTAAATATTTATGTACCCCTCCGACATTTTCGGAAATGGACATGTTGTTGTCATTTAATATGATGATGAAGTTGGTCTTTAATTTCTGTGCATTATTGAGAGCTTCATAGGCCATGCCGCCTGTCAGTGACCCGTCTCCGATAACCGACACGATGGTATTATCCCCTCCCGTCAGTTCCCTTGCCTTCACAAGACCTAAGCCTGCGGATATGGATGTGGAGGAATGTCCCGTATCGAAGGCATCACAGTCGCTCTCCTTGCGCTTGGGGAACCCGCTCATGCCGTGATACTTACGAAGCGTATTGAAGCCGTCCCTCCTGCCTGTAAGCAGCTTATGTGTATATGACTGGTGACCAACATCCCAGATGATCTTATCATCCGGAAGGTCAAGCACAAGGTGAAGAGCCATCGTAAGCTCCACAGCTCCCAGATTGGAGCCTAAGTGTCCGCCGGATACCGATATCTTCTCTATGAGGAACTGTCTTATCTCCTCTGCCAGTGCATCATAGTCCTTCTTATCTATATTCTTGATATCATTAGGTGCAGTTATTCTATCAAGCAACATACCTTCTCCCCTTAATGATCACTTCCTGCGATTGATCATACTAAGCAAAAGCTCTTCAAGGAACGGATTGTCCCCCTGAAGGGTATGTAAGAGCATTGTGGCCTCCTTGGAAAGAGCCTCCACATCTGCCTTCGCCTTCTCCAGTCCATGAAGTGACACGTATGTCACTTTATTATTCTTTTCATCACTTCCTATGGGCTTGCCCAATTCCTCGAAGCTTCCTGTCACATCCAGGATATCATCCTGGATCTGGAAGGCTATTCCCACATTCCTTGCGATCTTCTCAAGTGTATTGATCTGTATATTATCCGCACCTGCAAGCACTCCTCCCACCATCATCGAAGCCTCTATGAGAGCTGCCGTCTTATTGGTGTGGATATAGTCTATGAGCTTGTCCGTGACATCGGCAGGGTTCATGCCTTCAGACACTATATCTGCGGTCTGACCTCCGATCATACCGTATATACCGCTCTTACTGAACATTATCCTTACAGCCTTGCCTACAAGGTATTTGTCACAGTCAGAATCGAATGCACCGAGGGCTGTCTCGGCTGCATAGTTAAGCAGCGCATCCCCCGCAAGGGTTGCGATGGCTTCTCCGAATACCGCATGTGTGGTCTTGCGTCCTCTTCTGTACTCATCATTATCCATACACGGGAGATCGTCATGCACAAGAGAATATGTGTGCAGCATCTCTATGGCAGCCATAAAATATTCAATGGCTACCGTTGTACCTCCGAACAGCTTGAAGGTCTCCTGCATGAGCATGGGGCGTATTCTCTTACCTCCGCCGCGCACACTGTAGTTCATGGCTTCTGTCACCTTGCTCTGATACCCTGTTTCTTCAGGCAGGAAGCTCTCTATTATCTCCTCAATTCTTTCAAGCCTTATGGCTATCTCTTTTTGCAGATCCATAATCCTTACACATCCCTTACATTATCTGTACAATACAGCTCTATATATCCTCAAGTACCTCACTGCTTCCGTCGTCGGACAGCTTAAGCACCTCTTTCTCCACTCTGTCTATCGCTTCGTTGCACGAAGCTATGAGTTCCACACCCCTTCTATAGAAGCCAAATGACTCCTCAAGTGTCACCTCATCACTCTCCATCTTCTCTATGATCTCGTCAAGCATATCCATTCGCTCATCTATAGTAAGCGTATCTTCCTTCTTCTTAGCCATATCACACCGCTTTCACCATCAAGGGCATACGCCCCTGTCCTTGACCTTTTTGTCCGTTACTTTAGCTTCTATCACTCCATCCCTTACATGGATGTTAAGCTCCTGCCCTTTGTCCACACTCTTTATACTGCTTACGCACCTGCCGCCTGCCGTCTCCGTATATGAATAACCCTGAGACAGCTTAAGTAACGGTGATACGCCGTCAAGACCCGACGATATGAGTGCAAGCCTGTTCTTCCTTGCATCTATCGCCCTGCGGATATCATCATTAAGTCTCTCCTCTGTCAACATCGCCCTGTGTCTGTATGTGACTATGCGGTTCTTAGGGCTCTTAGCGGTTAATATCGCCTGCCTGTTCTTAATGTCTTCTCTGTAGCGGCTTATGCTCCTTGCAACCGATCTGTGCAGCTTATTACCGTATTCTTCAAGCGTCCTGTCAAATTCTCTTATGTCTATGGTCGCCAGTGCGGCTGCGGCAGTCGGAGTCTC
>CAJONG010000164.1 GCA_905235845.1 uncultured Lachnospiraceae bacterium
GCTGCCCCCACGGTCTCAGTCATCTGAAGATTATCAAGCTTGGTGACTCCATCCACAAGATGAGCCACATCCTCACCGAACTCTCTCTCCAGATCCGATATCGTCCAGTCGGTATCCTCCGCCACATCGTGCAAAAGACCCGCCGCTATGGTCTCCTTATCCATCTCAAGGTCGGCTAAGATATTGGCCACATGCAGAGGATGCACAATATACGGTTCGCCGGATTTGCGCACCTGTCCCTCATGGGCCTCCCTTGCAACATTATATGCCTTCTCTATAAGGCTTATGTCATCTGATGGGTGATACTTTCTGACATGGTTAATCAGATCGTCATACAATTCCTCAGGCGAAAGGAATTCACCTATGGATTCTATGCGACCGTCATCAAAGACTATTCCGTGATCTTCAGTTGTAGATGTTACGAGTTTTTTCTCCTCCATACATCCACCTTCTTTTCATAATCTCCTCTATGTGCATCCGATATGCACACCATTGTCTTACTTTCTTAATGTCTCGCTTTCAGTATATGCTATGCGATGATCACTTACCCTCGTACTGTACGGCTGAGTATACGGGGCATTTGATCTTATCTCTTCCGTTAAGTCCCTTAAGCTCCATGAGGACCAGCACTCCCACAACTTCCCCTCCAAGCTGCTCTATAAGCTTGATCGTCGCTCCCAGAGTTCCTCCCGTCGCTATAAGGTCATCCACCACAAGCACCTTCTGCCCCGGGCGTATGCTGTCCTTGTGCATCTCTATAGTGGCAGTTCCATACTCAAGCTCATACGTAGTCTCCACAGTCTCCCTAGGAAGCTTGCCCTTCTTCCTGACAAGCGCAAAAGGCTTATGCATATTATACGCAATGGGTGTTCCGAAGATAAATCCTCTTGATTCCGCTCCTGCTATGACATCGAAGTCAAGCCCCTTAACAAGCTTCTGCATCTCATCTATAGCCATCTGAAGTCCATCTTCATCCTGAAGTACACTCGTTATATCTCTGAAGATTATCCCAGGCTCCGGAAAATCCGGTATACTAAGCACATAATCTTCAAGTCTCTCTTTGATCATCGTAATCCTCCAATATATACAGAATTCTATGCAACGCACAACATCTAGTGCTTCCGTAGATAAAACTACCTACATATTATACTCTTCCCGATATATAACGTCAATGTGCGAACTGCGCATCAAACAGTTCCTTATAGAAGCCACCTCTTGCAAGCAGATTCTCATGGGCTCCCTGCTCGACTATATGTCCGTCTCTCATGACCACTATCATATCCGCATCCATTATGGTAGAGAGCCTGTGTGCGACTATGAAGCTTGTCCTACCCTCCATCATCTTATGGAATGCCTGCTGTATCCGTATCTCGGTACGGGTATCTATGCTGGATGTCGCCTCATCAAGGATAAGTATGGGGGGAAGCGCAAGCATCACTCTCGTTATGCATAGAAGCTGCTTCTGACCTACGCTTAAGTCGCCCCCGTCTTCCGCAAGGACGGTATCGTATCCCTTCGCAAGCCTCTTAATGAAGCTGTGAGCATGAGCCTCCTTAGCCGCAGCGATGCACTCATCCCTCGTAGCATCCGGTCTGCCTATCCTTATATTATCAAGTACTGTGCCCTGCTTTATCCATGTCTCCTGAAGCACCATCCCGAACCTGCTTCTGTGCTTCTGTCTCGTAAGACCTGTAATATCCTCTCCGTCCACTGTAATCCTTCCCTTATCTGTATCATAGAAGCGCATAAGCAGATTGATAAACGTGGTCTTGCCGCAGCCCGTGGGTCCCACTATAGCTACAGTCTGTCCTTTCTTAACGGATAAAGAGAAGTTCTCTATAAGAGGTCTGTCCTTAACATATGCAAAACAGACCGAGTCTATATCCACATCGCCCTTGACCGTATCCTGTCCGGAAGACGAACCGTTATTATGTTCTGTCGCTCCATCCGTAGTTGTGAGGTACTCCCCATATATATCTATGTCTGTCTCTTCATCCTCCTCTATCAGTGCGAATACTCTTGATGCGCAGGCGAATGCATTCTGTAATTCCGTGACTACTCCCGATATCTCATTAAAGGGCTTGGTATATTGATTGGCGTAGCTTAAGAAACAGGACAGGCGTCCCACGCTGATCCCGCCCCGTATCGCCAGAAAAGCGCCAAAAATACCGACTCCCGCATACACCAGACTATTGACAAAACGGGTGCAGGGATTTACCAGAGAGGAATAAAAGATTGCCTTCAGGGAACACTTTTGCAATCTGTCATTGATCTCCCCAAACTGCTCCTTAACCGCCGCCTCCCGGGAGAAGGTTCTGACCACCTTCTGATTTCCCACCATCTCTTCGATAAGGGCTGTCTGCTCACCCCTGGTCTTACTCTGTTCCTGAAACATGTCATGGGTATGTGTCGCAATAAATTTGGCCACCAGGAAGGAAACCGGCGTCAGACATACCACAACCAAGGTAATGGATACATTATAGATCAGCATAAAGATCAGCGTGCCAAGGATCGTCAGCACACCG
>CAJONG010000165.1 GCA_905235845.1 uncultured Lachnospiraceae bacterium
GTATCCGTAGGCATTGTCTCCGGACAGAAGATAGCCTTCGTTGGCTCTACGGGTGCCGGCAAGACCACCATCACCAATCTTATCAACAGATTCTATGATATACAGGATGGCAAGATAAGGTATGACGGTATCAATATAGGCAAGATACGTAAGGCAGACTTAAGAAGGAGCCTTGGGATGGTGCTTCAGGATACCCACCTTTTTACGGGAAGTGTGGCTGACAATATCAGATACGGCAAGCCGGAGGCGACAATGGAAGAGGTAAAGGCTGCGGCTAAGCTTGCCAATGCGGATGGTTTCATAAGGAGACTTCCCAATGGGTATGATACCATGCTTAAGGGCGACGGAGCCAACTTAAGCCAGGGCCAGAGACAGTTACTTGCCATAGCAAGGGCCGCCATCATGGACCCGCCGGTACTTATCCTTGATGAGGCTACATCAAGCATAGATACCCGTACGGAGCGTATAGTTCAAAGCGGTATGGATAAGCTTATGAAGGGAAGGACCACATTCGTCATAGCCCACAGACTTTCAACGGTACGCAACAGTGACTGCATAATGGTGCTCGAACAGGGGCATATCATAGAGCGCGGAACCCATGATGAACTCATTGCCGAGGGCGGTAAGTACTATCAGTTATATACAGGCAATAACATTGCTTAGATGTAACTGTATACTGCGCACATCTGCATGACACAACGCGTATATAATAGACGCATATATATCTTGCATTGTCACAGGGTATGAGGTATAATATGTATAACCTGTTATAGGGTGCCCCTGATGTTTTGAACCTACATCTACTTTAAACGGGACTCCAATATCTCATAAGAACATGTCAGGCCTCCGAGAATAGCGATATTCATGAATGGAGACATTCCTGAATGGGCCTTCTTGAATGAATACATTCATTATGCAGTGGAAGACAGACGCTTATGTTGCGGTAACCCACCTAGCCATATGCTAGGAGTCAAAATACAGGAGCCTTATCACAGGCCACAAAATTGCAACCTTACAGGGTTGCTTTTTTACTGCCTTTAATATAGAATAAACGTTGATTGTTATGTACTTTGAATATATTATGTTATGAGAAAGGGAGACAGAAGATTATGATATTTAATAAGGGGAAAGCCGTTGCGCTGATATTGGCTTTGGCAATGCCTGCATTAAGCCTTACGGCTTGCGGAGATACTGCCACAGATACCACACAGACGGAAGACACTGCCAAGGTATCGGATCAGGCTGTCGTAACCGATACGGATAATGATGCGCCGGTGGTTGATACTGCCACAGAGGCCGCAGTTGTCACACAGGATGCCTATTTTGAAGAGAATGATATAAGCTTTAGCAGTGAACGAAGCTTCACGGTTCCGTTCGCGGCTGATACCTATGATCCGGAGAACCTTGAATACAAGGAATATAAGGGAGTTACGGTCAAGCCGGAGGATAAAGCGGTGATAACCTTAGGCGAGCTTAAGCCGGCTAAGTGTGATAAGGCAGGATATAAAGCTTTTACACTTGATTATATCGTGACAGGTGATATAAGAGTGACGGTTGATACCTATGATTATGATGAGAATTACTCATATGAGCCCCAGTTCCCTCATGTGGATATAGTTGATTACTATACGGGTACCCTCTTAACATATTATCCTTCTTTGGAGAGGACGGAAGAGGGCTATGATTATATAGACAAGCTGACCTTTAACAATAAGTCATACGAGATTGCGTACTATAACCTTGAGAAGTACGGAGATTATACGGAAAGTGACTGGAGGATCGATGAGGATGCAGATGATTCCAGAATGCAGTGGTATGATGTGACCGTAAGCGAGGAGCATACCATGGAGATCAGGGTTCCCGAGGATTATGACGGTATAGTATTTGCAGTTAATCTTAACGGCATTAAGGAATACGACAAGGGCGCATTTTTCGAGTATATGGGTAATAAGAAGAGACTCATATATGAAGAGGACCCTAACGGATACACATATTCACCTGATGCATCGACATTCATCAGAGCATCGGATTACTAGAATATAAGCGCTACAATGTGAGGGATGACTCTGATTGACTATATAAGTGCCAATCAGAGTCTTGTCTGTGGAAGATATATTAATGAGGGATTTCTGTTGAGAAAGATATATCTTATATTCAGGGATTTCGGTAAACAGCTTATAAGAGACAATATCACCGCATATGCATCGAGTACTGCATTTTTCTTTTTTTTGTCCATCGTACCGATCCTGCTTATAGCATCAACGATCGTCACATTCACACCACTGTCGCAGGATGCCTTGCTTGAAGCGGTCATTCCGGTGATCCCGTCTTCTCTAAGCGGCACTTTTACCAGATTCGTCGATCAGATATACAATGAAGCCCGTACGATCCTGCCTATAGCGATAATAGTGGCTGTCTGGTCGGCAGGCAAGGGCATGATGGGGCTTCAGATGGGGCTTAACGTGGCTCATGGTGTGGTAGAGGATCGTAATTTT
>CAJONG010000166.1 GCA_905235845.1 uncultured Lachnospiraceae bacterium
GTTGGTACCCACTACGATACTGGCAAGCCAGCACTACAATACCTTCACGGAGAGGATGGGAGGCTTCCCTGTTAAGATAGAGATGCTCTCCAGATTCAGATCCGCGGCCGAACAGAAGAAGACACTTGAGAATATCAAAAATGGCAGCACGGATATAGTAATCGGCACGCACAGGCTCCTGTCAGAGGATGTTGCATATAAGGATCTGGGACTTTTGATAGTGGATGAGGAACAGCGCTTCGGAGTCAGTCATAAGGAGAAGCTTAAGAAGCTTAAGGAAAGCGTGGATGTTCTGACACTTACGGCGACACCAATACCGCGAACCCTTCACATGTCATTAGTGGGTATCAGGGATATGAGTGTGCTTGAGGAGCCCCCGGGGGAGAGACTTCCGATACAGACCTTCGTATGCGAGTATAATGAGCAGATGGTAAGAGAGGCCATTATAAGAGAGATATCCCGGGGAGGGCAGGTCTATTATATATATAACAGAGTTGCAGGCATAGCCGATGTTGCTTCCACACTGTCAGCGCTAGTGCCGGAGGCTGAGATAGCTTATGCCCACGGACAGATGAAGGAGAACGAACTTGAACATATAATGTATGATTTCATAGACGGCAGTATCGATGTGCTTGTATCGACTACCATCATAGAGACAGGGATGGACATAACCAACGTCAATACCGTCATCATACAGGATTCCGACAGATTCGGGCTCTCACAACTCTATCAGCTTCGGGGAAGAGTCGGCAGAGGCGCAAGGACTGCCTATGCCTTCCTTATGTATAAGAGAGACAGGATGCTTAAGGAGGTTGCAGAGAAGCGTCTGGAGGCCATAAGGGAGTTCACTGAGCTTGGAAGCGGCTTTAAGATCGCCATGAGGGATCTTGAGATACGCGGAGCGGGCAATATACTCGGAACCAGGCAGCACGGCCACATGGAAGCCGTAGGATATGATCTGTACTGTAAGATGTTAAGCGAGGCGATCCTTAAGCTTAAAGGCGAGGATACGACATATGATGAATTCGAGACCCAGATAGATATCGATGTGGATGCCTTCATTCCAGGGGAATATATCGTCAATGAAGTACAGAAGCTGGATATATACAAAAGGATAGCTTCCATAGGTCATGATGATGAGGCTAAGGAGCTTGTGGATGAGCTTAAGGACAGGTTCGGAGATGTTCCGGACAGCGTGCATAACCTGCTTAGGGTAATGAAATTCAAGGAGATGGCGCATAAGGTTTACATAACTGAGATAAAGGGCGGTAACGGACTGATCAGGCTTACAATGAAGCCGGATGCCGCGATAAAGGTTGAGAATATCCCGGATCTTCTCATAAGGGAGGGTAAGGGCTTTACCTTCGTTACCAAGGGGATACCTCACTTTAAGTACATCTATAAGATGAGCGATCTGCCGGGTAAGGATGAGAGAGTGCTTATGGATACGCTGGAGGACATACTGAGAGCAATGAATGAACTTTTAATATAAAAGCGATATTCACATAAAGGCTATATTATGCTAAAATACCTTTAATTGTGGGTTATTACAGAATAGAGAAAGGAAAGTAATAGACAAATGTACAATCCGGTCGATACGGCGCTCAACTTCACTGACAGAGAGAAAGAGACGCTTAAATTTTGGAATGATAACGACATATTCTTAAAGAGTATGGAGCAGAGAAAGGGCTGCCCTACATATACCTTCTATGACGGACCTCCGACTGCCAACGGCAAGCCCCATATAGGTCATGTGCTTACCCGTGTGATCAAGGATATGATACCGAGATACAGGACCATGAAGGGCTATATGGTTCCGAGAAAAGCCGGATGGGATACCCACGGTCTGCCTGTTGAGCTTGAGGTCGAGAAGCTGCTTGGCTTAAACGGCAAGGAACAGATAGAAGAATACGGCATGGAGCCCTTTATAGACAAGTGTAAGGAATCCGTGTGGAAGTACAAGGGGATGTGGGAGGATTTCTCGGGAACCGTCGGCTTCTGGGCCGATATGGACAACCCCTATGTCACATACCATGACGATTATATCGAGTCCGAATGGTGGGCGCTTAAGGAGATATGGAAAAAGGGTCTGCTCTATAAGGGCTTTAAGATCGTGCCATATTGCCCGCGCTGCGGAACGCCTTTATCAAGTGCGGAGGTATCCCAGGGATATAAGACCGTCAAGGAGCGCTCGGCTGTAGTACGCTTCAAGGTTAAGGATGAGGATGCGTATTTCCTTGCATGGACCACCACACCATGGACCCTGCCTTCGAATGTGGCTCTGTGCGTGAATCTGGATGAAGAATACTGTAAGGTTAAGGCGGCCGACGGATATACATATTATATGGCAGGCGCACTGCTTGATACGGTGCTTGCACCTCTTGCAAAGGATGATGAGCCTGCATATGAGATATTGGAGAGATATAAGGGCAGGGATCTTGAGTATAAGGAATATGAGCCCCTCTTTGCCTGTGCGGGA
>CAJONG010000167.1 GCA_905235845.1 uncultured Lachnospiraceae bacterium
TAATATCAGGTCTTGCCGATGCGCTCTTAGTGATAGAAGCAAGAGAAAGAAGCGGAACACTTATCACTGTGAATATGGCATTGGAGCAGGGCAGGGAGGTATATGCCCTTCCGGGAAGGGTAACGGACTCACTAAGCTATGGATGTAACAGGCTTATATGTGATGGAGCCATACCCGCCATCAGACCCTATGAGCTTACGGAGCAAATCCTTAAGAGATATGGTAATAAAGGCATAACAAGTAGGGATGAACGGGAAAAGAATAAAGATAACATACGCTATTATAATAAAGACAGCAGAAATGAGTTCATGACCGGTAAAGAAAGAGAAGTGATCGGTGTGTTGGATTACAGACCCAAGACGGCGAGTGAGATATTCTATGAACTGAGTGCAAGAACTGACATGAGGATAGAGGAGCTGCTGCAATTACTGACGGATATGACGGTAAAGCATATGATAGAATGCATAGACGGAGCCAATTATTGCCTGTGCAGGTGATGAATGGCAACAGTCACGGTGGCAACCGGGGATATAAATCCCTAGCTTTACGATAGCGATTAATTGCACGTAATGATTGAATAATTGCCAATATAGTGATATTATATAGATTACGGTGTCATTAAGAATAGGTAAAGATACGCCGATTTAAGAAAAAGTTATATTTAGAATTAATATATCAAACACAACTCAGCGGAGGGACAGGTAAAATGAATAATTCCAACAGTAAATCTTTTGACGACCTTTTATCTAAGGTGGGACAGGCAGGACTTAAGAAGCTGTCAGTTGCCGTGGCTCAGGATGAGGCGGTACTTGAGGCAGTTAAGGTAGCCAAGGAGAAGGGTATCGCGGATTCCATTCTTGTGGGTGATGCAGATGAGATCGCATCCATCGCAGGGAAGATCGGAATGAATATAGACGATTACAGAGTGATAGATGAGAAGGATATAGTTGAGGCTTCACTTAAGGCTGTTAAGCTCGTACATGACGGAGAAGCGGATATGTACATGAAGGGTCTGCTTCCTACCGGCACATTCCTTAAGAGCGTACTTAATAAGGAAGTGGGACTTCGTACCGGTAAGCCTCTGTCACACGTATGTGTATTCGAGATACCCGGTATAGACAGACTTCTGTTCTTCACCGATGTTGCTTTCATGCCTTATCCTACGCTTGAGGATAAGAAGTGTATGATCGAGTATACTGTTGATGTAGCCAAGGCCTGCGGAGTGTCTATGCCCAAGGTTGCGGCTCTTGCAGCTTTAGAGACTGTCAATGAGAAGATGCCCGTCACATTGGATGCGGCTGAGCTTACACGCATGAACGAGGCAGGAGAGATCAAGGACTGCATAGTGGATGGACCTCTTTCGCTTGATATAGCCCTCTATAGGGAGGCGGCCGAAGAGAAGGGTGCACTTGACAGAAGAGTAGCCGGAGATGCAGATATTCTCGTATTCCCCGATATTCACGCCGGCAACCTGACATACAAGGCCATAGTTCATATGGTTCCCTGCAAGAACGGCAATATCTTAACAGGTACTAAGGCTCCGGTCATCTTAACCTCCAGATCTGATACCGTGGATGTAAAGGTTAATTCCATAGCCCTTGCGGCACTTGTATCAAGCAGGCTGTAGATCAGAGTCATATATAATTGGAAAGGAAAAGAAAAATGAGTATAAAGAGTCTTATAATCAATCCCGGATCAACAAGTACAAAGATAGGTGTATTCGAGGATGAGAACCTTCTCTTCGAAGAGACGCTTCGCCATTCTACGGAGGAGATCGGCAGATATCCCACGATCGTGGCACAGAAGGACTTCCGTAAGGACATCATCATGAATCTCCTTAAGGATAAGAACTTTGATATCAAGTCGCTTAATATGATAGTGGGAAGAGGCGGAATGTTAAAGCCCATCCCCGGCGGTACATACGAAGTGACCGATGAGCTTCTACATGATCTTGAGATAGGCAGACAGGGGCAGCATGCATCCAACTTAGGAGGTATACTTGCCCGTGAGATCGGAGATGAGATTGGTGTACCGAGTTATATCGTGGATCCGGTTGTCGTAGATGAGCTCAGTGATGTGGCAAGATTCTCCGGTGTACCGGAGCTTCCCCGTACAAGTGTATTCCATGCCCTGAATCAGAAGGCTGTGGCCAAGAGATATGCCAAGGAGACCGGCAAGCCTTATGAGTCTCTGAGATTGATCGTAGTTCATATGGGTGGCGGTGTGTCAGTAGGCGCTCATGAGAATGGTAAGGTGGTTGACGTATTCAACGCATTGGATGGCGACGGCGCATTTTCCCCGGAACGTGCAGGTGCTGTTCCCAGCGGCGCATTGATCAAAATGTGCTTCTCCGGTGATTATACGGAGAAAGAAGTATACAGTAAGATTGTTGGCAAG
>CAJONG010000168.1 GCA_905235845.1 uncultured Lachnospiraceae bacterium
TTGTCCGGTCTGTTTGCAAGTACACGGATGTACTTGCAGACCCTAGCGATAAGGCGATTTGGGCTCGGCACAAATCGCTGTGTGAAAAATATGATATCGATCATATTTTTCACACTATCACCCATATAAAAATGCAGACTGTCCGCTAATTGGCCAGTCTGCATATTATTTCCGCACAGGTTTCTTCATCTATACGTGATGAATCAAGACATATATCATAATTTTTAGCCGCTCCGAATTCGGTATGTGTATAGTAATCACAGTATTTTTTTCTCTGCCTGTCTACTGCTTCGATTATATCCTTAAGCTTATTTTCCGAAGTGTCTGCATACATCTCTTTTTCGGACATTCTCCTAATCCTGCTCTTTAAGCTCCCGCATATGAATATGTGCAGAGTATTATCGAATTCCCTGAGTATTGAATTGGCATTACGTCCGACTATCACACATTTGCCCTTCTCCGCAAAGCGCTTGATCACATCAGCCTGAACCGCAAAAAGCTTTTCATTAAGCGGCTTATTGTAGAAGTCAAAAAGGCTCTGTGCAAAACCGAAATTCATCGGAACAACCTCATCTAATTTAAGTACACTGTCTACACTTACCTGTGCCTCGGATGCCGTACCCAGGATGATCGCCTTATCCAGATACTCATATCCGAGCCTGTCAGCTACCATGTGTCCTATCGTACTTCCACCCGCTCCGTATTCTCTGCTTATTGTTATTATGCTCTTCATAGTTTCCACCATTCCGAGCCATAGCATCTTTGATGCTTGTGCGAGGCGGCGAGCCGAATATCAGATTCGGCGATGCCTTAATCCGGTTTGGGCTCGGCACAAACCGGTAAGTGAAAAATAATTTATCAAAATTATTTTTCACTCTTAAGCTCCGTTATGATCAGCTTTAGTTCTACAGCACTTTATTAAGGAAATCAATGGTTCTCTTCTCTTTAGGATGATTAATGACCTCATCCGGTGTACCCTGTTCCACGATATATCCGCCATCCACGAATACTATCCTGTCCGCCACCTCTCTTGCAAAGCCGATCTCGTGGGTCACGACTATCATGGTCATACCGGCACCTGCAAGTTCCTTCATGACATCAAGCACCTCGCCTACCATCTCGGGGTCAAGAGCAGATGTGGGTTCATCAAAAAGGATAAGCCCCGGATTCATGGCAAGAGCTCTGGCTATAGCCACTCTCTGCTTCTGTCCGCCTGATAACTGCGAAGGATAGGCATCTGCCTTATCGGCAAGCCCTACTCTTTCAAGCAGCTTCAAAGCCTTATCATGCGCCTCCTCCTTGGTCATCTTCTTAAGCTCTACTGGCGCCAGCATGATATTGTCTAGCACATTCTTATTATTAAAGAGATTAAAATGCTGGAATACCATGCCAATATCTTCTCTGGCCTTATTGATATCGGTGTGTTTATCCGTTATATCAATTCCGTCTACTATTATCTTGCCGCTTGTGGCTTCCTCCAGTCTGTTGATGCATCTTAAGAACGTCGATTTACCGCTTCCCGAAGGGCCCAAAAGCACTACGACCTCGCCCTCCTTTATGTCTATGCTTATATCCTTAAGCACCTCTAGCTTATCAAAATCCTTCTTAAGGTTCTCCACATGAACCATTACCTTAGCATTTTCTTTAATCACCTTGATTCCTCCGCTCTGTATTACTTATTATATATTATTATCTTCCTACGTTAAGCATCCGCTCCACCTTCTTGGCCACCTTACTTAAGGATATGATAACTATCATATATACCAGACCGATTATAGCCCATGTCTCAAGAGACTTAAAGGTATTACCGCTTATGGTCTTACCCATATTGGTAAGCTCCGGGAATCCTATGACTGACAGGATCGACGTATCCTTAAGTGTTATGATGAACTGATTGATTATGGACGGTATCATGGTCTTGATAGCCTGTGGGAGCACCACCTTACGCATACTCTGACCGTATGTAAGTCCAAGTGATCTGGCGGCTTCCATCTGTCCCCTGTCTACACTCTGTATACCGGCTCTGATTATCTCAGCCATATAAGCTCCGCAGTTCATAGACAGAGCTGCAGTACCTGCCTGCAAAGCCGAAAGTCTGAAGTCCACAGCCCCCATCATCTTCATTCCTGCCGGAAGGCCAAAATATATGAAGTATGCAAGTACAATAAGAGGCACTCCTCTGACCGCATCCACATACAC
>CAJONG010000169.1 GCA_905235845.1 uncultured Lachnospiraceae bacterium
ATTAGTTTTTCAATTAACATAGAAGATAAAGATAATAAATATAACAAAAAGAGCAAACAAAATTTTATTTATCTTTTTAATGAAAAGACTTTCAAATATTCAAAATTTTCAGAAGTTGAATATACTAAATTAATCTTAATATAACATTTTGAACCAAAGTTTTATTGTAAGAAATCTTAATGGGAATTATAGTTTCCGTAATCGTAGGCGTTGCACTTACATTGCCTATAAGCAGTGCGGCTATATGCGCGGCATTCGGACTTACGGGACTTGCCGGCGGAGCGGCTGTAGCAGGCTGTTGTGCTCAGATGGTGGGCTTTGCCGTGATGAGCTACAGGGAGAATAAGCTGGGAGGTCTTATCTCACAGGGACTTGGAACCAGTATGCTCCAGATGGGTAATATTGTGAAAAATCCCAAGATCTGGATTCCACCCACACTAGCAGCAGCTATTACGGGTCCCATAGCGACCTGTGTATTTAAGATGCGTATGGATGGAGAAGCTATTGCGTCAGGAATGGGCACTTGTGGACTTGTAGGTCAGATTGGTGTATACTCGGGATGGCTTAATTCCATTGCTGACGGTTCGAAGGCGGCGATAACTGCATTCGACTGGACAGGGCTTATACTCGTAAGCTTTGTGCTTCCGGCTATACTGTCTACTGTATTCTGCTTAATGCTAAGGAAGATAGGATGGATCAGGGAGAACGATTTAAGGCTTGAGAATATGTAATATTGTAATATAGATGTAAAGAGGAAGATATAATGAGTGATATCAACCATAATATGGGAGATGAAAGAAATAGAACGACTCATTCCGAGGTCGGAACTGCACACAGGAGTTCATCCGCGCGTAAAAGTACTTCTGCACACAGGAGCGGGTCCGAGCACAGGAATACACAGGCACACAGGAGTGGGTCTGTGTACAAGGGGACATCCGCACATAAGCGGAATTCGTATGGGAGACTCAGAAGATATGCGCATCTGCTTTGGACAAAATACAGATTCGAGACCATAGCGGTGAGTGTACTCATCCTGTCTGTAGCGGTCGCTATCCCGGTGATCATACATGCCATCAATGCCAATAAGGCAGTGACTAACGAAGTGGATCTTGAGAATTATGGCGAACTTTTTTCATCTGATGATCAGGCTCAGGCAACAACTGCCACCAATTCCAAGGGTATCAGGATAAGAGTGGATGAAGAGACAGGCGAGGAGATAGAGGACCCCACGATACTGGCTGAGGTTAAGGGTACGGGTGAGGGCTATCTGAATAATTGCATATTCTTAGGTGATTCAAGATATGTGGGACTTGTAAGCTATGGTGTGATATCCGATGAAGATGTACTCGCGCAGGTAGGTATCGCACACATGTCCGTGGAGTCCAATACCTTCACTCAGAATTCCGGTGCCCAGTATACATTGCGCTCATACCTTCAGTCCCATGCTAAGGATGTCATATATATAGGATATGGCGTCAACGGTATGAAGGGAACTGATGAGGATACATATGAGAAGAGTTATAAGAATCTTATTGAGCATATCATGGAGATGGCTCCGAACAGTAAGATAGTCCTCATGTCCATATGGCCCGTGGACGATAACGGTACATATAAGGGATCGGTCAAGAATGAATGGGTGGATAAGTATAATGATTTCCTCTTAGCACTGGCTGAGTACGAGGGAATATACTATCTGGATGTCAATACGGTCCTTAAGGATAAGAACGGAAGCATCAACAGCAAGTATGACGGCGGTGACGGGCTTCATTACAATGCCAAGGGCTACCAGGTCATAAGGGAGTATATACTTTCACATCCTGTACCGGGCGTATCGGACGAAGGAACATATGCTGTTCATTATGTAGCTCCCAAGGGACAGTTTAAGGATATGGTTAAGGATGCAGTAGTACTTCCCACAGCGGGTGTTACGGAATCCGTGGCAGAAAGCGAGAGTACCGAGCCGACACCGACACCCACGCCCACTCCTACCAAAGAGCCGCATACACACAGCTATACGGCCAAATCCGAAGTGATCAAGGAAGCGACCGTAAGTGAGACGGGAATCCTAAGGCGGTATTGTTCATGCGGTGAATATAAGGATGAGACGATATCCAAAAAGGAGGCGCAGCCAACACCTACGCCGACACCGACACCGACGCCGACACCGAC
>CAJONG010000170.1 GCA_905235845.1 uncultured Lachnospiraceae bacterium
CAGCTTACAGATTCCCTCCATGAACAGGCAGGATTCAGAACTGACTATGAACTGATAACCCCAAAGTCCATGGCAGGGATAATCAGAAGGACAAAAGGGTTATAGAAAAAGTCCGCTTGTCGGACACCCTTAGGAACTGTTCATAAATAAATTTACAATTCTGACGAAGGATTTCCGTTCATCTGCAAAGAGAAAAATCGCAGACGTAGCGGGCTACGTCAAGATTTTTCGATGAAGCAGATGGGCGGAAAGACAAGTCATAATGTAAATTTATTTTGTAACAGTTCCTTAGTTCATATCCGCTTGTCAAACAGTCCTCATGAGTCGTATATCTGTCAAGGCCGTAGCCGCGCAGCGGTGCTTCGCAGCCTTGACAACTATACGGCTCATGATAAAAAGGTAATCAAGCGGATATGAACTTAGGTCTGGCATAAACGCCCCGCTCTAAAATGAATTCAGAGGTTCACCGCAGGTAAGGCTTCCTTTTCAGATAAGTTTACGCAGCATTACGCTTTTCACGAGAAAAAAATAAAGCCGGAATCCTAGATGTATACTGGGATTGCGGCTTTTTAGGTGTCAAAGATGGGATTATACCTGCGCAATTTCTAAAAGTCAATGGATTTTTAGGCTAAAAATCAACTATTTTTCGGTCTTCAAAATCTAGTACCCGTCCTGATCTTTGCCACGATGTGTTTCTTCTATAATATATTACTTGTCTTTTACTTTATTCTTCCTGCTTATAATTCTACTTATTCTCTGTATACTTACAATCCGGATAACAGATGCATCCGTAAAGCTGAAAGTATCCCAGATGCCATTTACTTATCTGTGTTTAATTCACCTTCTCCTATAACCATAATCATTCCTTATATATCACTCTCTGTTCTTAAGAACCTCTGCGGGACTTACTTTATTAAGCTTTCTTGTAAGCAGTATGTTGATGATCGTATAGCATAGCATTATGGCTGCGAATATGATCAGGTAATAGTACCACCCAAACTCAAGATGTACAGGACACGCCACGTTCCCCACAAAGGAAGGGAAGAGTGCATCCATGATCGCCTTGGATATCGGGATGCTTACTGCCGCTCCTATCATGACTACGATCCTGTTACCATCCAGATAGAGCTTCTTGATCTCCCTTGTGTTATATCCGAATATCTTAACAAGCGATATACCGAAGCTTGATCTGTCTATCATAACAGCCATCATAAGGTACATCACCACGCAGAATATGACTATCGATACGCTTATCATCATGACGACCATGGGTGCCATCAGGTCAATGAATATATTGGCGGCTTTATCCACATCCTCTTTAGTAAGGGTTGAGTACAGTCTGCCCTGCTCGATATCAAGCTCATGATCCGACAATACAACATTGTAATAATCATCCTCTTCACCAAAAAGCTCTCTCATACTGTCTATATCCATGAATACAGACAGCCCTACAGAATACGGTACCACATCCACTATAGTAAAAGCATAGTCGATCCCTTCGGCATTGTCAGAGAAGATGATCTTATCCCCTATACCTACCTTATATCTTGTTGTGATGGCATCGCTTGCAACTATCTTATTCTTACCTTTGACCGTCTTCACATCATAATACGGGTTGTCATCATCTATTCCTATGACCGTTATATCCAGATTGTACCCGTACATAGACTTCTTAAGAGTATTGATATAGCAGGCTTCTCCTCCTTCCGGTACTTCTTTGGTCGGATACTTGTATGTATACATATACTCATATCTGGTATCCTTGCTGTTAAGCCTGCCCACACTTTCACACAGAACATAACAGTCCATACCGAGCATGAATATGAGCAGTGATATAAGCATTCCGAATATGACGGTGAAAGCTGTCCTTTTCTCCCTTATCATCTGCCTTATCTTGAACCTGTTAATGAAGGAAAGCTTTCCAAGATTGATATTCCTGCCCTTACCCGCCTTCTGCTCATTCCTTATAAGAGACAATGCAGTATCAGACAGGCGCTTATTGATCACAAGCGTATTGACTATAAGTGACACCATAGGCGGCATCACTACAGAATATATGATCAGATACGCCGGTATGACCTTGTTAAAGAGTGGTATCGAATAGTAATTATAGCTGTCAGCCATCTGCCACTCACAGCCGAATCTTGAAAAACCTGCTGCGGCTCCTATCAGTCCGCCTATAAGGGATATCATCGTCGGTATCGTGATATAATGCCTGACAAGATCCCTTTTCTTAACTCCGAGAGCGTATAGAGTACCTATCACGCTGCTCTCATTCTGGATCTGATGAATGACGAAGACAGACAGCACATATGTAAAAAGTATGATGATTATGACACCTGCTACTGCACCTGCCTGCTTATTGATCTCCACGTCACCGGCTGCTCCTCCTATACGTATATTCTCATCCTTTAATACAAAGGAGGTGATATTGTCAGGTGCTTTGGAGAATATCTCGTCAAGCATCTCATCAGACTGTTTCTTAAGCTCGTCCACTCCGTCATAGAG